>NZ_JBBXMW010000040.1:0-17447 GCF_038442325.1 Methylorubrum subtropicum | reverse complement strand
CCATCCTGCGCCAGGACACCGCTAAGGGCTCCTTGCACACCAAGCGGCAACTGGCCGGATGGGACGACGACTTCCTCGCCGACCTCATCACCCAAATGCGATAGCCCTGCCGCAAGGGGGAGGGGACCCGCGCTCGAAACCGCTCGGCCAGAGCGCCCTTCATCCCCGTTTCAGGATCGCCCCGGCACAACGCCCGCACCATCCGCCGGAACCTTGAGCCCCGTGAGCCACATCAGCGTCGTCACGCTCAACAAGGGGCGCGAGGCCCATCTCGCGCGCCTGATCGAGGGGCTCGCCCGCGGGCCCGCGCCCTCCGAGTGCATCCTGGTCGAGATGGGCCGCGATCCGGCACCGCTCCCCGAAACCCCGTTCCCGCTGCGCCGGGTGGCGCTGCCGAGCGACGGGTTGCCGCTCGCCGCCGCCCGCAATGCCGGGCGCATGGCGGCGCGGGGCGATCTCCTCGTCTATCTCGACGTCGATTGCATTCCCTCCGCCGGGCTCGTCGCCGGCCTCGCCGCAGCCGCAGGTGCGCACGACGCCCTGGTCTGCGGGCCGATCCGCTACCTGCCGGCAAACGCCGTGCGGGACGGCTGGACGGAGGCCGACCTGATGCGCGTCGGCGCGCTGCACCCGGCCCGTCCGTTTCCCGAGCACGGCGTCGAACCGACAAAAAATCCCGGACTGTTCTGGTCGCTCGCCTTCGCGGTGCGGGCCTCGACCTGGGACCGGCTCGGCGGCTTCGACGAGGGGTTCGACGGCTACGGCGCCGAGGACACCGATCTCGCCTTCCGCGCCGCGGAAGCCGGCGTGCCGGTGATGCTCGCGGGCGTGCCCCCGGCCTTCCACCAGCACCACCTCTCCTGCGATCCGCCGCTCCAGCACTTCGCCGACATCGTCCGCAACGCCCGGCGCTTCCGCGCCCGCCACGGCCTGTGGCCGATGGACGGCTGGCTCGACGCCTTCGCCCGCCTCGGCCTGATCGCGGCGGAGCGCGAGCCCGACATCACGGTGCTGCGCCCGCCGAACGCGGAGGAGATCGCGGCGGCCAGGGTGCCGGCGGACCGGCCGTTCTGAGGCTTTTTTCGAGGGCGGCCATTCCACCCCACCCCCTCATCCTGAGGTGCCGCGCAGCGGCCTCGAAGGAGGGCTCCAGAGGTCTCGCGATCCCTGGAGCCCTCCTTCGAGGCTCCGCCTTCGGCTGCGCACCTCAGGATGAGGGGGTTGGATGGGAGAGGGGAGGCCGTCAGGCGCGTCCGCTTCCCGGCCACTCCATGTCGAGCCGCAGGCGGGTGCGGAACAGGACGGTGCCGGCGCCGTCGCGGATCTCGGCGGCGATGCAGCGTTCGCGCTCATGGAGCATCGCGGCGCGGCGGCGGGAGCCCTGCACCGCGTCGCGGGCGAGCGCCGGCAGCAGGGCGACGGCGGCCGCGCAGGCCTCGTCGAGACTGGCGAAGTCGAGCCCGTCCTCGTCGCGGGTGAAGGCGTCCCCGTCGACGATGTCGATGTAGAGGCGCATGATCGCGTCCTCGAAGGTTGAGCCCTACACTGCGCCGCCCCGCGGACGGCGTCCTTAACCTTTCAGGGAATGCGGCGATCGGTACGCTACCGGTCCATCGCATCGAGGACGATGCGATGGGTTCTCGTGCCGCATCGGCTCTTTCCGAAAGCCGGTTTCCACCTTTCGGGCCGATGCTCTATTCCCCGGACAGGGCGTCGAGCCCGGCGCGGTCGAGCAGGCGCAGGCGGTTGCCCTTCAGCTCCACCATGCCGGAGCGGCGCAGGTCCTGCAGCACGCGGTTGACGTGGACCGTGCTGGTGCCGATGCACTCGGCCATGTCCACCTGGGTCAGCGGCAGCGGGCCCTCGTTGCGCTCGGCCAACCCCACCGCGTGCATCCGGTCGATGACTTCGCGAAACACCCGCAGCAGCCGCTCGGTCGCGAGCCCGATGCCGAGCGCCGTCAGCCACGCCCGGCTGCGCGCCTCGGCCTCCAGCTTGGTCCGCCTTAAGCCCAGCGCGACGGCGGGGCGGGTGGCGATCAGCTCCTCCAGGGCCGCCCGCGGCACCCGCGCGATCCGGCAATGCGAGAGCGTGGCGATGCCGTGGTCCCAGCGCTCCAGATGGGCGAGGTCGGGGTCGCACAGGTCGCCGGGCAGCAGCAGGGCGAGGATCTGGCGGGCGCCTGACGCCCGCTGGACGTAGCGGGCCGCGATCCCCTCCAGCACGAGGAAGGCGTTCTCCGCCGGCTCGCCCTGGCGCACGAGATCGGTGTGGGCGACGACGACCGTCTCCCGGACGGCGAGCTGAGACAAGGCCGCGAGGTCGTCGCCGGAGAGGGGGACGTGTAGGCCGAGGCGCCGGCTCAAGGGACCGGCCATCCCGTCGAGCGGCCCCGGCGGGGGGCGAAGGCCCGTGCCGGGCTGGCCCGACAGGCCGGTCATGGAGCGCACCCGAGCATCGGTTCGGGGTCGGCCAAGTCTCCGTGCCCGGATCGATCGCTCAAAGCAACATATGTTTCAAAGAAATCAGGCACGCGAAGACTTGCCAAGCCCGAAAAGGTCATGAACGCGTCGTATCCGACCGGACCATTCTCGGGAATAGGCTCTTCGGACTTTGTCCGAAACCGTACAGGGGCCATCGCCGCGGTCCCGAATGACGGTCCCGGCTGGTGTCCGGGGGCCGGGCGCGGCCTATATGGAAAACATCGTCCGCCGAAGGATTCGGGCGCGGGCGGCTGGGAGACGGCGTGCGCTCTTGCCCTGACCGCGAGCTGCGTCATGCCCACGCTTCGGCCCTCCGACTGTCGCAACCGCCTCCTCGCCGCCGTGACGGCGGAGGACTTTTCGCGCCTCGCCCCGCATCTGGAGCGGGTGCCGCTGGCGTTCCGTCAGGTGCTGATCGAGGCCGACCGGCCGATTCCCCACGCGTTCTTTCCGGAGGAGGGGCTCGTCTCCCTGATCGCCGACACCGGCGAGGGCCGGGTCGAGGTCGGGCTGACCGGCTTCGAGGGCCTGGTCGGCGTGCCGCTGCTGCTCGGCACCGACCGCACGCCCCACGTCGCCCTGGTGCAGGCGGAGGGCACGGCGCTGCGGATCGAGGCCGCGGCGCTCGGCGACGCGCTCGCGGCCAGCGCGTCGCTGCGGAGCGTGCTCGGGCGCTACGTGCAGAGCCTGATCGTGCAGGTCGGGCAGACGGTCTACGCCAACACCGACCACACCATCGAGACGCGGCTCGCCCGCTGGATCCTGATGACGCAGGACCGCCTGCGCCGGGACGACCTGCCGCTCACCCACGACTTCATGGCGACGATGCTCGGCGTGCGCCGACCGGGGGTGACGACGGCGCTGCACATCCTGGAGGGCGCCCGGCTGATCCAGGCCCGGCGCGGCTGCATCACCGTGCTCGACCGGACGCGCCTGGCCGAATGCGCGGGCGACAGCTACGGCCCGGCGGAGGCCGAGTACGAGCGCCTGCTCGGGCGGGCGTGAAGTTCAGCCCGCGGCGTCCTGCGCCGCGCCGCTCGGCTGGGCCGGCGCTTCGGCGTCGCGGCGCAGCGGGCCGATCAGCCGCTCGTACTCGGCCTCGGCCGGGCCGTAGGCGGGGCCGGCGGCCTCGGTCAGGCCGCGGCGGTCGAGCACCCGCACCCGGGCGCGCTGCGCCCGCACCAGCCCGGCGCCTTCCAGCATCTGCAGGGCGACGGTGACGGTGGGCCGGCGCACGCCGAGCATCATCGACAGGAATTCGTGGGTGACCGAGAGGTCGTCGCCGTCCTGGCGGTCGTGGTACATCACCAGCCAGCGGGCGAGCCGCTCCTCGGCCGGCGCGCTGGCATTGGCGAGCGCCGTCTGCGCCGTCTGGATCAGGAAGGTCTGGGTGTAGCGCAGGATCAGCAGGCGCAAGCTCGCGCTGGCCTCGATCGCCCGCGTCAGCGCCCCGGCCTCGATCCGTAAGCCGGTGCCCGACACCTGCATGAAGGTCTGGTGCGGCACCCGGTTGCTGCCGAGGGCCAGCACGGTGCCGACGAGCCCGTCGCGCCCGTAGAGCCCGATCTCGACCCGGCTGCGCTCCTGCAAGCTCGCGATCACCGAGCACAGGCCGGTCTCGGGGAACACCGCGTGGGTGATGGGCTGATCGGGCTCGATCACCACCATGCCGACGGGCAGGTCCACGGGCTCCAGATGCGGCTGCAGGAGCGCGAGGTCGTCGGGCCCGAGCCGGGCCAACAGTCGGTTCTGGTAGGTTGAGAGATCGGGCAAGGGTGTTGTTCGGGAACTGAGCAAGAGAAAGCACCCGGCGCATATCCGATTGGCGGCGGAACGCGACGGGAAAAATGCATGCGTGCGAAGAAGGG
Organism: Methylorubrum subtropicum; assembly: GCF_038442325.1. NCBI lineage: Bacteria > Pseudomonadati > Pseudomonadota > Alphaproteobacteria > Hyphomicrobiales > Methylobacteriaceae > Methylorubrum > Methylorubrum subtropicum. The sequence goes on along the minus strand of NZ_JBBXMW010000040.1, from coordinate 13,096 downwards.
TCCGAAATCGGACACTTCGCGATGTCCCATCATTAACAGGATGAGTTGTAAACGATATTGAACCAGAGGCGTATTTTGGCGATCGGTACGATAGCGTACAAAGCATAGCGCCGGGAATTACACGGGCAGCGGTATTTGCGGGTGTAACGAGGGCGGCACCATCAATGGATGCAACGGCTCATCTCCGCTGTTACGAAGCCGGCCCGAGGCAATCCGGTGCATACCTTTCCGAATAGGCTGAGACATCGGACGAATGAGGAAGGCTTTGAGAATTAAGGTTCGGTTAAAGCGTAATGCTCAGCTCGATTGCCCGCAATCGATCAGGACGCTTATTACCTTTGTTTGCCGAATTCGCCCGCCTCATCCTGCGGTGTCGCGGCGATGCGCAGCCGTCTGGAGCGTGCTGCTGTTTCACGGAAACAGCAGCACGCTCCATCTCCTTGTGGTCGCACGATGATTTCGGAAAACCGGATTCCATTTTTCCGCATCGTGCTCTGAGGACGGTTCATGGAAACGAGCGCCGGAACATTCGCTCAACCCCGGCACAACGCCTCGATCGCCGCCGCCGTGCGGTGCAGGGCGTCGGGCTCGGCGAGCGCCCGGATGCGGGCCGGGTCGAGGGCGAGACCTTGCGCGATCAGCCCCGGCCAAGCGCCGGCCTCCGGCCATCCGGCGTGGACGATGGCCGCGCCGAGGCGGGCGAGCCCCTCGGCCTTGGCCTCCTGCTCGCCGTAGGCGCGGGGCTCGGGCAGGCAGAGGAAGCGCTTGCCTTCGGCCGCGACCGCGGTGACGAGGCCGTCGCCCGCGCCGCCGACGACGAGGCCGGCCGGCGCCAGATGCGGGCGCACGTCGCCGACCCAGCCATGGAGGTGCAGGTTCTTTGGCAGATTCTTCGGGAGCGGGCCGGAGCCGCTGACCGGCCCGAGCACGTGCCAGTCGCGCTTCGGCACGGCGGCGGCGGCCTCGCAGAGCCGGGCACGGTCGCCGCCCTCACCGCCGCGGCCGAACACGACGACGATGCGCCCATCCTCGGGCCGAGCCGGCGCCGGCTCCGCGCCCAGGAAGCCCGAAAAGATCGTCTTGTCGCGCACCCAGTCCGGCACGTCGCCGCCGTCGAGGGCTTGCGGAAACGGCGCCAGCAGGCGGCTCGCGGCGCGAAACGCTTCGAGATGGGGCGTGTCGGTGCGCGAGCCGGAAAGCCGCACGACGAGGCTCGGCACCGAGAGGAGGCGAGCGAACAGCGCGACCTCGCAGGACACGTCGACGATCAGCAGCGCCGGATTCGCTTCCGTCGCCCAGGCGGCGATCCGGCCCATGCGGGCGCGGACGCCCGCATGGTCGAGCGGCGCGTAGTGGAGCGCGTCGGGGCGGCTTGCCGTGCCGTCCCGCCCGTCGAAGGCGCCCGCCAGCCGATCGTCGGGCAGATCGATGACCGGGCCGGGCGCCCCGGTGGTGTCCACGTCCGAAAACGTGCCCATCAGGGTGCAGGGCCGCCCGAGCGTCCGGAGCGCGCCGGCCAGCGCCACCGCCCGCTGCCAGTGCCCCGCGCCCTGATGGTGGACGTAGTAGCCGATGGGGCGCGTCACGCCGCGTCCTGCCGGAGGTCGGCGGCCAGGGCGTCGAGGTCGGCGAGCGCCCGGTCGAGCGGGCATTCGGGGGCGGGCGGATCGTTCGGTGCGAGGCGGGCGAGCGTCCGCTCGACGAAGGCGATGTCGTTGGGGCAGTCGGTCAGGATCGCGGCGCGGTCCTCGTGGCTCAGCCCGGTCAGCGCCTCGGCAGCCCGGCCCTCGCGCCAGAGCCGGCGCAACCGGGCGCGGCGGGCGACGTGGTCGCGCCAGAACGCGGCGGTGGGCAGGCGGTAGGCCTCGCCGCCCTGCACCACGCGGGCGCGGCGCAGCATCTCGACGGCCATGCCGCCTTCCGCGCGGCCGGCGGTGCGGGCCGAGACCCGCACCGAGACGGCGGGGCAGTGGCGCAGGCGCCCGCCCGCCCGCTGCACGGCGGCGACCAGCGCGTTGTCCTCGCCGCGCGGGATCGCGGGCAGCCCGCCGACCGCGCGGTAGAGTGAGGCCCGGAGCGCGAGGCTCCCGCCGGTATGGTCGCCGTGGCGCGGGGCCGGATCGTGCGGCGGCGGATCGAGGGTATCCTCCAAGCGGCGCACGCCGGCCCAGTAGCGCTCGACCCGCGCGTGGAAGGCGGCGAGCACGGGGTCGGCGTCCCCCTCGTCGTCGATGACGAGGCGCCCGCCGACGATCTCGGCCTGCTCGAGCGCGGCGAGGTTGGCCGCGACCCAGGACGGGTCGAGCCGGGCGTCGGCGTCGGTGGTCAGCAGCACGCCGTCCGGCGCGCCCTCCGCCTCCAGCCAGTCGGCGCCGACATCGAGGGCGCGGCGGCGCGCGGTGCCGACATGGGCGTCGGCGCCCGAAAACGTCGCCTCGATCAGGCGCAGGTCGATCGTGGCGAGCGGCCTATCGCGCACAACTGCGGCGGTGCCGTCGGTGCAGTTGTTGGCGACCACCACCACCCGCAGGCGGCGGGTGGCGGAAAAGCCGTCCTGTCGGCCGAGGGCGGCGAGCAGGCGCGGCAGCCGCTCGACCTCGTTGCGGGCCGGGACGCAGACGACGGCCGGGCCGGGAAGCACGGGCATGGCTCAGGCGATCAGGCGTTCGAGGACGGGCCGGCGCGCGGGGGCGGCGCCGTAGAGCACCTCGCGGTAGAGATCCTCGTAGCCGTCGGTCATCACCTCGGCGTCGTAGAGGGTCTCGGCGCGGCTGCGGCAGGCGCGGCGCTCCAGCCCGACCGCGCGGGTGATGGCGCGGGCCAGATCCTCGACGTCGTCGGCGCGGGCCAGCGCGCCGGACCAGCGATCGACGATGTCGGGGATGGCGCCGCGGGCGAACGCCGCGACCGGCGTGCCGCAGGCGAGCGCCTCGGCGACGACGAGGCCGAACGGCTCCTCCCAGCGCGGCGAGACGATGGCGGCGCGCGCGCCGCCGAGTTCGCGGGCCAACTCGGCGTGCGAGAGATGGCCGACATACTCGACGCCCGCGCCCAGCCGCGGGGCGATCCACTCGTCCCAGTAGCGCGGGTTCGGCTGCGGGCCGGCAAAGCGCAGGCGGAGGCCGGCGGCGCGCGCCGCGTCGATGGCCAGATGCGTGCCCTTCTCCGGCACGATCCGCCCGCTCCAGAACACGTAGGGCGCGGGGGCGGCCGCATGGCTGAAGGCGAAGGTCGCCAGATCGATGCCGTTGCCGACGATGCGGGCGTTCGGCGCCAGTTCGGCCCATTCCTGCGCCAGTGAGGGCGAGACCGCGGCGAAGAGCATGCCGGGCTTGGCCGCCACCACGCCCTCGGTCAGCGAATCGAAGGGCGGGGTGTGGAGCGCCGTCACCATCGGGGCGGCCAGCGTGTGGCTGGCCTTCAGCGGCAGCGGGTGGAGGCTGTTGTTGTGGATCACGTCGAATCCGCCGCGATCGACCATGTCCACGATCCGCTCGTAGGCCGCGTGCTCGGCCCGGGCGATCCGCTCGAAGGCGATGGGGTCGCCGAGCGCGTCGCCGGTCGGCGGGCAGACCGGATCGGGCACGAGTGCCGGATCGGAGCCTTCCGAGGCGAACAGCGTGACCCGGTGGCCTCGCCGCCGCAGCGCGCCGGCGAGGTGATGCGTGTGCATCTCCAAGCCGCCGAGATAGGGCTGGCCGATCGGGAACTTGAGATGGGCGATGACGGCGATCTTCAAGGGAGGCGTCCGGCGTCGGCGGTTCTTGGGGCGGGCCGCGGGGACTCCCACGGCCAGGCTTCACGCCCCACCATCGCCCGCGCCGTTCGAACGGTGGATGAACGGCGAATTCATCGAATGAGGGTTTTTCTCCGCGGCCAAGGTCGGACAGGTGGCCGCAGGGTGAATCCGAGGTTTCGACGCGTCAGGAAGCGTGCGGCGGTCGCCGTGCATCCCCTCGCCCCGCTGTGCGGGGAGAGGGCTTCGGCGACCTCGTCGTCGCCGAAGCGAGGCGGCAGGCGAAGGTGAGGGGGCTTGTCCGCAGGAGCCTCTTCCGTCGAAGCCCCCTCACCCCCGCTACCGCTCGTCGCGCCGACGACGAGGTCGTCGCGACCCTCTCCCCGCGTGCGGGGAGAGGGGGGCCGCAGCATCCGCGCGGGCCATCGTCCACTTGGCCGCAATAGACCTAAGCGCTTCGGATCGAACTTCGTTTTCCTGAAGAAATAAAACCGGAAAAATCAGCAGGTCGGCATCAGCCCCTTCAGCCGCGCCAGAATGTCCTCGCCCGCGCACGGCCGCGCGATGAACTGCGCGCCCGCCGGCATGCGCTCGGGATCGGGGGCGGCGCGGCCGGAGACGATGAGGATCGGCAGTTCGGGCCGGGCCTGGGCGACCGAGTTCGCCAGCTCGAAGCCGTTGACGCGGCCCGACAATTCCACGTCGGTCACGAGGCCGCAGATGTCCGGCCGGGTCTGGAGGATCGACAGCGCGCGCTCGGCGGAGGCGCATTGCACCGTGTCGTAGCCGCCGTCCTCCAGCACGTCGCCGAGATCCATGATGGTCAGCGCCTCGTCCTCCACGAGGAGGATGACGGGGCGGTCGCCTGCGCGCTCGTCCTGCGGATTCGTCGTCTCGATCTGGCTCGCCACCTGGCTCTCCCCGATTGCCCCCGCTGACCCAAGTGGCTCGCCGACTTGTCCGTTTTCGGCGATGCCACCCTCGCGGGGGCCGTGATGATCCAACGAGAAACCCCGCCGCGGGTTGCAGGGTCCCGCGCGTGCGCTGCGGGGTCAACCGGTTCCTGGCCGGCTTCTTCCCGGCCGGCCTGGACGCGACGGCACGGGCACGCCGGGACGAAGCGGCCCGCCCGAGCGTCGATCCGGGCCCGTGCGCCGCCCTTCGCGGCAAGCGAGGCCGCCGCGACGCCTCACGGCGCGACGAGTCTCGTCAGAAGGTAGCAGGCGGCGGAGATGCCCGCCGCCGCCGGCAGGGTGACGACCCAGGCGATCACGATGTTGCCGGCCACCCCCCAGCGCACGGCGGAGGCCCGCCGCGCGGCACCCACGCCGACGATGGCCCCGGTGATGGTGTGGGTGGTCGAGACCGGCACGCCGAGCCAAGTGGCGAGGAACAGGGTGATGGCGCCCCCGGTCTCGGCGCAGAAGCCCTGCATCGGGTTGAGCCGGGTGATGCGCGAGCCCATCGTGTGGACGATGCGCCAGCCGCCCGACAGGGTGCCGAGCGCCATCGCGGACTGGCAGGACAGCACCACCCAGAGCGGCACGTGGAAGTCCTGGCCGAGATGGCCCTGCGCGTAGAGCAGCACCGCGATGATGCCCATGGTCTTCTGGGCGTCGTTGCCGCCGTGGCCGAGCGAGTAGAGCGAGGCCGAGACGAATTGCAGCCCGCGGAAGGTGCGATCGACCCCGAACGGCGTCGCCCGCACGCAGGCCCACGAGACGACGAGCACGAGCAGCAGCGCCAGCACGAAGCCGATGAGCGGCGAGAGCACGATGGCCGCCACGGTCTTGCCGAGGCCGGACCAGACCACGACGCTCGGGCCCGCCTTGGTGATGCCGGCCCCGACGAGGCCGCCGATCAGGGCATGCGAGGAACTCGACGGGATGCCGAAGATCCACGTCGCCACGTTCCAGACGATGGCGCCGACGAGCGCGCTCAGGATCACCTGCGGATCGACGATGCCCGCATCGACGATGCCGGTGCCCAGCGTCTGCGCTACGTGCAGGCCGAAGAACAGGAACGCGATGAAGTTGAAGAAGGCCGCCCACAGCACCGCGTATTGCGGGCGCAGCACGCGGGTCGAGACGATGGTGGCGATGGAGTTGGCCGCATCGTGCAGGCCGTTGAGGAAGTCGAAGAACAGCGCGATCCCGATCAAAGCGATCAGGTAGGGCAGCGCGAGGGTCGCGGTCTCCATGGGATCACACGTTCTCGATCACGATGCCGCTGATCTCGTTGGCGACGTCCTCGAAGCGATCGACCACGTCCTCCAGATGGCCGTAGATCTCGGTGCCGATGATGTAGGCCATGGCGTTGCCGTCCCCGCCGTCGTGACGGTGAGCGCGGTAGAGGCGCTTCAGGCCCTGCTGTTCGAGTTCGTCCGAGCGGCCCTCGACCCGCGTGATCGCCTCGGTGATCTGATTGATGCGGGCCGCGTGCGTGCCGACCGCGCTCAGGAGCGGCACCACCTCGACGGTGAGGCGAGCGGCCTCCACCACCGTGCCGCCCATCTCCCGCATCAGCGGATCGAACGCCTGCAACTCGTAGAGCTGGATCGCCTTCACGGTCTTGTTCATCTGATCGACGGCGTCGTCCATCGACTGGATCAGATCCTTGATGTCGCCGCGGTCGAACGGGGTGATGAAGCTGCGCCGCACGGCGAGCAGCACCTCGGCGGTGATCGCGTCGGCCGCGCGCTCCTGCTCGACGACGGTTTGACAATGGCGCGCCACGTCGGGGCCGCCCTGCAGCACCGCGTACAGCGCCTCCGCCGCGGCGACGAGCGTGTGGGAATGCCGCTCGAAGAGGTCGAAGAAGCGATCCTCTCGCGGCATCAGCGCGCGAAACCAGCCCAGCATGCCCGACCTTGCGCCGTTGGAGAGTCCGTGAGCCCCATATAGAAGCCGGCAAAGCTCAAGCGAGGGGTCGGACCGGACGCAGGGAGAACCGACTTTTCAGCCCTCCGGAAACCAGTTGCCGTGGAAGCCCGGCGGGATCCGGTGGGGCAGCCGGACCGTGGCGACCGGCGGCGCCTCGAAGCGGCGCGCGTCGAGGATGGCGAAGTCCGTCGTCTCGTTTCCCGGATCGATGACGAGCCCCATCAGCCATCCCTCGTCCTCGCCCGCGTCGGGGGCGGCGGGCACGAACACGAATTCGCCGGGGACGCGACCGGCGCCGAAATCGTGCACCCGGCGCTCCCCCGTTTCCAGATCGTGCTTGTAGATCCGCGTCGCGCCCCTGAGCTGCGGATCGCCGTCGGGCGGGACCGAGACGGTGTAGGCGTAGCGATACGCTCGCCCGAACCGGCGCTCGTCGATGCGGGGAAATTCCTGGGGCGTCGGGTCGATCACCCGCCGCTCGACTCGGCCAGCGGCCGGGTCCGCGGTCCAGCGCTCGAACCGGCCCGGCTCGTCGAATCCGCCGCCGACGGATGCGAACACCCGCGGATAGGCGACCACGTCGAGGATCACCCGGCCGTCCGCTTCGTCGAAGGCGTTGGCGACGTGGAAGACAAAGCACGGCTCCACGTCGCACCACGCGACGTCGGCCGCTCGGCCGTGCCGCGGCAGCAGGCCGACGCGGGCGCGATGGGACGGGTTCCAGCGGAACGGCAGGCGGTAGCCGGCGAGCAGGGCCCGCATCGAGAAGGTGAGCGGCAGGTCGAGCACGATGGCGAAGCGCTCGGTGAGCGCGCAATCGTGGATGCAGGGGCCGTGCTCGACCGGGATCGCCTCGTCGCGCACGACGCGGCCCTCGGGTGAGAGGACCACGTGGCGGACGGCGTCCCAGACGGCCCCGTCATAGGCGATCGCGTGGGTCTCGCCCGTGAACGGGTCGCGATGCGGATGCCCCGAGAAGGACCCGGCGAGCGTGCCGTCGAACGGGTCGTAGCGTTGCGCGTCCAAGGTCTGCGACAACGCGACGGGGAAGCTGCCGGCCTCCACCACGGCGAAGGCGCGCCCGCCGATGGCGACGACGTTGGTGTTGACGGTGTCGTTGCGTCCCCGGCGCGGCCCCGGTGCCGCGGGCCGGCCCAGAGCGGCGGCGGCGAGGCGCGAGCCGATCCAGCGGTTGCGGTACCACCGGACGCGGCCCTCGCTGACGGCGAGGCCGTGCACCATGCCGTCGCCGAGGAACCATTCGTGCGCGCGTGAGGCCGGACGGACGGGGTTGGCCCCCATCTTGAGATAGCGCCCGTCGAGCCCCGCCGGGATCGATCCGGTGACGGGGAGGTCGGCGAGCGTCAGTTCCTCGCGCATCGGCGCATGGATGCCGGTCGCGAAGGGGCTCGGCACTTTCGGCAGCCGCCAGCGATTGCAGGCCGCCACCAGCGCGACACCGCTCTCCGCCACGGCACGAACGGCCGATCGGACCGGGTTGGACATGCGAGGCGCTCTCCGAACGTGTCGGGCGGCGGCGGCACGCCGCGCCGCCCGACACGCTTCGAACGTGAGGCCTTTGCCGTCGGGACGCCAGTGCGGCGAGGGACCGCCGGCCGGTTCGCCCCCGACGATGCCCCCGCCTCGACGCGGCAGGGGCACCGCCCGGATGCGGTCAGCGCGCCGCGGCGGGGGCGAGGTTGCGCGCCTCCTTTACGGCGTCCCGGCAGCTCTGGTCGCCCTTGGCGTTGAGGTCGGTGGCGCGCTGCAGGGCCGTCTTGGCCTGCGAGATCTTGTCCTCGGCGGAGAGGTCCGCCGTGGCCGAGGCTTGGCCGCCCTGTGCGGCCTTCGCGGCGGCGGTCGGCTTGTTCTCGGACTGGGCCCGGACATCCGCGGGGGACGTCGCGACCCGACCGCTCGCCACGGCCTCGGCCTTGTCCTTATGTTCCAATTGGCTGCGCGAACGCTACAGGGGTCCGGGAGGCGATCGAGGGGGACGCGGTCGGCCGGAAGGTCGTCGAGGCCTGGGTGGCGCTGCAGGTGCCGCAATGCGGCTACTGCCAGTCCGGTCAGGTCATGGCCGCCACCGCCCTGCTGAAGCAGACGCCCCATCCCAGCGACGACGAGATCGCCGAGGCGATGACGAATCTCTGCCGCTGCGGCACCTACAACGCCATCGCCGCCGCCGTGCGGCAGGCCGCGGCCTGAGGAGCCCGCCCATGCACCCGCTCCTTCCCGGCCCGGCGCCGTCGCGCCGCAGTTTCCTGACGGCGGCCGGCGGCGCGCTCGTCCTCGGCGCCGTCCTCCCGACGCGCCTCGCCCGCGCGGGGGCGCAGGGCCCCGCCGAGGGCGCCGGCGCGCTCGCGCCGAAGCCGGGGACGCGGGTGGCCGCCTTCCTCGAAATCCACCCGGACGGCACCATCAAGCTGCTCAGCCCCTTCGTTGAGGGCGGCCAGGGCATCGCCACCGGAATGGCGCAGATCGTCGGCGAGGAACTCGACGTGCCGCCTGCCCGCTTCGTCGTGGAATGCGCAGCCCCCGGCCCGGACTACGCCGTTGTGAACGGCATCCGCATGACCGGCGGCAGCTTCTCGACCCGATCGAGCTACGACACCATGCGCCGCCTCGGCGCCACCGCCCGCGACCTGATGATCCGCGCCGCCGCCCGGCTCAAGGTGCAGGACGGCGAACTCACCACACGCGACGGGGTCGTGCTCCACGCCGCCACGAACCGCGCGCTGCCCTACGGCGAGCTGGCGGCCGACGCGCTGAAGCTGAAGCCGAACGAATCCGTCCCGCTGCGCGACCCCAAGACTTTCCGCTACATCCGCCGGCCGGTGCCCCGGCTCGACGTGCGCGACAAGGCCACCGGCCGGGCGGTCTACGCCATCGACCAGCGGGTCGAGGGCATGCTCCACGCCGCCGTGCAGCACGCGCCCCGGCTCGGCACGGAGCCGACGCGCCTCGCCAACGAGGCCGAGGTGAAGGCGATGCCGGGCGTGCACTCGATCCACCGCCTGCCGGGCGCGGTGGCGGTCGCCGCCGACAGCTGGTGGCGGGCGCGCAAGGCCGTTGAGGCGCTGACCGTCGAGTGGTCGGCGGCGAAACCGAGCGGCATCGACACGGTCGCGGCCGACTTCTCCTCGGACGGGATGCTCGCAGCCCTCAAGGCCTCGACCGAGCCGGGCCACGTGGCCGAGGCGGAGGGCGACGTGGCCGCCGCCTTCGCGACGGCCGCCAAGGTGGTGGAGGCCGATTACGAGGCGCCCTACCTCGCCCACGCGCAGCTGGAGCCGCCCTCGTCCATCGCGCGCTTCAACGGCGACGGCAGCCTCGACGTCTGGCTCCCGAACCAGATGCCGGAGGTGTTCCAGGCCATCTCGGCGAAGGTCGCCGACGTGCCGCCGACGCAGGTGCGCATCCACTCGCCGATGCTCGGCGGCTTCTTCGGCCGCCACTTCGCCTACGAGGCCGGCAACCCGTTCCCCCAGGCGATCCTGCTCGCCAAGGCCACCGGCCGCCCGGTGAAGGTGCTGTGGTCGCGCGAGGAGGAGTTCGCCCGCGACGCGGTGCGCCCCTTGAGCTTCAGCCGCTTCCGCGCCGCGCTCGATGCCGCGGGGCAGCCGACGGCGCTCGCAGTCCGCACGGTGGGGGAAGGCCCGATCGGCCGCTACTTCGGCATGATGATGCAGACGCCCGTCGATCCGTCCGCGGTCGAGGGCATCGTCGGCAAGCCCTACGCCGTGCCCAACCGGCGCATGACCTTCACGAAGGTGGCGCATCCCGTGAACATCGCGTTCTGGCGCTCGGTCGGGCACTCGATGAACGACGCGTTCTACGAAAGCTTTTTGGACGAGGTCGCGGGCGCCGGCGGGCAGGACCCGTTCACGCTGCGCATGGCGCTCCTCGGCGGCAGCGCGCGGCACCGCACCCTCCTCACGACGGTGGCCGAGATGTCCGGCGGCTGGCGGCGCGGCCCCTACGAGAGCGAGGGCGGGATGCGTGCGCGCGGCCTCGCCATGGCCTCGCCGTTCGGATCGGAGACGGCGACGATCGCGGAAGTGTCGGTGGAGGGCGGCGAGGCCCGCGTCCACAATCTCTGGATCGCGTTCGATCCCGGCAGCATCGTCAACCCGGCCATCGTCGCGGCGCAGGTGGAATCGGCCGCCGCGCTCGGCCTGTCCTCGGTCCTCTTCGAGCAGATCGTCTACCGCGACGGCGTGCGGCAATCGCAGAACTACGACACCTATCCGGTCCTGCGCCGCGCGCACATGCCGAAGGTCCACGTGCGCATCGTCGAGAGCGGCGCGCCGATGGGCGGCGTCGGCGAGCCGGGTCTGCCGGGCGTGCCGCCGGCAATCCTCAACGCCGTCGCGGCGCTGACCGGCCGGCGCATCCGCGCCCTGCCGATCGCCAACACCCGGCTCACCGGTGCCTGACGCTTGCATCGTCCCGGATACGATATCCGGGACGATGCGCTAGGTTCGGGAGTATTGGTCGATCATTGCTTGAATCGGTGAAAATCCTAATTCGTTGCGATTGAGAAAGCCGGGATGATAGGTGCGGAAAGTGTTTTCCGGGAGGACTGGATGAAGCAATCGAGCCGCTCGTCGCACTGTGAATGGTGCAAGCGCAACGCTTTTGTACCCATCGAGTTCGTGGCCTATAAATCCGTCGTAGTGCGGGCCGCTAACGAATATTATCAAGCTCGGCTGCAAAATCTCGATCTCCGCGGTGAGCAATCCACGTTGCCGTGCGAGAAATTCGGCTCTCAGCGTGTCAGGCACCGCCCACAGAGAGTATCCCTGATCGGAGTTCGCTGACGACCGGACAACATTCGTCCAAACAGCACTGACGTTTCCGTGCTTGCGAACTTCATCCATGGTCCACCTGAAATATCTCCAGAACGGACTTCGATTCACGCGATGATTCGCGGCAAATTCAAACTCACCGTAGCCGTAAGTAAGCGCATCTAACGAAATTTCATTCTCTGCAAAATCCTTGAGAGACATGATGTCCGGATAATCCCAATCGACACCGTCCGCCTTCAGTTGTTTGCCCTCCCAGCTCCAGTCTGCCGTTTCTTGTCCAATCCACATCACTCTATGTGCGGCCTGCTGCCAATCATCGGGTATCTTCAGAAGCAAGGGCGGCGAGAAAGCATCCAGCAGCTCATGATCGACTGACGACAGGCTCTTTTGAAACGTGCGGTAACGCGCATTGAGTGTGTCTTGAGTCATATGTCGTGGTCCTTGATATATTGCGAGGAGTCAAGATCGATATTGCGCCGTGCATGGGCGCATCAATAATTTGAGATGCAGAATCGACATCTGCCTCACTGGTTATCCAGAATCCGGCACGTATCTTGTCGATCATTGAGTGCCGGATTACGAACAGCTTCTCCCTCGCTGACGAACCTTGAAGTAACGATAGTGGAACACAGGGCTCGCCGTCCACCGCGCGTTCCCCGTATCGCTCCGCGAAGGCCCTTTCGAGCGTCGCCAGCGCCTCGCGACGAGCCTCGATATCGTCGAAAGGGGCTTTTCTTGACGTAGCAACAAGCTGTCGTCACCCGACCGTTCGTCCGCACGATCGAGGGCCAGGCATGGCCGCCCCGTGGACGAACGTCACGGTCGTCGACGGCTTCTGCTGTGCGTCCAAATCTTCTCCAGCTTGACCGGATTAGTCGACGTCAACGCCCGCCCATGGCGGAGCCGGCCGAGGGCGATTTGATCCCGAAGCTTCTTCGGAAAGGTGCGCGCCTCGGTCTCGAAGCGCAGAAAGTCGATCTCGCCAACCCGTGGTCGATCATCGAGAACTGCCACGCCGATCCTTTGGCAAAGTGAGGGCACACCATTGCGTGCTCGCCAATGATGTTTCCCTTGGCATGGAGAGGCGTCCATCCTAAAGATGGGTAACGATTTCCTAACTTTTCGCCACGAAAGCTGAGGACGCTAACAGCCCTTGGTCGGGCGGTTTGGAAGGCAGACATAGGAATAAATTCTGAAGAAAGCCGTCATTCGAAAATCGTCGAACCATGATCTGAACGAAACGAGGCCTTATCGGTGAGCCTGCCATATACGAAATCGGGGTCCGAACCTCTTCCTCCGGGAGGGCTGAAGCATGAATACTCACCGATTCATGTAAACAGGAGCACGTTCAAGGCCGGCCTCGCTTCTCGCGTCCATCGGTGGTTTCGGCTGACGCCCAGCTTCGGACCGGATCTGGTTCAGCATATGCTCGATCGTATGCAATGTTCACCTCAGGACATTGTTCTGGATCCATTTGCCGGGGCCGGGACAACTCTTATAGAATGCAAATTGAGCAACATCAACTCGGTTGGTTTCGAGATGTCCGGCGTCAGCACTTTTGAGACAGATTGAGGGCCTTCACGAACGGAGGATGGCTGGTTCATCGTAGCCCCCAGGAGCGAAGATGAAGCAGCCATCCGGGCCGGCACGGAAGCCGGCAGAAGCCG
>NZ_JBBXMW010000003.1:0-431077 GCF_038442325.1 Methylorubrum subtropicum | reverse complement strand
TGCGGGTAGTGCGCGCCCACTGGTCCATTGAGAACGACCAGCACTGGCTCCTCGACGTCGCCTTCCGCGAGGACGACATCCTCACCCGCAACGTCACCACCGCCCAGAACCTCGCCCTGCTGCGCCGACTGGCCCTCGCCATCCTGCGCCAGGACACCGCTAAGGGCTCCTTGCACACCAAGCGGCAACTGGCCGGATGGGACGACGACTTCCTCGCCGACCTCATCACCCAAATGCGATAGCCCTGGGATGAGGGGGAGGGGTGGGAGCAGCACACCCTGTCCGCGACATAGTGTCGACCCCGAGGAGCATCGTCGCCTCCACCGCACCACACAAAAAAGATCCTCCTGCCGCCTGTGGCCTTCGCGATACGGCCCGACCCCGGCCGCGGTTCGACCCTGGCAGGGGCCTTGCTTCGCCCGATCCACAAGGGACACTGGCCGGGTCGGACAACGATCCGGACCTTGTGGGGGCGACGATGGCGGCTGGCTCGCGGCTTTTTTCGCGCGGCTCGAAGTGTGTCCGGTGGGGCCGTTCCACCGGTCTCGCCTGCGCCGTGGCGGCCGGCTTCCTCGCCATCCTCAGCGGGCAGGGGCCGGTGCGCGGCTCCGTCGATCGCGCCGGGATCGCGCCCTCGGCGCACATCTTCGAAACGCTGGTGGCGCAACCCGAATCCGCCCCGACCCGCGTCGCTGTCGGGCCGGGGGGCCGCGACGTGCGGCTGGCCGGCGAACTCACCGACGGCGTGGCCGAGCGCCTCGCCCGGCTCCTCGACGCCAGCCCGCAGGTCGAGCGCATCCACCTCACCAGCGAGGGCGGGCTCGTGGACGAGGGCGCGGCCATCGGCGCGCTGGTGGCGCGACGCGGCCTCGTCACCTACGTGCCGGACTACTGCGTCTCCGCCTGCACGCTCGCCTTCGTGCGCGGGCGCGAGCGTCTGGTCCTGCCGGGCTCCCGGCTCGGCTTCCACGCGCCCTACGAATCGGGCCCGTTCGGGATCGAGATCGAGGCCGACAGCGCGCCCGAGCGCGCCGCCTACCTCGCCGCCGGGTTGGAACCGTCCTTCGTCGATGCCGCCCTGAGGGTGCGGCCGGACGAGCTGATGATCCCCGACGCCGCCCGGCTGGTCACGGCCCGCGTCGCCACCGGCGTGGTCGATGCCTACCGCTTCCCCGATTCGACGCTGGACGACGGCCCCGACGCCGAGCACGCCCGCAGCGTGATCCTGCGCGACGTACTGGTGCTGGCGAGCCTGGAGACGAAGGCGCCGGCCGTGATCGAGGGCATCGCCGCATGGTATCTCGACGGCTACGCGCGAGGGCGCTCGGAGGGCGAGGCGGTCGACGGCATCCGCCGCATGGCGGCCCGCGCCGTCGCGGGGGGCTTACGGACGGCGGAGCCCGGCACCCACGTCGCCCTCGGCCGCCTGACCCTGCGGACGCTCGACCGGATCGGGCCGGAGCGCGAGGACGCCTGCGCCGCCGCCGGCGAAGGCATCGGCGCCGTTCTGGCCCGTGGCGGGCTCGCCGAGCCCGATCTCGCACTCGCCCGCGCCGCCCTGCGCCATGCGATCTTCCCCGAGACGGCCCCGGACGCCCCCGAGCCGGCCCCGCTCGCCAGCCGCGACTGCGCCGGCCTGCGCCGCGCCCTCACCGCGGCGCTCGCCCTCCCGCCGGAGGACGCCGCCGGGGCGTTGCATCCGCTGCTGTTCCCCGAGCCGGCGCTGGCGCATGTGACCGCACAAGCGGAGTGAGGGGTGTCGCAGGGCTGGCGATGCTCCAACCCTCCCCCTCATCCTGAGGTGCTCGGCCGAAGGCCGAGCCTCGAAGGAGGAGCTCTAGGGATCGCACGCGGGCTGGAGCCCTCCTTCGAGGCCCGCCAAGGCGGGCACCTCAGGATGAGGGGTTTTGTTTGGAAGAGCCCGTCGAGAGACTTCGGCAGAAAAATCACAGCCTTTGCCGCCGCGGGACCTCGTGAGCCCGCGCCCCCGATTGCACGGCACGCGGCCCCGGCTCTAGACCCGGAGGGACAGAAGCGGGACACCACGAATGAGCCTTGGAATCGCAAGCGGATCGGGCACGGGGCTCGGCCTCGCGCGGCCGGCCGCCCCGGTCGCGGTCGATCTGCGCCTCTACGGTCTGCTCGATGTCGGCGTGCTCGGCGGCGACGGCGCGGTGCTGGCCGATCTCGCCGCGGCCTCGGTCGCGGGCGGGGCGACCCTGCTGCAATACCGCGAGAAGGACATCGCGGACGCCCGCGCCGCGCTCGCCCGCATCCGGGCGATCCACGCCGCGGTGGCGGGCCGGGTGCCGCTGCTGATCAACGACCGGATCGACCTCGCGCTGGCCGCCGGCACCGAGGGGGTGCATCTCGGCCAGTCCGACCTGCACCCGGAGGAGGCGCGGCGGCTGCTCGGGCCCAAGGCGATCATCGGCCTCACCGTGAAGAACGGCGCTCAGGCCGACGAGCTGTATCGCCTGCCGATCGACTACGCCTGCATCGGCGGCGTCTTCGCCACCACCAGCAAGGACAACCCCGACCCGCCGGTCGGCCTCGACGGGCTGCAGCGCATCGTCTTCCGCGCCCGCCTCGCCCGCGGCCAGGGCCTGCCGCTCGGCGCCATCGCCGGGATCGACGCGGGCAACGCGGCCTCGGTGATCCGCGCAGGCGCCGACGGCGTGGCGCTGATCGGCGCCCTGTTCAAGGGCGGCGACACGGAAGGCTGGGCGCGCGACCTGCGCGCGCGGATCGACGAGGCGCTGGCCGCAAGGGCGGGTTGAGGGCGGTTCGGGGGCGATCACAATGGCTTGAACCGCCCCGCCGTCATTGCGAGGCGGGGCGCGGGCGAAACCACAGGAACCGGCGCTGGATACGGTTTCAACCCCTGGCCGGATCGCCGCCCGGCCCAATGTGAAGACTCGGCAACGAAGACCATCGTGACAACAGGGAGGCCCCCAGGATGACCGCCATCGCCTTGACCATCGCCGGATCGGATTCGAGCGGGGGCGCCGGCATCCAGGCCGATCTCAAGACCTTCGCCGCGCTCCGCGTCTACGGCGCCAGCGTCATCACGGCGCTGACGGCGCAGAACACCAACGGCGTGCAGGGCGTCCACGCGGTGCCGCCCGACTTCATCGCCGCGCAGATCGATTCGGTGTTCTCCGACCTCAAGGTCGGCGCGGTGAAGATCGGCATGCTGCCGAGTTCGGACGTGATCCGCGCGGTGGCCGAGAGCCTGCGCCGGCACGCCCAAAACATCCCGGTGGTGCTCGACCCGGTGATGGTGGCGGCCTCCGGGGATCGGCTGATTTCGGAGGAGGCCGTCGAGACCCTGCGGGCCGAGCTGATGCCGATGGCCGACATCGTGACCCCGAACCTCCCCGAGGCCGCGACTCTGCTCGGCGAGGCGGAGGCGAACCACGAGAACGAGGCGGTGGGGCAGGCCCGGCGCCTGCTGGAGCGCGGGGCGCGGGCGGTGCTGATCAAGGGCGGCCACGGCGAGGGCCGCGAGAGCGTCGATCACCTGCTCGGCCGCGACGGGACGCTCCGCCGCTTCGCCGCCCCGCGGATCGAGACCCGCAACAACCACGGCACCGGCTGCACCCTCTCGGCCGCCGTCGCGGCGGGGCTCGCGAAGGGGCTCGGGCTTGCCGAGGCGGTGGCGCGCGCCAAAACCTACGTCACCGAGGCGATCCGGACCGCCGACAGCCAGCAGGTCGGCCACGGCCACGGGCCGCTGCATCACTTCCACGCCCTGTGGCAGTGAACGGACACGGAGAAGGGGAATGGTGAAACCGCCGACGCGGGACGGTCAGCACGGGCGCCGCCCCCACGGCGCGGCCCGCCACGCGCCGCGGGCCGGCGAGGCCTCGACCGAGATGCGCAACCGCCTCGCGCTCCACCGCTTCACCTATAGCGGCGGCTATGACGGCTACGAGGGCCGGATGATCCTGCGGCCGGACGTGGCCAAGCCCTCGGGCTCGAAGGGCTGAGCGAACTTCGGCCGATTGCGTTTGACAAAGCGTACGTCCGTTCGGATAACGGAACGATCTCCATGATGTGACGCGCGAACCCCGCGCCGGATCGGCTCGACGCCCCGGCAGGCCGCGCATCGGCGGATCGGCAGGATGCAGGACATCACGGCAAGCCTCGAGCGCGGACGGCCGAAGGATCTGGCGAGCGGCGCGCAGGTGCTGTCGGGCCAGCTCGGCAAGACGATCCAGCGCCTGCGCAAGGCCTACAACCTCTCGCTCTCCGAACTCGCCGAGCAATCCGGCGTGGCGAAGTCGATCATCTCGCAAATCGAGCGCAACGAGACCAACCCGACGCTCGCCACCATCTGGCGCCTGAGCCAGGCGCTCGACGTGTCGATCGAGCGGGTGCTGGCCACCTCCGACGAGGAGCCGTTCATCGAGCGCTTCTCCCGCGCCGACACCCCGCGCCTCGTCTCCGAGGACGGCAAGGTGCGGCTCGCCATCATCGGCTGGATCAAGACGGTCGAGTGGCTGCAATGGTACGACGTCACCGCCGATGCCGGCGGCGTGCTCGATTCCGACGCCCATCAGCGCGGCTCGGTCGAGTCTCTGTCGGTGACGGAGGGCACCTTCGCCGTCGAGGTCGCAGGCGAAGTGCAGCGCGCTGGGCCGGGCGAGACCCTGCGCTACCGCTGCGACCGGCCCCACAGCGTGCGCTGCGTCGGCGACGGGCCGGGCCGGGCCACCATGGTGGTCATCATGAAGGCCGCGGTGATGGAGTGACGACGGCTCCGGCCGGCGTCTCCCATCCATCCCCCTCATCCTGAGGTGCCGCGAAGCGGCCTCGAAGGAGGGGTCCAGCGGATCGCGCGACTTCTGAAGGCCTCCTTCGAGGCTCCGCTTCGCGGAGCACCTCAGGATGAGGGGAGTTGTGGGAGAACGGCCCCCGCGGGGGCCGTCGTCTCTCAGCGCGGGATGAACGCCCAGTAATCCAGATCGAGGATCACCGACGGGTCGTAGCCGTCGCCCTGGCGGCCCGGATGGTTGCCGCAGGGCTGATTCTTGGCCGCGATGGTGCGCAGGCGCAGCGCCCCGATGTCGGACCGGCCGGGCAGTTCGGCGGTCTCCAGCACCTCCGACCATGCATAGACCGTGTCGCCGGCAAACAGCGGGGCGACGTGGCGGCCGGCGTTGATGCCGCCGATGGCGAAGGCGTTGGCGAGCCCGTTGAAGCTGAGCGCGCGGGCGAGCGAGATGACGTGGCCGCCGTAGATCAGCCGCTTGCCGAACTTGGTCTCCTTCGTCGCCACGGCGTCGAAATGGACCTTTGCGGTGTTCTGGAACAGGCGCGTAGCGATCTGGTGCTCGGCCTCCTCGACGGTCATGCCGTCGACGTGGTCGATCTTTTCGCCCACCGCGTAATCCCCGAAGAGATGCGGGCTGCCGGCCAGCGCCGTGTCGTAGGCCGAGGCGTCGAGCGGGGGCAGGGCCTTGGCGAGGTCGGCCGGATCGACCACCTTGGCCAGCGTCGGCACGTGCTCCTCGGCGATCTTGGCTTCCGGGTCGCGCTTGCGCACCAGCACCCAGCGGCAATAGCTCAGCACGGTCCGGCCCGAGGAATCGGAGCCGGTGGAGCGCACGTAGACCACGCCGGTCTGGCGGTTCGAACTCTCCTTGAGACCGATCACCTCGGAGACGGTGGACAGCGTCTCGCCCGGATAGACCGGCCGGTGGAAGCCGCCCTCGGCGTAGCCGAGATTGGCCAGCGCATTGAGCGAGACGTCGGGCACGGTCTTGCCGAACACGACGTGGAAGGTGAGCAGGTCGTCGAGCGGGCTCGCCGGATAACCGAGCGCCTTGGCGAAGGCGTCCGAGGACTGCACGGCGAAGCGCGGCCCGTAGAGGGCGGTGTAGAGCGCGACGTCGCCGGTGGTGACGGTGCGGGGGGTGGCGTGGCGGATGGTTTCGCCGAGGCGGAAATCCTCGAAGAAGCGGCCCGGATTGGTCTTCATTCTCGCGTCCTCGCCCTCGCGTCTGTGGTTCGCCGCCCGAGCCCCGTTTTCTGAATACGGTATCCAGAACCGGGGTTCAGGCCCTTGTGGCGCCTCGATCTTTCGAGGCCGGCGACCACCCTTCGGACTGACGCTCTAGCAACGGGTCCGGGCGCAGCGCAATGCCACGCTCGGGCCGATTCTCCGCCGGGCCGTCAGACGACCATGGAGATGTAGATGTCGGTGATGAGCTTCTGCGCGAACAGCAGCAGGAGGATGAGGATGATCGGCGAGATGTCGACGCCGCCGAGGTTGGGCAGGAGGTTGCGGATCGGGCGCAGCACCGGCTCGGTGACCCGGTAGAGGAATTCGCCGATCTGCGAGACGATCGGGTTGCGCACGTTCACGACGTTGAACGCCACGAGCCAGCTCAGCACGGCACTCGCGATGAGGATGTAGATGTAGAGCTGGATGACGGTGTTGATGAGCCAGAGAAGGGCGTTCATGCGGGCTGTACCGGTCCTCGCCGCCCGCGTTCCGACCCGGCGCGGGATGCGCGGGGCTCGCGGGTCATTTCCGGAATTGACAGGGCGAAGCGGACAAGCCTAAAAGGCACCCGCCTCGGGACGGGGCTGTAGCTCAGATGGGAGAGCGCCGCAATCGCACTGCGGAGGTCAGGGGTTCGAATCCCCTCAGCTCCACCAGGTTCCTCGCTCGGCGAGAGACCAAAGGTGGCAAGGATTTAGAGGGTTTTTACCTCAGTCCACAATCGTACAGATCAACAGTTCGGGTTTCGAAAGGACAAGTCCTTTCGCGGGTCCAGGGCGGAGCCCTGGGAAACCTCAAGCGTCCTCACGGCCTTCTCCGTCGCGATCCCGCACATGGAAGGCACGACGCTTCGCATGCACGACACCCCACGCCCGCGCGACGGCGCGCTCGTTCTCAGCGGCGGCAATGCGCTCGGGGCGTATCATGCCGGCGTGTTCGAGGTGGTGGAGGCGCGCGGGCTTCGGCCGGGTTGGGTGGTCGGCGCCTCGATGGGGGCGATCACCGGTGCGATCATCGCCGGCAACCCGCCGGAGCGGCGCGTGGCGCGGCTGCGGGAATTCTGGGACGAGGCGACCCAGCATACGGGCCTGAGCGACGAGCCGATGCTCAAGCCGCGGCAATATTCCAACGCGCTGCACGCCCTCCTGGCACTGGCCTGGGGCCGTCCGGCGATCTTCCGGCACCGGTTGCCGGGGCTGTGGTCGGCACTGCCGTGGATGCCCAACGATGTCGCGCTTTTCGACCACGCGCCGCTGCGCGACACGCTGAACCGGCTGGTCGATTTCGAGCGGCTGAACGGCGGCGAGACCCGGCTCACGGTGGGCACGGTCGATGTGACGAGCGGGGAGGAGGTATTTTTCGACACCCGGCGTGAGCGGGTCGTGCCGGAGCACATCCTGGCGAGCGCAGCGATCCTGCCGGCCTTCCCGCCGGTCGAGGTGGAGGGGCGGCTGCTGTGCGACGCTGGCTACACCAACAACCTGCCGCTCGATCCGCTGTTCGCGCCCGAACCGGAGCGCGACCTGCTGTGCATCGCCTCCGACCTGTTCAGCCTGAGCGCGCCGCGGCCGAAATCGCTCGATGCGGTGCTGGAGCGGGCCAACGACCTGATCTTTGCCAGCGCCGGGCGGCGGGCGATCGCCGGGCTCGCACGGGAATACGCGCTGCGGGAGCGGTTGAAGCCGGACGGGCCGGCGGTGCGGCTGATGCACGTCACCTACAAGGCCGGGGCGGACCAGCTGGCAGCCAAGAGCTTCGATTTCTCGCCGTCGTCGATCCGGGACCGGTGGGAGGCGGGGCGTCGGGATATGACGGTGGCCGCGGAGCGGCTCGAGAGAGTGCCGGCGGGGGGAGGACGGTTCGTCTACGAGAGCGTGTGAATTGTCTCGCCCGCCTTCCCACCCTCACCCTCATCCTGAGGTGCGTAGCGTAGCGAAGCCTCGAAGGAGGGCTCCAGTACGCGCGCGATAGGCTGGAGCCCTCCTTCGAGGCCGCTGCGCGGCACCTCAGGATGAGGGGATTTGTTGGGAGAGGCCCGTCGCGAGGAGCATGTCTCGGCCGGTCTCAAACCTCCGGCGGCGCGTCCGGATTGCCCTCGAAGCGGTCGCGGTGGGCGGCGGTGCGGGCGAGCAGCAGGAGCGTCACCGGGGTCGTCACGGTGAAGAAAAGGCCGATCAGCGCGTCGCGCAGGACGAGGCGGTCCTCGATCAGCGAGAGGAGCAGCATCGAGCCGCACAGGATCAGGGCCATGCCCAGCGTCGCGCCGAGCGAGGGAGCGTGGACGCGCTCGTAGAACGTCTTCAGGCGGATCAGGCCGAGTGCGCCAACGAGCGCGAAGCCGGCGCCGGTGACCGTCAGCAGCACGACGAGGCAGGCGGCCCAGATCGGGAGTTCGGCGCCGTTCACTGGATCACCTCGCCCTGCATCAGGAACTTGGCCAGGGCCACGGTCGCGGTGAAGCCGATCATGCCGATGATCAGCGCCGCCTCGAAATAGAGGCCGCTGCCGGTGCGCATGCCGTGGACCACGATGGCGAGCATGCCGTTGAGGTAGAACGTGTCGAGGCCGAGGATCCGGTCCTGGGCGCGGGGGCCGCGCAGCATCCGCCACGCGGCGAGCGCCATCGCGAGCACCAGCAGGCCCTGGGCGAAGCCGAGGCCCCAATCGAGGATCGTCACGCTGCTCATGCCGGCACCTTCGCGAAAATCTCCATGAGGGGGCGCTCGTAGCGGTCCTTGATCCGGGCCTTCCAGTCGCTGTCCTCGGTGAAGTCGAGGACGTGGAGCAGCAGGCAGCCGGTGTCGGAATCGTACTGCACCCAGAGCGTGCCGGGGGTCGCCGTGAGGATCACCGCCAGCACCGTGAGGCCGGCGGGCTCGCGCAGTTCCAGCGGCACGGTGATGAAGCCGGTGCGGCGCTCGCCCGGCCGGGGATTGAGGATGACGCGGGCCACGTCGATGTTCGAGCGGACCATGTCGTAGAGGAAGACGCCGAGCAGCCGGGCGATGGCCGAGGGCGCGCGCAGGCGCACCGGTCGAGGCTCCAGCGCGCGCATCACCGCCGGGACCGCGAGGCCGACGGCGAGCGCCAGGAGGACGTTGCCGGGGGTCGGCGGCGCGTTGAGCAGCAGCCACGTCCCGGTGAGCGCCAGCGACAGCAGCGGATGGGGCAGGATGCGGCTCACCGGCCTCCTCCTTCGCCGAGCACGGCCCGGACGTAATCCTGCGGCTGGGCGAGCCACGTCACCGTGGCATCGGCGTAGGCGAGCACCGGCCCACCCCACAGCGCCAGCGCCATGCAGGTGAGGAGCAGGCCGGCGATCGCCAAAAGTTCGGGGGCGCGCAGCACCGGCGCGGGGTCGTCGCTCGGCACCCACAGGCTGAAGATGCCGAGCCGCACCAGCGGCATCAGCGTGCCGAAGCTGGAGAGAGTCAGCGCCGCGATCAGCCCCCAGGCGGAGGCCGTCATCGCCCCGCCGGTCAGGCCGGAGAACATCGCGAGCTTGCCGACGAACCCGGCGAGCGGGGGGATGCCGGCCAGCATCAGCGTGGCGACAAGGAAGCCCACGCCGAGGATCGCCACCGCCGAGGGGATGGCGCGGCCGACTTCCGTGGCCTCGGGATCGTCGAACGGATCGCGGTACTCGTCGGCGAAGACGGGTTTGCCGGCCTCCGCCGGGTCGCGGCCGCGCTGGAGGATTTCGGCCAGCAGGAACAGGGCGCCGGAGGCGAGCGTCGAGCCGACGAGGTAGTAGAGCGCGCCCGACAAGGCCCGCTCGCTGCCCGTGCCGAGGGCGGCCAGCACCGTGCCCGACGAGATCATCACGGCGTAGCCCGCCGCGCGCGTCAGGTCGCGGGCGGCCAGGATGCCGATTGTCCCGAAGGCGATGGTGGCGAGCCCCGCGGCGAAGAGGACGGTCTGACTGAGGCCGGCCGACAGCCCCTCGCCGAACAGGAGCAGGCTGAGGCGGACCACGACGTAGACGCCGACCTTGCTGAGGATGGCCAGGATCGCCGCAGCCGGGGCGCTCGCCGCCGCGTAGGTGGTCGGCAGCCAGAAGCCGAGGGGCCACGCGCTGCACTTGATCAGGAAGGCGATGCCGAGGATGGCGCAGCCGACCTCGAACAGGCCGAGTTCACTGAGCGAAGGTGCGGCGAGGCGCCTTGCGAGGTCGGCCATGTTGAGGGTGCCGGTGGTGCCGTAGATCAGGCTGACGCCGACGAGGAAGAACAGCGAGGCCACGAGGTTGACCGCGATGTAGCCGAGGCCGGCGCGGATGCGGACCTCGCCCGAGCCGTGCAGGACGAGGCCATAGGAGGCCGCCAGCATCACCTCGAAGAATACGAACAGGTTGAACAGGTCGCCGGTGAGGAAGGCGCCGTTCACGCCCATCACCAGCAGCAGGAACAGGCCGTGGAATCGCGGGCCGGCCCGGCCCCAGCGGGCGAAGGAGAAGACGAGGGCGCAGAGACCCAGGATGGCGGCCAGCACCAGCATCATCGCAGAGAGCCGGTCGGCGACCAGCACAATGCCGTAGGGCGCGGTCCAGTTGCCTAGGCGGTAGACGTCCGCGGCCTCGCTCGCGTGGCCGACGAGGACGACGGCGATACCGAGCAGCACCAGCATCGTGACGAGGCTCAGGACGGCCTTCAACTCGCGGCGGCGCTCGTCCATCAGGAACATCGCGCCCGCGACCGCGATCGGCAGAACGATCGGCAGGACGACGAGGTGGTCGGACCACGCGCTTCCTTCAGTGATGGCGACGGGGCCGATCATGGGTGGGGGTTTCCCGGATGCGGTTCCGCGCGGTGGGGCTCATAGCCGTCGACGTGGTCGCTGCCGGTGACGCCGCGGGCGGCGAGCAGGACGACGAGGAACAGGGCGGTGAGCGCGAAGCCGATGACGAGGGCGGTGAGCACCAGTGCCTGGGGCACCGGATCGTCGACGGAGACGATCTCCGGCACGGCGCCGAGCACCGGCGGCGCGCCAACGGTGAGGCGGCCCATGGCGAAGATGAACAGGTTGACGGCGTAGCTCAGCAGCGAGAGGCCGAGCACGACTTGGAAGGTGCGCGGGCGCAGCATCAGCCATACGCCGGAGGCGGCGAAGATGCCGATCCCGGCCGACAGGACGAACTCCATCAGGCGGGCTCCTTCTCGGCCTTGGCTTCCGCCTCGGCCTCCGCGGCGCGGGTGCGGCGCAGGGACTGGTGGGCGAGCGCCACCAGCATCAGGGCGCTCGCGCCGACGACGAGGACCATGATGCCGAGATCGAACACCAGCGCGCTCGCCACCGGGACCTTCCCGAGCACCGGCGGCTCCCAGTAAGTGAAGAAGGCGGTGAGGTAGGGGCGCCCGAACAGCCAGGAGCCGGCGCCCGCAAGCGCCGCGATCAGCATGCCGGCGCCGATCCACGAGATCGGCTGGATACGCAGCCGCTCCTCCACCCACTGGGCGCCGTTGGTCATGTATTGCAGCATGAACGCCACCGTCATGGCGATGCCGGCGGCAAAGCCCCCGCCCGGCAAGTCGTGGCCGCGCAGGAACAGGTGCAGCGCGAGGAGGACGATGAACGGGAACAGCCACGTCGTCACCACCTTGGGCACGAGCAGCGCGTCGGCGGTGGTGTGGCCGGGCTCGCGGCCCTCGCGGGCGTGGTCGTAGGCGTCGTAGCGGACCTGTTGGGCCGGGCGCTCCAGGCTGTCGGGGGCGGGTCGAAACCGGCGCAGCAGGGCGAACACGGTGAGGCCGACGACGCCGAGCACGCAGATCTCGCCCAGCGTGTCGAAGGCGCGGAAATCGACCAGCAGCACGTTGACGACGTTGCGCCCGCCCGCCTGCGGATAGGCTTCCTCCACGAACCAGCGGCTGATGCCGTCCACTGCCGGACGGGTCATCACCGCGTAGGCGAGCCCGGCAAGCCCGAAGCCGACGAGGCCGGCGATGCAAAGATCGATAAGGCGGCGGCGCTTGCCCCGCGCTTCTTCCGAGGCCGGGACCGGAATCGCCGCGTCGCGCTTCGGGAGCCAGCGTAGCCCCAGCAGCAGCATCACGGTGGTGACGATCTCGACGAGGATCTGCGTCACCGCGAGGTCGGGGGCCGAGAGCCACAGGAAGGTGAGGCTGCTGACGAGGCCGGCGCCGCCGACGAAGATCGCCGCCGAGAGCCGGTGGTACTTCGCCCGCTCCGCCGCACCGATGGCGCAGGCGGCGCCCACCAGCCACATCAGGGCGAAGGCGGGATCGAACTGCGTGATTCGCCCCGGCGCCGTCAGGTCGAGCCCGCGGGCGGCGCCGGCTGCGAGCGCGACGGTGAGCGCGGTGAGGAACAGGATGCGCAGCTGCGGCTGCAGCCGCTCGGTGCCGAGCTTGCCCTCACACCAGCGGGCGCCGCGCACGAGGCCGGTCATCGACTTCTCGAACAGCCAGCCGCCGTCGAGCCGGTCCATCAGCCAGGGGCCGCCGCGGGGGTTGGTGTTGATGCGCTTGCCGAACACGAGATAGAGCACCACGCCGCCGACGAGCGCCGCGACGCTCATGGCGAGCGGCGCGTTGAAGCCGTGCCAGATCGCGAGGCTGTAATCGGGCGTGCGCTCGCCGAGCACCGCCCGCACCGCGCCCGCCAGCACCGGGCCGATGGTGAGGTTCGGCACGAGGCCGATGGCGATGCAGGTGAGCACCAAGGCTTCGATCGGGATGCGCATCCAGCGCACCGGCTCGTGGGGGGCGTGCGGCAGATCGTGCGGGGGCGGTCCGAAGAAGGTCTGGCGGATGAAGCGCAGGGAGTAGAGCATGGTGAAGGCGCTCGCGACCGTCGCCAGCACGGGAAGCGCGAGGTGGAGCGGGTGGTCGCCCGCGTTGTCGACGGCCTCGGAGAGGAACATCTCCTTCGACAGGAAGCCGTTGAGCAGCGGCACGCCCGCCATGGCGGCGGCGGCCACCATGGCCAGCGTCGCGGTGTAGGGCATCGCCCGCCACAGGCCCGAGAGGCGGCGCATGTCGCGGGTGCCGGTCTCGTGGTCGATGATGCCGGCCGCCATGAACAGCGAGGCCTTGAAGGTCGCGTGGTTCACGACGTGGAAGATCGCGGCGACCACGGCCAGCGGCGAATCGAGCCCGAGCAGCAGCGTGATCAGCCCGAGATGGCTGATGGTGGAGTAGGCGAGCAGGCCCTTCAGATCGTGCTGGAAGATCGCCGACCACGCGCCGACCAGCATCGTCGCCATGCCCAGTCCGCCGACGATCCAGTACCACGCCTCGGTGCCGGCCAGCACCGGCCAGAGCCGGATCATCAGGAAGATGCCGGCCTTCACCATGGTGGCCGAGTGCAGGTAGGCGCTGATCGGCGTCGGCGCCGCCATGGCGCGCGGCAGCCAGATATGGAACGGGAACTGCGCCGACTTGGTGAGCGCGCCCGCCAGCACGAGGACCAGAGCGGGCAGGTAGAGCGGGCTGTTGCGGATCGCGTCGCCCGAGGCCAGCACCGTGTCGAGATCGTAGCTGCCGACGATCCGGCCGATCAGGATCATGCCGACGAGGAGGCACAAGCCCCCGGCGGCGGTGACGGTGAGGGCCATGCGGGCGCCGTCACGGGCCGAGGCATTGTCCGACCAATAGCCGATCAGCAGGAACGAGACGACCGAGGTCAGCTCCCAGAACACCACGAGCTGGATCAGGTTGCCCGAGAGCACGATGCCGAGCATCGCGCCCACGAACGCCAGGAAGTAGCAGAACAGCCGCGGCACCGGATCGGCGGCGGCCATGTAGTAACGGGCGTAGAGCACCACCAGCGCGCCGATGCCGAGCACCAGCATCGCGAACAGCCACGCCAGCCCGTCGAGCCGCAGGATCAGGCGGACGCCCAGCGTCGGCAGCCAATCGACCCCGACGGTGACGGGGGCGTCGCCGATGAACGGGTAGAGGCTCGCGATGCAGGCGAGGCTCACCAGCATCACGCCGCCCGCAAGCGCGGCGGCGGCGTTGCGGGCCGAGCCCGGCAGGCAGACCGCGACGAGGCTGCCGAGGAAGGGCAGGATCGCGGCGAGCGCGACGAGCAGCTGAGGCGTCGAGGCTGATGGCAAAGAACGAGGCTCGCGGGTCCGGGTTGTCACCCTCGCGGGTGTACCGTCATCCATCGGGGTCGGAACGCCCCGCGAAAAGCCCGCTGGCCGCCGGAATCGGCGGTTGTGCGGGCTTTTCGTCGAGGACACGGCGCTTCTAGCAGAACGAATCACGCGGCGTACCGCATCCCGCGTGCGCAGCGTCACCGTGGGTCATGCGCTCACGGCGCGGCGGCGCTATGTCGGACGGGCCCATGACCCATCGAACGCCGCGCCCGCTCCGCCTGCTGCTGCCGGCCCTCGCCGTCCTTCTCGCCGGCTGCTCGGACGACGCCGCCGAGCGCCGCCGGGCCTTGGGCGAGGCGCCGGCCTTCGCCGAGCTGATGCGGGTGGCCGATGCGGAGCGGGGCGGGCGCCTGTTCGGCCGGTGCGCGGCCTGCCACACGATCGAGCCGGGCGCGGGCGACCGGAACGGGCCGGGCTTGTTCGGCGTGATGGGCCGACCGGTCGCCGGCAACAGCCGCCGCTTCGGCTACACCACGGCGCTCCGCTCGGGCGGCGGCACGTGGACGCCGGAGCGGATGGACGTCTGGCTCACCGCCCCCGCCGCGATGGTGCCGGGCACCAGCATGACGTTTCCGGGCGTGCCCGATCCGCTCGACCGGGCGGACCTCATCGCGTTCCTGCGGACGCGGAGCGAGGGGGCGGCGCAGCGATAGTCGCGGCACAACGGCACGCCGCGGTGGCCCGGCGGCCGTGTGCGCGTTGACCGTCATGAAGCACAGTTCCGAGACGACCCGCCACGACCATCGCCCCGCGGCCGAGATCTGCCGCGCGCACGGCTGGGGCGAGGGCACCCGCCTCGTCGGCCGCGACGCGGTCGGCACGACGGTGATCGAGATCACCGCACTCGGCCCGCGGGTGATGCTCGCCCGCACCGTCAGCCAGGACCACCGCCCGGCGGCTTACGGCCAGGACCGCTCCTGGCGCCTGTCCGACCGCGACTGGCGCGAGGTGGCCTGAGACCGGAAGGCGGGCACCAGAAAATCTCCCCGAACGCCGGAACTCGAACCGATCGTCGACGTTCCCTGCGCGCGAGGCCTTGGCTCGCATGTTGGGCGCCGGACCGGGGTGTCCGGCGGCCCTCGTCATCACGTTGCTCTCAAGGAGGATGTGGTCATGAGGACCTTCGACTTTGCGCCGCTCTACCGTTCCACCGTCGGCTTCGACCGGCTTTTCTCGATGCTCGATCAGGCTGCCCGCGCGGAGCCGTCCACCCAGTGGCCGCCCTACGACATCGAGAAGGTGACTGACGACGCATACCGCATCACCATGGCGGTCGCAGGCTTCTCGCAGGACGAGATCGAGCTGACCCAGCACGACACCACCCTGGTCGTGACCGGCCAGAAGAAGGACCGGGACGAGGAGCGCGCCTTCCTGCACCGCGGCATCGCCGCGCGCGCCTTCCGCCAGACCTTCAACCTCGCCGACCATGTGAGGGTCATCGGCGCCAGCCTGGAGAACGGCCTGCTCGCCGTCGAGCTGAAGCGCGAGGTGCCGGAGGCGCTGAAGCCCCGCCGCATCGCCATCGGCGGCAATCAGGCCGCGGTCGGGCAGGACAACGCCCCGGCCCAGGTCGAGCATCGCGCCAAGGCTGCGTAACGAGTCCGCCTCGAACGACCGCCGTACCATCCTCGGGGGTGTAAACCCCCGAGGCCCGACCCTTTTCGTGCGCCGTCCCGCACCATCAGGGAGGATGATCCATGTCGATGAAGGAGACGCATCTCTTCCGTTCCCCCCCGGCGAACCCGTCCGGCACGCGGGCCGCCTCGTTCGAGGCGTGGCAGGCCGTCGTCGCGCCCGGCGACGTCTTCCGGCATCCGCGCGGAGTCCTGGCGCACCCGCATCTCTCCCGTGGCGACAAGCGCGCGATCCTGGCCTCCTGGGCGTCGGACGCCTGCGCCCTGGAAGGGATGCCGGGCCTGCGCTGCCTCACAGGCTGCAAGGCCGAGCCGGTCCCGGTGGACACCGTGCTGACCGCGCTAGCCGAACTCGACCGCGACGCCATCGTGGTGCCGGCCGAGCCGGTGCCGTCCCGCAGGCGGGTTCGGCGAACGACGAACCTGCGCCGATACCTCCGGCAGCGCCGCCGCGACGACGACGACGGTCCGCCGCCCTGTCCGGCCACGGTGCGGCCCCGGCCGCGGACCCCGTCGGGCACCGATTCCCTCGCCCTCGGCCTGCCGGCCTGACCCTGCGCCCCCGGAATGCGGGGGATCGCCCGCCACTGTACGGCGTCAGGCAGCCGGCCCCGCCGCCCCGGCGAGGGCGCGTCGCACCGTCGAGCGCGCCGCCTCGATGGCGACGTTGGCGGCCCCGAGCGTCCGCGGCTCCGTCGGTCGGTTCAGGGCGTGGCGCGCGATGCTGCCGGCGAGGTCGTCCACCTCGCCGGCCATCGCCGTCAGGCGCTCGCGGTCGGTCTCGCGGCGCGCCTCCGAGCGCAGTTCCAGCAGGCGGGCGGTGGCCACCTCGATCCGCTCCCGGCGGATGCGCCCGATGCGCTGCCGCAGCCACGCCGCGGTCGAGCCGAGGCCGCCGCCCAGGATCGCCACGAGGTAGATCCAGCTCTCGTAGCGCTCGATGAAGGTCTCCTGCTCCCGCTCGTAATAGTCGAGGGCGCCGGGGTGGATCGGCAGCCGCGCGCTGGTGGCGTCGGCCGTGTCCTCGTAGGCCGGGTGCCCGACATCCTCGGCGGCCGGCACCGTCTCGGCCAGGGCGGCGCGCATCTCGAAGAGATGCTGCGTCACCTCCGCCGCGACGCTGCGGGCGAGGTTCGCCCGCGCCATGAGCCGGTAGGACGAGCCCACCGTCGCGACGTCCTCGGGCGGCAGGCGCGGGTCGCCGCCATAGAGGGCCGCCGGCACCGTGACCGGCTGAAGCCGAGGCCAGCGCGCCAGCACCGCCGCGGTGTCGGGAAAGCCGAACAGCGCGACCTCCCCGTCCTCGCTCGCCTCGTGCACGAAGCCGACGAGCCGCCGCGCGGCCGGAGAATTCGCCGTCGTTACCAGCACCATGGCGTCGATGCGGCCCGCGCGGAACGCCGCGGTGACGTCGGCCTCCTCCACCGGGACCAGCACGACGGCCTTCCTGCCCGGGGCCTCGGTCGCGAGTTCGAGCCCGTGATGGCCGACGAGGTTGCCGATCAGGGTCCTGTCCGCCGTCCGGCGGGCCAGCAGGCCGAGCCGCTTGCCCGCGAGGTCCGGGATGCCCTTGATACCGGACGCGCCCGGCGCCGCGACGAAGGCGGCGAGGTCCCGCAGGACCGCGAGGGTGAGGCCGTTGCCCGGCATCGCGACATCGGGCCGGACCACCGCGAGGTCGGCCCGGCCGGCTTTCAGCGCCTCCGCGCTCTCGCTCACCCCGTCGAACGGGACGATCCTCAGGCGGATGCCGAGCTTGCGCCGGGCGAGTTCGTCGGCATAGGCGCGCAGCAGGGCCGGCTCCGTCCCGCCGTTCGGCGCCACCGCGAGGGTCAGGGTCGTGGGCCGTGTCAGATAAAGGGCCGCGACGGCGAGCAGCGCCAGCAGGAGCACCAAGCCGAGGGTGAGCCACACCCCGCGGCCATCCTTCAATCCCAGCTTGCGCACGCCCGCTTCCCCGAACCTCGCCGACCCACCCGGCGTGAGAGCCAAGTGGGCGAGGCGGGAAGGATTTCGAGGATACGGGCAACAAAAAAACCGCTGCAGCGCCAGAGGCTTACAGCGGCTTGAAACGGGTGGCGGAGACGGAGGGATTCGAACCCTCGATACCCTTATTAGGGGTATGCTCATTTAGCAAACGAGTGCCTTCAGCCTCTCGGCCACGTCTCCCCGCGCACCGGCTCTAGAAGCTCCGGGGCGGCGGGTCAAGCCGGTCGGTGCGCTCTGCCAGTGGGGCGAGGCCGGCACGGCTCTCGCGCGGCGTCGTGATGCGGCGCTCGTAGTGCTTGGCCACGCGCAGGTGGCGGGAGATCGCGTAGTTCATGGCGGTCAGGAAGCCGTAGACGCCGCGCACGAAGTGGCGGCGGCCGAAATACGCCTTCAGGAAGTTGCCCGGCAGCTCGACGAACACGCGCCACGCCGGGATCGTCACGCCGCGGGCATCGAGGTCGTCGGCCTGCTGGTCGGAATAGCGGTTGAGCTTGTCGAGCTGGTCGCCGAGCGAGCGCACCGAGAAATGGTGGATGCGGCCCTTCAGCCGGCCCGTGGTGACGCCCGGCCCCATTTCGACCCGGTCGTGGACCGGGGAGGGCGAGTAGCGGCTGCGGTCCCAGCGGTAGAGCCGCACCGGGCTCAGCACGTAGGCCCAGGGGTGCGGCCGGGTCTCGCCGGGGAAGATTTCGGCGATGTCGATGCGCCACGCCGCGTGCGCCGGCTCGCCGCCCGCGAAGACCGCGCGGATCGCGTCGGCCAAGTCCGGCGGCACCACCTCGTCGGCGTCGAGGTTGAGCAGCCACGGGTGGCGGCACTGCTCCTCGGCGAAGCGCTTCTGCGGGCCGTAGCCGGGCCAGTCGTTGTGGATCACCCGCGCTCCGAGGTTTTCGGCCAGCGCCTGCGTGCCGTCGGTCGAGCCGGAATCCACCACCACGAGGTCGTCGGTCAGGTCGCGCACCGCTCGGATCGTCGCGCCGATGCGATCGGCCTCGTTGCGGGCGATGATGAAGACGGAGATCGGCAGCGCGGACATTCGTTTTCGATTTCGCGGAGGCGCCCCGCTGTAGCCGTGGGCTCCCCCGCGAACAAGCGCGCCTAACTCTGGGGTTCCACGAGCCGCTTGCGCTGGACCTTGCCGTTGGCGGTGCGGGGGAGCGCTTCGAGGAAGCGGATCTCGCGCGGGCACTTGTAGCCCGCGAGCCGCTCGTTGCACCACGCGATCAGGGCTTGCGCGTCCGGCGTGCTATCGGCGCGCGGCACGACGAAGCCGGCGATCACCCGGACATCGGCCCGCACCGCGAGTTCCGCCACGCCGACTTCCGCCACGTCCGGATGGGCGGCGAGCACCGATTCCACCTCCACCGGCGAGACGCGGTAGCCCATGGCGTTCATCAGGTCGTCGTTGCGGCCGTGGAACCAGAGATAGCCGTCGGCGTCGAGGCTCGCGAGGTCGCCGCCCGCGAACCAGTCGCCGCGCATCACCGCCGCCTCTTCCTCGGGGCGCTGCCAGTAGCCGAGCATCAGCCCCGGCTCGGAGCGATGGACGGCGAGCAGCCCGGTCTCGCCCGGCGGCAGCGGTTCAGGGGCGTTCTCGACGGGGAGGATGGCGACGCAGCGTCCCGGCTGCGGCCGACCGGGCGAGCCGGGGCGCACGGGGATCGTCGGGCCGCTCGACACGTAGGTCGAGATCTCGCTCATGCCGAGCGCCTCGTAGAGCGGGATGCCGGTCGAGCCGGTCCAGCCCGCGAGCAGGTCGGCGCTCAGCGCCTCGCCCGCGGTGACGCCGTGGCGCAGGCTCGACAGATCGAAGGAATCGAGGTCGGCGTATTTGAGCATCTGCCGGTAGACGCTCGGCACCGCGGCGAAGATCGTCGCCCGGTGCGCCTCGATCAGACCCGGCCAGACGCCGCGGTCGCGCGGGCCGTTGTAGAGCACCGTGGTGGCGCCGCAGGCCCAGGGATCGGTGATGCCGACGCCGAGCGTGTAGGTCCAGTTCATGGTGCCGGCATGCAGCATCACGTCGGACTCGGTCAGCCCGAGCCAGTGCGCGTGCATCGGCCGCCGGCCCCAGACGGCGCGATGCGCATGGAGCACGCCCTTCGGCCGGTTGGTGGTGCCGGAGGTGTAGACCAGCGTCGCCGGATCGTCGGCGGCCGTGTCGGCGTAGTCGGCGATCGGTTCGCCGGCCTTCATCGCGGCGATGGCCTCGGCATCGAGCCACAGCCGCCCGCCCGTCTCCGCCGGCGTGTCGAAGCCCTGGCCGACCACCACCGCGGCGACGCCGGCATTGTCCATCAGGAAACCGGCCTCGTCGGCGGTGAGTTGCGGCGAGGAGGGGAGCGCCACGAGCCCGGCGGCGAGCGCGCCGAAATAGACCAGCACGTAATCCGCCTCGTTGCCCATGCGGATCATCACCCGGTCGCCGGGTTTCAGCCCGAGGCCGAGCAGGCCGGCGGCGATGGCGCGGACAATGCGGTCAGCCTCAGCGTAGGTGAGGCGTGCGGGCTCGCCCTCGCCGACCATCACCAGCGCCGTCTTGTCGCCGCGAAGCCGAGCATTGTCCGCGAGGCAGTGGCGGGCCGCGTTGAAGCGGGGCGGCGGGAGGCGGTCGTCGGGAATCGGCACGGGCGCGTCCGGTCGGGAGAGGACACTTAAGGTGTCCGCCGCCCGCCGGCCGTCAAGCTGGGCGACCGGGACGTAAAGAGATCGGGAACCGCATGATCACGCGACGCGCGACGCTGGGTGGGCTCGCAGCCCTGGTCCTGACCCTCCGGGGAGGGCAAGCGCAGGCCGGGGCGTTCGAAAACATCCTGGCGCGGATCGAGGGGCAGAGCGGCGGGCGGCTCGGCGTCGCGGTGCTCGACACCGCCTCCGGCGAGCTGACCGGGCGGCGCCTCGACGAGCGGTTTCCGCTGTGCAGCACCTTCAAGACCCTGGCGGCGGCCGCCGTGCTGGCGCGGGTCGATGACCGCGAGGAGAACCTGGAGCGGCGGATCGTGTTCGAGCGCGACATCTTGGTGCCGTACTCGCCGGTGACGGAGCCGCGCGTCGGCGGGTCCGGCATGAGCCTCAGCGAACTGTGCGAGGCGGCGGTGACCCGCAGCGACAACACCGCGGCGAACCTGCTGCTGCGGACGCTCGGCGGACCGGCCGGCCTCACCGCCCATCTGCGCGCCTTCGGCGACCGGACGACCCGCCTCGACCGCACCGAACCGACGCTCAACGAGGCCGCGCCGGGCGATCCGCGCGACACCACGTCTCCTGCCGCGATGGTGCGCCTGCTCGCCGGGCTCACTCTCGGCTCGGCCCTGTCGCAGCCCTCCCGCGACCGTCTGACCGGCTGGCTTCTCGCCAACACCACCGGTGGGGCGCGGCTGCGGGCCGGATTGCCGCCGGGCTGGCGCATCGGCGAGAAGACCGGCACGGGCGAGAACGGCACCACCAACGATGTCGGCGTGATCTGGCCGCCGGACGGCGCCGCGCAGGTGGTCGCGGTCTACCTCACGGGCTCGGACCGGCCACTGGCCGAGCGCGAAGCCGCCATCGCCGCGGTGGCGAAGGGCGTGGTGGATACCTGACGCACCTGCGCAACCGAATTGCGCATGATTGTACTTTGCATCCAAAAAACAGTGCCGACGTCGATCACGATTACGGCATGACATGGAACCAAGCGAGGACAACGCTGCTCGGCACTCTTTCGCAGCGCCCGGTTCTGGGATTACAAATATCCCGCAAGGGTCTCAATTCGCGGGCGCGCCGGAGCGCCGCTTCGTCACGTCTTTCAAAACGGTGTCCGTTCGTCGGTCTTGAGAAAAGCGTTGTCCGGAAATGGCGATGTCAGCCGCGATCCCTGCCTTTGAAGCCCCGCCGCAAGCGGAGCCGAGACAGGACGCGCCGCCCTCCGAGCGCATCACCGGCCGGGCGATGATCGTCGGCGGCAGCGAATTCCCCTGCTTTGCCCGCAGTATGACGCCGGATGCCGTCGAGCTGATCGCCGAGGCCGCGGTCGAGCCCGGTCAGGTCGTGGTCTGCTATCTCGACGAGATCGGCATCCTGCCCGGCACGGTGGCCCGGCTCGTGGCGGACGGCTTCGTCCTGACGCTGGCGATCCCCGAAAGCCGGCGCACCCGCGTCACCGCGCGGATGGAGTGGCACGCCGACCGGGCCACCCGCGCGGCGGAGCTGCGCGGCGCCAAGCGCATCGTGCCGCTGCATCGCGGCGTGCAGGTGCGGCTCGGCGAGCAGCTCGTGATGAACGGGCTGATCCTCAACATCTCCCGCTCCGGCGCGGCCATCGCCCTCAAGACCGCGGCGCTTCCCTTCGTCGGCGCGAAGGTGCGGGTCGGCTCGCGCTACGCCACCGTGGTCCGTCATCTCGAGAACGGGCTCGCGGTGCAGTTCTCCGTGCCGTTCGCGGCCGAGGATTTCGACGAGACCGTGCGGGTGTGATTATTTGCGCGCGGGGCGGACGAGGCCGGAGAGGGCTGCACCGGCGCCTTCGGTGAGTTCGAGCCAGAGGAAGCGGCGCGGATCGACCGGCCCCGGCAGGACGAGGCGCCCCGGCGGCACCGGCGCGAACCCGAAGCGCGCGTAATAGGGCGCATCCCCCACCAGCACGACGAGGCCGTGTCCGGCGGCGCGCGCCGCCTCCAGGCTCGCCCGCATCAAGGCCGAGCCGATGCCACGGTCGGAAAAGCTCGGATCGACGGTGAGCGGCCCGAGCACGAGAAGCCGGCCCCCCTCGGCCTCCGCCGGGCCGATCCGCACCGAGCCGACGAGATAGGTGCCGACGAGCGCCGTCAGGCAGAGGTCGGGAAGCGGCTGCGTCCCCTCGCGCAGGCGATAGGCGGTGCGGGCGAAGCGCCCGGGCCCGAAGGCGCGGGCGTGAAGGCGCTCGATCGCCGGGCCGTCGTCCGGGTGTTCGGGGCGGATGACAAGGGGGAGGGCGGTCACAAGGGGCGTCATCCGGGCGCGAGGACGAGGGCCGATAGCAGCCCGACCGGCAGCCGGCAAATCATCCGGTTTCACTTTTCTAAGCGGAAATCAGGTGCCTCCTGGCGGCATGACCGAGCTTCCGGAACGAGCGTTCGCGCCCTTCCGCCCGAGACGCAGGGCGAAGTGGCCCGCGTTCTGATGAGTCTCGCCGACGAGGCGGCCGACCCCGTCGCTCTGACATCAGAGGAACGGGCCGCAATCGTCCGATCGTAGGCGGCAGCGGAGCGTGGCGAGTTCGCCACCGATGAGGATGTGCAGGCCGTCTGGGCCCGGCGCGCTCTTTGAAAGCCCGACCGACCGTTCCCAACAATTGCCTAATCCTGAAGTGCTCCGCGCAGCGGAGCCTCGAAGGAGGGCTCCAGGGATCGCCGAGCGAATTGGAGCCCTCCTTCGAGGCCGCTTCGCGGCACCTCAGGATGAAGGGGATGGATGGGATGAGCCCCTCAAACAGGCTCTCGGAAGATCACGCCGCCTTGGCCGAGAAATCGATCCGCGGATCGATCCACGTATAGATCAGATCCGACAGAAGGTTCACCGCGAGCCCGAGCAGCGAGAAGATGTAGAGCGTCGCGAACACCACCGGATAATCCCGCCCGACGATGGAGGTGAACGACAGCAGCCCGAGCCCGTCGAGCGAAAAGATCGTCTCGATCAGCAGCGAGCCGGTGAAGAACGCCGTGATGAAGGCGCCCGGAAAGCCCGCGATGACGATCAGCATCGCGTTGCGGAAGACGTGACCGTAGAGGACGCCGCGCTCGGATAGGCCCTTCATCCGGGCGGTCAGCACGTATTGTTTGCGGATCTCGTCGAGGAACGAGTTCTTCGTGAGCAAGGTCGAGGTCGCGAAGGCGCCGAGCACCAGGGCGGCGAGCGGGAGCGCGAGGTGCCACGCGTAATCGACCGCCTTGCCCCATAGGCTCAAGGATTCGAAGTTCTCCGAGGTCAGGCCGCGGATCGGGAAGATTTGCACGAACGAGCCGCCCGCGAACAGGATGATCAGCAGGATGCCGAACAGGAAGCTCGGGATCGCGTAGCCGACGATGACGACGGCGGAAGTCCACACGTCGAAGCGCGAGCCGTCCAAGACCGCCTTGCGGATGCCGAGGGGGATCGAGATCGCGTAGGAGATCAGCGTCATCCATAGGCCGAGCGAGATCGAGACCGGAAGCTTCTCCTTGATGAGCTGCAGCACGCTCACGTCGCGAAAATAGCTGCGGCCGAAATCGAACCGGGCGTAGTCCCACAGCATCTTGGCGAAGCGCTCGGGGGCCGGCTTGTCGAAGCCGAACTGCGCCTCCAGCTTCTTGATGAAGGCCGGGTCGAGGCCCTGCGCGCCGCGATACTTGGCGTTCTCCGAACCGCTGCGGCTCGCACCCCCGCCGAGATCGCCCTGGCCGCCGGTGACGCGGTTGAGCGAGCCTTCCTGCTGGCCCTGAAGCTGGGCGAGCACGCGCTCGACCGGGCCGCCGGGGGCGAACTGGATGATCGCGAAGGTGATCAGCATGATCCCGAAGATGGTCGGGACCATGAGGGCGAGGCGCCGCAGGATGTAGCCGATCATGTGTGCCTCAGTCCCGGCCGATCCGCCGGGCTTTTTCCGGGTCGTACCACCACAGATCGGGGGTGCCGAGGCCGTAGGCCGGCGGGGTCGCCGGATGGCCGAACACGTCCCAGGTCGCGAGCCGGTAGCTCGGGGCGTACCACATCGGAATCCAGTAGCGGCCGGCGCGCAGCACCCGGTCGAGAGCGCGGCAGGCGGCTTCCAGCTGGGCGCGGGACGACGCGGTCACGGCCTTCTCGATCAGGGCATCCACCACCGGGTTCTGGATGCCGGCGAGGTTGTTGGTGCCCGGCAGCGAAGCGGCCTTGGAGCCGAAGCTGGTGCGCAGCTCCGGCCCCGGCGTCGGCCCCTGCGAGGCGTTGCGGACGACGATGTCGAAATCGAAGTCGCGCACGCGCAACTGGTACTGCGAGGCATCGACGATGCGCTGGCGCGCCTGGATGCCGAGCCGGGCGAGGTTGCGGATGAAGGGCTGGGTGCGGGCTTCCCAGATCGGGTCGTTGTCGAGGAACTCGAAGGCGATCGGCGCGCCGCTCGGCAGCTTGAACACGCTGCCCTCGCGGGTGCAGCCGGCCTCCTTGAGGAGCGCGTTGGCGCGGCTGAGGAGCGCCCGGTCCTGGCCCGACCCGTCGCTGGCCGGCGTCACCCAGGCCTCGCCGAACACTTCCGCCGGCACCGCGCCGGGATGGGCGTCGCGTAAGGGTTCGAGCAGGGCGAGTTCGTCGGGGCCGGGCTTGCCCGTGGCCTTGAGGTCCGAGCGCTCGAAGAACGATTCGGTGCGCGCGTAGGTGTCGTACATCTGGTTGCGGTTGGTCCAGGCGAAGTCGAAGCACAGCCCGATCGCCTCGCGCACCCGCGGGTCCTTGAACACCTCGCGCCGGGTGTTGAACCACCAGCCCTGAATGCTGGCCGGCGCGTTGTTGGGCAGCGTCACCCGCTTGACCCGGCCCTCGCGCGCGGCGGGGAAGTCGTAGCCGTTGGCCCAGATCGAGGAGGTGAACTCCTCGCGGTAGGTGAACGCACCGCTCTTGAACGCCTCGAACGCCGCCTGCCGATCGCGAAAGTACTCGTAGCGCAGGGCCTCGAAGTTGTTGCGCCCGACATTCACCGGCAGGTCCACGGCCCAGTAATCCGGCACCCGCTCAAACTCGATGAAGCGACCGACATCGATCCGCGCGGCCCGGTAGGGGCCGGAGCCCAGCGGCGCCTCCAGCGTCGAGGCCTCGAAATCGCGGCCCTTCCACCATGTTTCGGAGAAGATGGGGAGGCCGGCCACCGTCTGCGGCAGGTCGCGGGCATAGCCCGGCTTGTAGCGCACCAGCACCACGTCGTCGGCTTCCGCCGTTGCGTCCTCGAGGTCGAGGATTTCCTGCGAGATCGCCGGATGGCCCTTGTCGCGTAAGGTTTTGAGCGAGAACGCCACGTCGCGGGCGGTGAGCTTCGAGCCGTCGTGGAAATGCGCCTGCGGCCGAAGCCGGAAGCGTTGCGTCAGCCCGTCCTCGCTCGTCTCCACCGTGCGGGCGATGAGGCCGTACATCGCGTCGGGCTCGTCCAGCGCCCGCACCATCAGGCTGTCGAAGGTGACGTTCAGCCCCGCCGCGCCGTTGCCGCGGAAGACGTAAGGGTTGAGCGTATCGAAGGTGTCGAAGGCCTGATTGCCGAAGGTCTGCGTGATCTGCGTCGAGAAGCGCCCGCCGCGGGGCGCCATCGGGTTCACGTAGTCGAAGTTCGGGAAGCCGGGGCCGTATTTCAGCTCGCCGAAGCTCGACAGGCCGTGGCTCGCGCCGGCCGGCACGGCGCGCGCCCGGCGGGGGAGGGCGGCGGCGAGCGCCAGCGCGGAGGTGCCGAGGACGAGACCGCGCCGGGTGGGGGCGCCGCTCAACGCGGCGCTCCCGTCTTGGCGGCCAGCGTCTCATCGTACCACCACGTCGTCGGGAAGCCCGAACCGCCATATTTCGGCAGCAGGGCCGGACGCGAGAACCGGTTCCAGCGGATCGTGCGCGTCACCGGCGAGGACCATTGCGGCACGACGTAGTTGTGGGAGAGCAATACCCGATCCAAAGCGCGCGTAGCCGCCACCAGCGTCTCGCGGTCGCTCGCAAAAATCAGCTTCTCGATCAGCGCGTCGATCCCGGCATCCTTGATGCCGGCGATGTTGCGCGAACCCGGCTTGTCGGCCGAGGCCGAGCCCCAATACTCGCGCTGCTCGTTGCCCGGCGAGAGCGATTCCGGCCAGTTCGAGGTCGTGATGTCGAAATCGAACGCCCGCAGCCGGTTCTGGTACTGCGCCTGATCGATCACCCGCACGCTCGACCCGATGCCGATGAGCTTGAGCTGCGCGGCGAACGGCAGGATCACCCGCTCGAACACGTTCTGGAATTCCAGGAACTCGACGGTCAGCGGTTCGCCGGTGGCCTTGGAGACCATCTGCCCGCCCTTCAGCTCGTAGCCCGCCTCCTTGAGGAGGCCGACCGCTTGGCGCAGGTTGGCGCGCACGGCTTCGGGCGTGTCGTTGACCGGGTTCTTGTAGGGCTCGGTGAAGACCTTCGGCGGCAGCTTGTCCTTCACGCCGTCGAGGATCGCCCGCTCGATGCCCTCGGGCAGGCCGGAACAGGCGAGTTCGGAGCCGAAGAAATACGAGTCGATGCGCTGGTACTGGCCGTAGAACAGCTGCCGGTTCATCTCCTCGAAGTTCATGGCGAGGTTGAAGGCGCGGCGCACCCGCTCGTCCTTGAACTTGTCCCGGCGCAGGTTGAACACGAAGGCCTGCATGATGCCGGTGCCGCGGCCCGGAAACTCCTCCTTGATCAGGCGGCCTTCCTTGACGGCGGGGAAGTCGTCGTACTGGGTCGCCCAATTGCGGGCGATGTTCTCGGTGCGGAAATCGTAGAGGTCGCCCTTGAGCGCCTCCAGCAGCACCGAGCCGTCGCGGAAATACTCGAAGCGGATCGTGCCGAAATTGTTGCGGCCCCGATTCACCGGCAGATCCTTGCCCCAGTAGTCGGCGACGCGCTCGTAGATCGCGTAGCGGCCGGCATCGATCTTGGCCAAGCGGTAGGGGCCC
Organism: Methylorubrum subtropicum; assembly: GCF_038442325.1. NCBI lineage: Bacteria > Pseudomonadati > Pseudomonadota > Alphaproteobacteria > Hyphomicrobiales > Methylobacteriaceae > Methylorubrum > Methylorubrum subtropicum. Next base: position 403,693 of record NZ_JBBXMW010000003.1, on the reverse strand, counting down.
GAGCCGAGCGGGATTTCCAGCGTGGTCTCGGTCGGGTTGCGCGGCTTGCCGTTGACATCGCTCGCCGTCCACCAGTGCTTGGGCAGCACCTGCATCTGGCCGAGCACCTGCGGCAGCTCGCGGTTGCCGGCCTCACTGAACCGGAACGTGACCTCGCGCTCGCCCGTGGCCTCGGCCTTCGTGACGCTGTGGTAGTAGGCGGCGTAGAACGGGCTGTTGGCCTTCAGCGTGTCGAACGACCAGATCACATCCTCGACGGTGAGCGGCTTGCCGTCGTGCCAGCGGGCGCCTGAACGCAGGCGGTAGGCGACCGACATCCCGTCCGGGGCGATCCGCACGGCCTCGGCCAGCTGGCCGTAGGAGGAGAACGGCTCGTCGCCCGAATCCTCCATGAGCGTGTCGTAGATCTGGGTGATGCCGCCTTCGAGATCCCCTTTCAGGCCGTTGACGATCATGTTGAGGTTGTCGAACCCGCCCTGCGCGCCCAGGCGCACGAGGCCGCCGATGGGGGCCTTGGGGTCGGCGTACTCGAAGTGGGGGAAGTCGGGGCCGTATTTCGGCTCGCCGAGCAGGGTGAGGGCATGACGCCAGTTGCCGGGGGCCTCCTGGGCGGAGGCCTTCGCCGCTGATTCCGCGGGCTCCTGCGCCGCGGCGGGGCCGCGCAATCCGAGGGCGGCGAGGGCTCCGGCGAGGAAGCTGCGGCGAGCGATCACGGCGTGTCCCGTCACGTTGGCGCGTTCTCCCGATCGTTCATGGATAACGAGAATTTCTTGGCCACGTTCTAGGACGGCGGCGACGGCCCGCCAAGCGGTCGCGTCCGCGCAGGCGGATGTTCGGCGGTGAGCGAGGGGTCTCACGCGCCTCTATTCTATCGCCGCCGTCATTCCGGGGCGCCGCAGGCGAACCCGGAATCCACGACTGGCCGCGACGGTGCAATGAGCGTCGCATCACGGGTGGATTCCGGGTTCCGCTGCGCGGCCACGGAATGACGGCGGTTGGGTTTTAAACGCCGGCGCCGTGTTGGCTTGCGCAAGCGGGAATAGAAACAAAAAAAGCCGGGCGCTGGGCCCGGCCTTCGATCGTCACACCCTCAAAAATCAGGGCTTCGGCGCCTCGGCCGGCTTGTCCGTGGCCGGCGGGGCCGCGGGGGCGGTCGGCTGCTGCTTGGCATCCGTGTCGGCGGACGGTTTGGCGATGTCCGGCTGCGAGGGGGCGACCTCGTTCTGCTGCGGCTGCTTCTCCGGGGCCGGCACCGTGCGGGCGGTGTCCTTGCCGTCGCCCTGGTTGCCCTGGGGGGCGTTGGTCGCGGGCTTCTTGTCCTTGTCGCCGGTGGCGCTCTCGGGGGCCTTGGTCTCGGCCGGCTTGGTCTCGGCGGGCTTGTCCGCCGGCTTGGCAGCCTCTTCCTTCTTCGGCTCTTCCTTCGCGGCGGCCTTCTCCGCGGCCGGGAGAGGCTTGGGGCTGTCGGAGAGCGTGCGCAGGTAGGCGACGACGTTGGCGCGCTCAGAGGGCGAGCCGATGCCGGCGAACGCCATCTTGGTGCCCTTCACCCAACCCTTGGGGTTCTCGAGGAAGTGGTCGAGATCCTCGTAGGTCCAGGTGCCGCCCTTCTCCTTGAGGGCGGCGGAGTACTCGAAGCCCGGCTCATGCGCCTTCTGGCGCTCGACCACGTCCCAGAGGTGGGGGCCGACCTTGTTCGGGCCGCCCTTCTCGAAGCTGTGGCAGGCGGCGCAGGCCTTGGTGCCGGCCTTGCCCTTCTCGGCATCGGCGCTGGCGAGCCGCACGGCGATGGGCTCAGCCTTCGGCGCGGCGGCGGTGGTGGCGGCCTTCGGCTCGGGCTCGGGCAGCGGATAGCCCGCATTGCCCGCGGGCTTCGGGTGATAGATCAGCTCCGCGACGAAGCCCGACCCGACCGCGAACAACAGCGCGCCGAGTACCGCGCCGGCGACCTTGTTCAGCTCGAAGGAATCCATGCTCGACAGCTCCGGCGCACGGGGAGAGAGCCCGGCGGATGGGGGCCCGACGGGCAAGACGCCGGACTTTGGAAGAGTGCGAGGGTGATTAGCCGTTTGGAACCGATCTTGACAATGGGCCGCGCGCGCTGCGCGCTGTCGCACGAGCGGTTCTGAAGCGGTTTTTGCGCCGCGGTGCCCTCAGGCCCCCGCCATGACAAGGCGGGCGACGCCTGTTAGACGCCCCCGACGCCATCCGCGCGAGGCCGTTTCCAGGCGATGTCCGATCCGCTGATCCTGATTCCGGCGCGTCTCGCCGCGACGCGCCTGCCGAACAAGCCGCTCGCCGACATCGCGGGCGAGCCGATGATCGTCCATGTCTGGCGCCGCGCCGTCGAATCGGGCGTCGGCCCGGTGGTGGTCGCGACCGACGCGCCCGAGATCGTCGAAGCGATCGAATCCCGCGGGGGGCTCGCCGTCACGACCCGCGCGGATCACCCTTCCGGCTCCGACCGCCTCGCGGAGGCGCTGGAGATCGTCGATCCGGAAGGGCACCACGACGTCGTCGTCAACGTGCAGGGCGACCTGCCGACGATCGATCCCGGCATCATCGCCGCCGCGGTGACGCCGCTCGCCGATTCCGCCGTCGACATCGCGACGCTCGCCGCCCTGATCGAGCGGGCGGGCGAGGCGGACGACCCGAACGTCGTCAAGATCATCGGCCACCACGTCGCCCCGAACCGCCTGCGGGCGCTCGCCTTCACCCGCGCCCGCGCGCCATGGGGCGACGGGCCGCTGTTCCACCATATCGGCCTCTACGCCTATCGCCGGAAGGCTTTGCGCCGCTTCATGAGCCTGCCGCAGGGCGAACTCGAACAGCGCGAGAAGCTGGAGCAGCTGCGCGCGCTGGAGGCCGGCATGCGCATCGACGCCACCGTCGTCACCGACCTGCCGCTCGGCGTCGATACGCCGGCCGACTTGGAGCGCGCCCGGGCGCTCCTCTCCGCCCGCCGCCTGAACTGAAGCGTACCCCCATGACCGACCGCACCATCGCCTATCAGGGCGAGCCCGGCGCCAACTCGCACATCATCTGCGCCCAGGCCTATCCGGGCTGGACCTACCTCGCCTGCCCGACTTTCGAAGACGCCTTCGCGGCGGTGAACGAGGGGCAGGCCGCGCTCGCGATGATCCCGATCGAGAACTCGATCGCGGGGCGCGTCGCCGACATCCATCACCTGATCCCGATCTCGCGGCTGCACATCGTGGCCGAGCACTTCCTGCCGATCCACTTCCAGCTGATGGTCCTACCGGGCGCCCCGCTGGAGGGCATCAGGACCGTGCACAGCCACATCCACGCGCTCGGCCAGTGCCGCCGCATCATCCGGCGGCTCGGCGTGAAGCCGGTGGTGGCGGGCGACACCGCAGGCGCCGCCCGCGAGGTGGCCGACCTACGCGACCCGACCCGCGCCGCGCTGGCCCCGGCGATGGCCGCAGAGGTCTACGGCCTCGACATCCTGGAACGCGACGTCGAGGACGAGGCGCACAACACCACCCGCTTCGTGGTGTTCTCCCCCGAGCCGGTGCTGCCGGAGCCCGGCGGCGAGCCCACGGTGACGAGCTTCATCTTCCGGGTCCGCAACATCCCGGCCGCGCTCTACAAGGCGCTCGGGGGCTTCGCGACCAACGGCGTCAATATGTCGAAGCTCGAGAGCTACATGGTCGAGGGCCAGTTCACCGCGACCCAGTTCTACGCCGAGGTCGACGGCCACCCGGAGGACGACGGCCTGCGCCGCGCCTTGGACGAGCTGCGCTACTTCTCGCGCGAAGTCCGCATCCTCGGCACCTACCCGGCCCACCCGTTCCGCGAGGCGACGCGGCAGGCCGCGGAGTAGGTTTTTGGAGGCGGGCTCACAGCCTCGCCGCCGTCATTCCGGGGCGCCGCAGGCGAACCCGGAATCCACCCGTGATGCGACGCTGTGCAGGGCGTCGCGGCCAGTCGTGGATTCCGGGTTCCGCTGCGCGGCCCCGGAATGACGGCGGTGAGTTGATGAAGCCGGCTCAGGCGGCGTCGGCGTCGTCCCCGTCGAGGATCGTTTCCAGATCGCCCGTCAGCGCATCGAGCTGTTCCGAACTCGCGCGGATCTTGAACTTGGTGCCGTCCTCGGCCTCGACGGCGATCTCGATGTGGTCGTCCACCCGCGCGGCGAGCGCCTGCTTGAGGGTGTAGGTCGTCACGTCCGTCGTCGCGCTCTTGGCCATGTGATCCCCGGAAGATGTCCTATGCCACTTCGGCGGGGTGGGAAGCGGCGAGGCGGCACCATGTTCCGAGATCATCGGCGCGGAGGCATCCGGCCGCAGCTGAACGGGTCATCGTGCCTGCTCAAGCGAGCAAGCGAGCAATCTCTGAAGATGTCAGAAGGTCAGAAGCGGCCCGTCGAAAAACCCGGCGGAGCTATGGTGCCCAGGGACGGAGTCGAACCGCCGACACTGCGATTTTCAGTCGCATGCTCTACCAACTGAGCTACCTGGGCATCGGCCGCTGCGCTGTGCGCTGCGACGAGCGGGGGTATAAGGAAGGCTCCCGATCCTGTCCAGCCTCGTTTTGCACCTCGACGCCGTGTTTTTTGACGATCCTGCGACGGCCTCAGCGGGAGCGGTCGTCGTCGCCATCCGGGGGCGGGGGAGGGGTGTTTTCGTCCGGCGGGCCGGGGATGACGTAGCGCTCGCCGAGCCAGCGGCCGAGGTCAATGTCGGCGCAGCGGGGCGAGCAGAACGGCTTGGTCTCCGCTTGCGCCGGGCGACCGCAGATCGGGCAGGACGGGGATTTCTTCGAAGGCGCTGCGCTCACGCCGCCGCCCCCCAGGCGCCTCGCACCGGGAAGCCTTCGCCTTCGAGCAGGCTCAGGGTCTCGTTCAGCGGCAGGCCGACGACGGCGCTGTAGGAGCCGACGAGCTTCACCGCGAAGGCGCCGGCCAGCCCCTGGATGGCGTAGCCGCCGGCCTTGCCGCGCCACTCGCCCGAGGAGAGGTAGCCCTCGATCTCGCGGTTGGAGAGGCGCTTGAAGCGCACCCGCGTCTCGACCATACGCTCGCGCAGGCGATCCTTGGCCGAGAGTACGCAGACGCCGGTATAGACCCGGTGTGCCCGGCCCGAGAGCAGGCGCAGGCAATCGGCGGCCTCGTCGAGCGTCTCGGCCTTCGGCAGCACGCGCCGGCCCACCGCCACCACCGTGTCGGCGGAGACGAGGTAGGCGCTGCGCAGATCCTCCCGCCGCCGGGCCGCGGCCTGGGCCGCCTCCAGCTTCTCGCGGGCGAGGCGCCGAGCGAGTTCGCGGGGCGATTCCGACTTGCGCGGGGTCTCGTCGATGTCGGCGGGCAGGAGCGCGTCCGGCTCGATCCCGACCTGCTGGAGCAGGGCGAGTCGCCGCGGCGAGGCCGAGGCCAGCACGAGAAGCGGGCGGGCCGAGGAGCCGGCAAGGGGATTGGCCGGGGCGCCGGAGATCGGCGACGGGCCTTCGAGAGTCGGATGGTCGGTCATCGCCGTGGTCTTACGCGCAAGCCCGCCGACACCGCAACGCGGGTCGATGCGGCGACCGGATTAGGGTCGCGCCCGGCCCGGCGATGCGAATTTTCCACAGGGCGGCAGTTGGAAGCAAAGATGTCCTAGTTCGGGAGGCTTCGACCCGGTCCGGGACATGCCACACCTGTGCGCCCGGCCGATCGACTGAAAATGACACAGAACAGACCGTCGCTCGACACACGAATCCAGATTTATCGCAGCGAATGACAGGATCGACATTAACGTTTATTGGGCTTCAGTAGTTAATACCGTTACGAATTCCCTAATCGCCCGTAGACATCCCAGTCGAAAAACGAGACAGATTGGGGGCGAGACGGCGACCGGCCGGCTCAGAACAACGGACGACAGCCATGAAGAAGCTCGACACCAAGACCCTCAAGACGGTTTCCGGCGGCACCTTCTGCTTCACCGTGAAGACCAGCTGCTACGACTCCTGCGGCAGCAAGAAGTCCAAGAAGGGCTGCTGATTGCAGGCCTCGGCGAGGGCCGTCATGCCCCTCGCAGCGAAGCCTGATCAAGCGCCATCCACTCTCGAAATCAGGGAAGCACGATCATGAAGAAGCTCGACACCAAGACCCTCAAGACCGTCGCCGGCGGCACCTCCTGCTACACCCCGAAGTCCAGCTGCCACGACTCCTGCGGCAGCAAGAAGTCCAAGAAGGGCTGCTGATCGAGAAGACTCGCCGCGAGGGCCGACACGGTCCCGGCGAAGTCTTAAGAAGCGCCATCCCCTCATCTTAAAGGAATACGATCATGAAGAAGCTCGACACCAAGACCCTCAAGACCGTTTCCGGCGGCACCTTCTGCTTCACCGTGAAGACCGGCTGCTACGATTCCTGCGGCAGCAAGAAGTCCAAGAAGGGCTGCTGATCGCGAGCCTCGCCGCGGGGGTCGCGACCGGCCCGCGCCACGACGCTCATTTGGACCCGCCCGGCCGACGCCGGCGGGTCCATTCCGTTTGGGCCTCCCGAATTCAGTCCTCGGCGGATCGCGACGCCTTTCGATCGGTCTTTTAAGGCCTCCTTGGCAACCCCGGCCTCACAACGTCGGTGCGAAGGTCGGGGAGGACGGCATGGCGGGGGAGACGTTCGGAATCGGGATCGGGGCACGCAGCCTCGTCCGCCTTCCGCTGCCGCTGCGCCGCCGCGCGCTCTGGCTCGCCCATGGGCTGACCCACGCCGCCAAGCGGATCCGAGGTGGGCTCCGGGGCCGTCCCGCCGGGACCGGCCACGCCGAACTCTTCATGAAGATCCTGCGCCTGCCCCGCGGCGAGGCCCTGCACCTGGAGCGCGCCGCCGCGCTGCACGACCGCATGACCGAGACCGAATGGGCCGCGCTGCTCCTGCGCGACATCCGGGCGAGCCAGCGCGACCTGCGCCATATCCGCGTCGAGGAGCCCGAGACGTTCCGGCGCCTCGCCGAGACCGGGCGCCCGGTCATCCTCGCGCCGCTGCACATGGGCGCCTATGTCGGCGGCCTCGCCCACACCATGCTGACCTACTTTCCCGGCCGCCCGATGCTGGTGCTGCGCCAGCGCGACGACATGCCATTGGAGACCGCGGTGATCGAGCGCATCCGCGAGGTCGGCGTCGAGATGCGCTTCCTCCAGGTCGGCAACCGCAAGGACTTCCTCTCCGCCGTGCGATTCGCCCGCAACGGTGCGGTGATCGTCGTGTTCTGCGACCTCGATCCGAGCTACGGCGCGCCGGCGGCCATGCCGATCTTCGGTCTGCCGACGCGCTTCGCCTTCGGCACCGACACGCTGGCGCGGCTGACGAACGCCGTGGTCGTGCCCTGGGTCACCGAGATGGAGACGGGCGGCGACACGATCCGTATCGGCACGCCGTTCGAGGTCTACGCCGACAGCCCCGAGGAGCGCGCCCGCGCCGCCGGGCACATGCGCCGCCACATCGAGGATTGTCTGCGGCGGCGCCCGGAACAGTGGCATCTGTGGTCGCTGCTGTCCGATTATTTACCCCCTTCCGACATCATGCCCGACGCCGCCGACGCGGCCGCGCCGGACCCCGTCCGGGACGCGGCGTGACGCCGGGTCGGCGCGCCCCGCGCCGACGAGCGATGGCCGAATCGACCCCATGAGCGACCCCGCGAGCGAACCCGACACCGAGGCGCGAGATTCCGAGGCGCAGGACGCGGCGCCCGCGAACCCGACCGCCGCGTTCCAGAAGCGGCGCCCCGGTGCCACGATCCACCTGCAGCAGGACCGCGGCGCCACATGGATGGCGTGGTTCTTCGGGGCGATCATCGTCACCGTGGTGGCGGCCCTGTTCCTCGGCCGCTTCGCCCGCACCGAATCGGTGCGCGGCTACGTCTCGGCCTCGTCCGGCCTCACCCGGCTCGACGCGCAGGCGCCCGGCATCGTGCAGAGCATCGACGTGCGCCAGGGCGACTTGGTCCGCCGGGGCCAGCGCATCATGCAGATTCAATTGCGCGAGCAGACCACGGGGGGCATCTCCACCGTCTCGGCCAACCAGCGCAGCCTGCGCGAGCGGCAGGCCAACCTGAAGCGCGAGCAGCTGCGGCTCTCGGCCTATCTCGATTCGACCCGCGACGACGAGCGCGACACCGAGGCGAACGTCGCGGGCGTGGTCCGCTCCTTCGACGAGCAGGAGAAGGTGCTGCGCGAGGGCCTGCGCCAGCAGGAGGACATGGTCCGGCGCATCCAGAAATACCTCGACAAGGGCTACGCCACCCGCGAATCGCTCAACAGCCAGCAGCGCATCGCCCTCGACTACGCCCGCCAGCTCAGCGAACTGCGCGCCCGCCGGGCCGAGCTGAAGCAGGAGACCGCCGAGCGCCTGCGGGCGCAGCGCACCAACGTCACCGAGAAGGCGGCGCAGCTCGCCTCCGCCGAGAACGACCTCAGCGCCGTCGAGGCGCAGCTGACCGGCGTCAACGCCCAGTCCCGCCTCGACATCGTGGCCCCGGCCGACGGCCAGGTCGCCGGCTTGTTCGTGGAGCCCGGCGCCTCGGTCTCGGCGGATCAGGTGCTCGCCATCATGGGCGATGCCGGGGCCGAGCCGCTGATCGTGCTCGAAGTGCCGGCCCGCGCCATCGGGCTGGCCAAGGTCGGGCAGGACGTGGTGCTGAAATACGACGCCTTCCCGTTCAAGACCTTCGGCATCGCCCACGGCACCATCACGGTGATCTCGGACACGCCGCTGCGCTCGCCGACCGTCGCGGTGGCCTCGGCGGGCGACGTGACGGTCGATCCCGAGAGCCTCAACCGGCAATCCACCTACCGCGTCGAGGTGCGCCCCGACGCCCGCACGGTCCGGGCCTACGGCGTCGACGAGCCGATCCGCCTCGGCTCGACGCTCTCGGCCGACATCGTGGTCGAGAAGCGCCGGCTGATCGACTGGATGCTCGACCCGATCCAGGCGATGCGGGGACGGGGCTGATGGAAACCCGCCGCGCCGTTCCGACCTCCCACGCGAGCCGCCATCCATGAACGACTGGCTGAAAGGCATCCTCGCTGGGCGGCGGCGGGTGCGCACCCTGGTGCAGAGCGAGACCAACGAGTGCGGGCTGACCTGCCTCGCCATGGTGGCGAACTATCACCGCCACGACATCGACCTCAGCTACCTGCGCGCGCTGTTTCCCCTCTCGCGCACCGGCATGACGCTCGGCGACATCGTCGAACTCGCCGACGGCTTGGGGCTCGATGCCGGCGGCTACGCGCTGTCGAACGTCTCTGAGCTCGCCAACGTGGCGCTGCCCGCGATCCTGCACTGGAACGGCAACCACTTCGTGGTGCTCGAATCGATCAAGGCCGGGCGCTACCGCGTCCACGATCCCGAATTCGGCCTGCGGCTCTACGAGCAGGCCGACATGGAGCGGATGTTCTCCGGCATCGTGCTGGAATTCGCGCCGCGGATGGATCTCAAGCAGTTCAAGTCCGAGCGCAAGCTGACCCTGATCGAGCTGGTGCGCGCCACCCGAGGGCTCGGCAACACGATCTGGCAGATCGCGCTCGTCTCCGCGGCCATCGCGCTGCTCGGCCTCGCCACGCCGGTGCTGCTGCAGGTCGCCCTCGACGTGGTCATCCCGCAGGCCGACCTCGACCTGCTGCAGGTGCTCGCCATCGGGCTCGCCCTGATGATGACCTTCGAGGCGCTCGGGCGCTGGCTGCGCGACTTCGTCACCCTGCGAGCCTCGACGCTGCTGGAGCTTCAGTTCACCCGCAACGTGGTCGGCCACGCCTTCCGCCTGCCGCTCACCTATTTCGAGCTGCGCCATCCCGGAGACTTCGTCGCCCGCGTCGACTCGATCGACCACGTCAAGACCTACCTCGTCGGCGGCCTCGTCACGGCGTTCGCCGACAGCCTGACCTCGTTCCTGCTCGTCGGGATGATGTTCTACTATTCGCCGCCGATGGCGTTCGCGACGCTGCTGACGCTCGCAGCCGTCCTGGCGATGCGCTTCCTCACCTTCCCCAAGCTCAACCAAGCCACCGCCGGCTCGCTCGAAGCGCGCTCCGAGGAGCGCGGGCGCCTGCTCGATGGCCTCCGCCGGGTCGACAGCCTCAAGGCCCACAACGGCACCGAACTCTTCGCGCTGCGCTGGTTCGAGAGCTTCACGCGCTTTGCCAACCTCGATTTCCGCGCCCGCAAGGCCGGCCTCGACGCCGAGCTGATGATGCACGTCGTCATCGCCATCAGCACGGTGACGACCCTCTACATGGGCATCACCGGCGTGCTCTCGAACCTGCTGACGATCGGCACGCTCTACGCCTTCTTCTCGCTCCGCACCGACTTCTTCGACCGGGTCAACCTGCTGACCCACAGCCTGATGCAGCTCTCGGCGCTCAAGGTGCATCTCCAGCGCCTCGACGACGTGATCGGCCAGGAGCCGGAGCCGGGCATCGAGGAATCGAAGTTCCAGCGCCAGCTGCGCAAGGAGGTGCGGCTGGAGGACGTGACCGTGCAGTTCGGCCGCGGCGACGAGCCGATCCTGACCGGGGCCAGCCTCACCATCGACATCGAGCGGGCCGAGACCATCGCGATCATCGGCACGTCCGGCTCGGGCAAGTCCTCGCTGATGAAGATCCTGGCGAGCCTGCACGAGCCGGCCCAGGGCCGCGTCATGGTGGACGGCGCCCCGCTCGACCAGTTCGGTCGCCGCGCCTTCCGGGACAATCTCGGCGTGGTCTTCGCCGATGACGGGCTGTTCTCCGGCACGGTGGCCGACAACCTCTCGCTGTTCGACCCCTCCGTGTCGCGGGCCGAGATGGAGGCCGCGCTGGTGCGCGTCGGGCTCGCCGAGGAGATCGAGCGGCTGCCCCAGGGCTTCGCCACGCAGATCTCGGAGGAGAACGGCCTTCTCTCCACAGGCCAGCGCCGCCGCCTCGTGCTGGCCCGCGCGCTCTGCCGCCGCCCGCGCCTGCTGCTGCTCGACGAGGTGACGGCGAACCTCGATCCCGCCACCGAGGCTGCGCTGGTGGACAGCCTGCGTTCGGTCCGTGCCGCTAAGGTGTTCGTCACCCACAGCGAGCGGCTGCTCGATCAGGTCGATCGGGTGCTGCGCATCGAGGACCGCCGCCTCGTCGAGGTCACGGCTCCGCCCGCGACACCCGTAGCGCGCCGGGGGTAGTCCCGCCGGGGCGGGGCGCGACCGGCAGCGCCGCGCGCCGGGCCGGCTCGGTCCGCGATCCGCGCAAAGCCGGGGCGGCCTCCCGTGGGACCGGGCCGACATCGACCATGACGGGGGCGCTTCCGCTGCCGCGCAAAGCCAGCGGGGCAGCACGCTCCGGCACCGGTATCGGATCGAACCGGCGCGAGGCCGGCACGCTGGTGCCGACATCGAGCTGGCCCACGGCCGCCGCGAGTTGCAGGCTCAGGGCGTCGCGCTCCGTCGTCACCGCCGCCACCGCGACTTCCGCTTCGGCGAGTTCGGCGCGGATGTTCAGCTCATCGAGCACGGTGCGGAAACCCGCGCCGCGCTCGATCTCGAAGCCCCGCATGGTCGCCCGCAAGTAGCCGACCCGCTCGGTCAGCCGGGCGAGCTGCGCGCCGATGCCCGCCCGCTTGGCGTAGGCGGTGCGGGCGGCGGTGACGCGGGTCAGTTCCTCGTCCTGCACCTCGTAGCCGCGCTGGCGCGCGACAGCGGAAGCCTCGGCGAGCCTGGGGAAGGCGCCGGGCTCGTAGAGCGGCATCCGGGCGATGACGCGGGTGGTGGTGTCGGCGAGCCGGTCGAGCGCCGGGCTGTAGCGCGACTGCGCCGTATGGCCGAACACGAGATCGACCTTCGGCATCAGCGCGCCGACGCTGGCCTGCGCCTGCCACTGCGCCGATTCCGCGTCGAGCCGGGCGGCGGCGAGCGCCGGGTTGTTGGCCAGCACGAGGTCGGCATAAGCGTCCTCGCTGCGGGGCACTTGGTCGGGGAGCCGCGGCGGCACCATCCGCTCGGGCTCGATCCGGGTCAGCCGTTTCAGCTCCAGCCGTGCGGCGGCGAGTTCGATCCGGGCGCGCTCGCGGGCGGCCTCAGCCTCCTGCACCCGCGACAGAGTCAGGGCCACGTCGGTGCGGGTGGCGTCGCTGAACTCGAACTGGCGCGTCGTCGCCTCGTTGATCCGCCGGATCGCGGCGACCTGCGCCTCGCGCGCCGCGAGGATGCGGGTGTCGCGCAGCACCGCGATATAGGCCACCGCGGTGTCGAGCAGCACCTGCTGGCGCTGGCTCAGGGTGATGAAGCGCCCGGCCTCGCTCAAGGTGCGGGCGGATTTGAGGTTGTTCCAGCGCTGGAAGCCGTCGAACAGCGGCAGCTCGGCGGTGAGGCCGAACTGGTCGGGCGCGCGCCGGGGCGTCGCGTCGAGGCCCACTTGGATCGGCTCGATCTGCGGCGAATAGGTGTAGCGGCTCTCCAGCGGCCGATCGATGACGACGCCGACCTTCGGCATGAAGGCATCGATCGCGCCGCGCAGCCGCGCATCGACGGCATCCTGCCGTGCCTTGTCGGCTCGCAGCACGAAGCTCTGCTCCAGCGCGGAGGCCGAGGCCTCCTCCAGGCTCTGCGCCGCGGCGGGACCGCCGAGCACCGGCATCAGGCACAGCCACGCGGCGGATCGAGCCGATATCGGACGCTTCGATGCCACAGCCGCCGGCCGCCTCCCGCACCGCATCCGAATCCGGCGCGGCAACGGCATGGTTATCGGCGGGTTATGCTTAACATTGATTTACCCGGTGCCGCGCGGTGCAGCACTCACCCGAGCTGCGCCGCCCCGAACGCCCGCAGCGCCGCGTCGCCGGCCGAACCCGCATCCTCCGGCGAGGCGTAGGATTCCGGCGAGACGCGGACGGAGACGCCGTCGCCGTCGGTCAGGTGCCAGCGGTAGCGCTCGAGACTGTCCGGACAGGTCTCGACGGTGACGGCGACGGGGGTAGGATCATCCATGGGGTGCGGTCTCGGGGTGCGGGATGGAGGGAGCGGCCGTCCCCGGCCGCTCCGGTCGGCATTGATGGACTGGGCCTCAGCTGTCCGCCTTGGCGCCGCTGAGCGTCAGGTCGAGGTAGGTCTTCGTCACCGGCTCGATCAGCGCGGCGATCTCCTCGGCGGCCTTCGTCTCCTCCTCGACCGCGGCGTGGAAGAAGGCGACCTGATCGGACCGACCGGCCCGCTCCGCGATCACGGCGAGCGAGCGGTAGGCCGCCACCTGATCGTACTGGTAGGCGTAGCCCGCGTAGAGGTTCTTCAGCGTCTCGTCCTGGGCGGTGGCGTGGACGGCCGCGCCGATGGAGCCGGCCACGCTCGTGACGGCCTCCTTCAGCGTCGAGCGGCTCTCGCCGATCGCCTCCAGCGCCGAGTCGAGCCGATCGAGCTGCACCTTCGTGGTCTCGACATGGCGGCGGAGAACCGCGGCGTAATCGGGATAGCGCTCGAGACCCGAGAGCTGGCGCTCCATCTGCTCCAGGCCCTGCTTTTCGAGGGCGCGCGTGTTGCGCAGAGCCCCCGCGTAGATCGTGCCGATATCGGTCGTGGCCATGCCGTCGTCGCTCCAAATGATGGTGTGATCGGGCGGCAAACCCGGGCGACGGGGAGCCGTTTCCCGCATGTCCCTGCGACGGAAGCGCCTCATTCCAAGAGAGCCGCCGGCCGGCCATCCGGCGAAGCCGCCATGCGTCAAGTGGCGCGGCAACCGGACCGCCGGAGCGCCGGTTGCCGCCCGACACCGACCCCATCGACGCGAGGCGCACCGCATGTCCGAGACCAGCCACAGCCGATCCGCCAAGGCCCAAAAGGCCGAAGAGGTGCAGGCCGCCGGCAGCGCCAAGGCCGGGGCCGGCCATCCGGTCGTCACCGAGGGCGGCCCGGCCCCGTCGCCGACCGATGGCAAGGGGCACCCGAAGCCCGCCGCCTCCACCGCCGACACCGACGGCTCGTTCGAGGCCGGCACCTCGTCGGCCACCGCCGGCAAGGCCGAAAAACTGGCCGCCGCCGAGAACGCCGCCCTGACCAAGGACCAACACGGCCGCGGCCGCCGCAAGGCCGAGGAGGCGTGAGCCGGATCGTCCGGCTCGGCTTCGGGCCGGAGGAGCGGGTCGCGTGACGCGTCGCGTGCTGATCGTCGGCGCCTCGCGCGGGCTCGGCCTCGGGCTGACGGCGCGGTTCCTCGCCCGCGACTGGGATGTGACCGCCACCGTCCGGCAACCCTCGGCGCCCCTCGCCGACCTCGCCACGGGCGGTCGCCTGCGGATCGAGGCCGGCATCGACATCGACGACGACGCGGCCGTCGCCGACCTGCGCGCGCGGATCGCCGAGGTGCCGGACTTCGACATCGTCTTCGTCGTGGCCGGGGTCGCCACCCAAGCCGGCACGCCTGCCGCCCTGCTGCCGCGGGAGGTCGTCGGCGCGGTGTTCCAGACCAACGCGGTCAGCCCGATCCGCTTCGCCGAAGCCTTTCACCGCCGGGTCGCACCGGGCGGGCTCATCGTGCTGATGACCTCGAAACTCGGCTCGGTCTCGCTGAACCGCGGCGGCGGCTGGAGCAGCTACCGGGCGAGCAAGGCGGCGCTCAACACCCTGGCGCGCTCCTTCGTCGGCCAGCACAAGGGCGCGGATTGGGGCGTCGTGCTCATGCATCCGGGCTGGGTGCGCACCGATCTCGGCGGACACCGCGCCACCCTCGATGTCGAGACGAGCGCCCGCGGCATGGTCGGGGTGCTCGAATCCCGACTCGGCCAGCGCGGCTGCGTCTATCTCGACTACACCGGGGAAACTGTGCCCTGGTGAGGCGGCCCACCTGCGGCATCGGGGCCCGCGAACCCGAGCAGGACCCGCCGGTTGATCGTCCATGAGCGCATCGGACCCGACCCAAACCCCTTCCGCCACCGCCGAGGTGATCGCCGCCCGCCGCCGCGAGATGGCGGTGGAGCACATCCTTTTCGGCGCCCTGCGCCATCTCGCCGGCCGCCATCCCGAGATGCTGGACGAACTCGACGCCAGCCTTCCACATCTCTGGGATCGGTCGGAAGGCACGGAGCGCGACGACGAGGCGGTACGCGAGATCGCGCGGCGGTTCATCAAGAGCCTACGCGCCGAGGCGTAGACGGCAAGCCGCCCGCACGCGTGTTCGGGTAGAAGACGCAGCTTCTACCGGCGCGACACTCGCCAGCCCGCGTCTCCTGCTTATGCCGCCCGCACCGTCCCGAGGAAGCGCCCCACCTCGCTCGCGAGATGCTCCGATTGCCGGGACAGTTCGGACGCCGCGCCGAGCACTTGGCTCGCAGCCGCTCCGGTTTCGTCGGCGGCGCTGGCGACGCCCGCGATGTTGCTCGTGACCTCGCCGGTTCCCATGGCCGCCTGAGCGATGTTGCGCACGATCTCCTGCGTCGCCGCGCCCTGCTCCTCCACCGCCGCCGCGATGGAGGTCGCCACCTCGTCGATCTCGCGAATCCGCCCCGTCATCCCGGTGATCGACGTGACCGCGAGCGTCGTCGAAGACTGGATCCGCGCGATCTGGCCGGAAATGTCGCTCGTGGCCCGGGCGGTCTGCTCGGCGAGCATCTTAACTTCGCTCGCCACCACGGCGAAGCCCTTGCCGGCGGCGCCCGCGCGGGCCGCCTCGATGGTCGCATTCAGAGCCAGCAGGTTCGTCTGGCCGGCAATCGTCGAGATCAGGCCGACCACGTCGCCGATGCGCGACACCGCGACGTTCAGGTCCTGCACGAGGGCGCCGGTCCGGTCGGCCTCGCCGACGGCGAGGCGCGCCAGTTCCGCCGAACCACCCACCTGCCGGCCGATCTCCTGCACCGACGAACCCAATTCCTCGGCCGCCGCCGCCACGGTGTTGACGTTCGAGCCGGCCTGCTCGGCCGCCGCTGCGACCGTGGTCGATTGCGTCGCGGTCTCGGTCGCCGTGGCCGTCATGGTCTGGGCCGTGGCCTGCAACTCCGTGGCCGAGGCGGACACCATGGCGATGATGCCTCCGACCGCCCCCTCGAAGCGATCGGCCAGTTGCCCCATCTCCACGCGCCGACGCGCTTCCGACGCCTCCCGCATGGAGACGACCTCCCGTTCCAGTTCGACATTCCGGACGAGGTCGTCCTTGAAGCCGGAGATGGCCTTGGCCATGGCTCCGATCTCATCGCCCCGTGCGGTGAAAGGAATGGTGACGGCGAGGTCGTCGGCGGCGAGCTTCGTGACGGAGGCGGTGAGAGCCTGCAGCGGGCTCACGATGATCCGGCGCAGCACGACGGCGATCGCCAACGATGCGAGCAGGGCCGCAATGGCGGCCATGGGCGCAACCGTCCGCTGCCGGTCGAACGTCTCGCTGGCGATGAGGGACGCTTCCGCCAATCGGGTCTTCTGATAGTCGGTCGCCGCGTCGGTCGCCTTGATGACTTTTTCAAGCAGCGGCCAGCCCTGTCCCGAGCGCTCGATCTGCACGGCTTCGGCGCTCTTGGTCGAATCGAGGGCCAAGGCGACCTGACGCGCGTAAATGCCTCCGGTCAGATCGTGGATGGACGAACGCAGCTTGGCGCAAACGGACAGCATGGTCGCGTCGTCGGCGCTGATCCTTTGCAAATGCTCCAGCTTGTCGTTTATTTTATTGAGGCGATCGTCATAGATTGCCTTGAGATAATCGCTGCCCGTGATGGTCATGCCGCGAACGAGCGCCTGCAGATCCACGCTGTACATCTGGACTTCGCGCAGGAGCACAGTTCGCTCCCACTGGAGGCTCTGCGTCATCGCGACATCCGCAGCCTTGTACTGTGAATGAAAATTGAAGGCTGCATATAGCGCAATCAAGGCAACCAGAACGAGATTCGCTACCGCAAATTTTTTGAAAATGCTGAGGTTGCGCATTGAACTGCCGTGCCTGAATTCGGATTGTCTCCACGATACGTCTTTAGCGTTAAAATTGGATTGATCGTGGATTGTCGATGTATATGCAAATGAATTCGCTTGAATTCGGCATAGGGGCATTTTATTTTAGCTCGATCAATCAGAAGGTCTTCATCAAAAAATCGATCAATGATGGCGGAGTCGTTGATCTATGATGGGTCGCTAGCGACAAGAATGAATTCGCCAGTCGGGGTGCAGCTCACGAACGGCCGTACCAGCGCCCGCCGACCTCGCCCGTCGCGAACCTCGATCAACCAGCCCGACTCATCGGTCTTCGGCGCCCCCAACCGGCTGCGGCAGTCGACGGGATGCACGAAACGGCTGCAGATGATCGCCTGGGTCGCCGAACGGATTCCCGCGACGCGGATCACCCATGAGGATCGGTGTAGGCAGCGAGTTACGGTTGCCGAGGCGGACGCGGTGGGGAGCCCCCCGAACGGTCGCTATGGACCGTAGCGGCCGGTTTTCAGCTCTCGCACCACAGCATCGATGTCGTGACGAGAAAGGCCGATGGCGCGCCCTGCGGGAATCGAACCCGCCTTTTCAGCGTGAAAGGCTGACGTCCTAACCGATAGACGAAGGGCGCTGGCGCTGGGCCTGCGGCTCTATAATCGGCTCTAGGCCTGGGGGCAACGGCCTCGTTGCGCTCTTTCGACGTCGGAGGCTGAAAATCCGGGTGGCCGCGCCCTTGCGCCGGGGCCGTCCGGGCGCGCAGATGCCGCATGAGCTCGCGGGCAGCGGGGCGAAGGGCGGGGAGGAACGATGCGGATTCTCGTGGTCGGGGCCGGGGCGACCGGCGGCTATTTCGGGGCACGGCTCGCCGAGATCGGGCGCGACGTGACGTTTCTCGTGCGCCCCGCGCGGGCGGACAAGCTCGCCGCCGAGGGCCTGCGGGTGAAGAGCCCGGTCGGCGACGTGCACATCGCCGCGCCGAAGACCGTCACGGCCCACACGCTCGCGGGGCCGTTCGACCTCGTGATCCTCTCGGCCAAGGCCTACGACCTCGACGGCGCCGTAGCCGACCTGCGCCCGGCGGTGGGGCCGGGGACGGCGGTGCTGCCGATCCTCAACGGGATGCGCCATCTCGACGTGCTCGACGCCGCCTTTGGGCCGGAGCGGGTGCTGGGCGGCACCTGCGCCATCGTGGCGACGCTGACGAGGGCGGGCGAGATCCGCCAGATGAGCGAGCTGCACAGCCTCACCTACGGCGAGCGCGACGGCACGCGCTCGGAGCGCGTCGCGGCCATCGAGGCGCAGATGGAGGGCGTGCGCTTCCAGGCCCGGTCCAGCGACAAGGTGGCGCTGGAGATGTGGGAGAAGTGGGTGTTTCTGGCGACCCTCGCCGGTGCCACCACGCTGATGCGCGCCGGCATCGGCGACATCGTCGCGGCGCCCGGCGGGCCGGCCTTCATTGAGGGTCTGCTCGACGAGTGTCAGGCGGTGGCCGCGGCCAACGGGTACGGGTCGCGGGAGAAGGTGCTGGCCGGGGCGCGCAAGACCCTCACCGCTCAGGGCTCGCCGATGACCGCCTCGATGCTGCGCGACATTGAGGGCGGTGCGCGCATCGAGGCCGACCACATCGTCGGCGACCTGATCGAGCGCGGGCGGAAGGCCGGCATCGAGACGCCGATCCTCGCCCGCGTGCTGACCGGGCTGAAGGCCTACGAGAACCGCAAGGCCCGCGAGGCGGCGTGACTCAGTAGCGGCCCGGCGGGGGCGGGGGCGGGTTGCCGTATTCGAGCTGGGTCTTGGCGTCGGGGCGGCGCGCCGGGGGCGGGGCCGGATCGTAGGCGGGCGCGGCCGGTGCCGTCGCGCAGGCGGCGGTGGTGACGGCGATCAGGGCGGCGCCCGCGAGCAGTTTCAGGGTCGGCATCGGCGTTGTCTCCGGGGGCGTCCCACAAGGCTCTTCTTGACGGACGGCGCCATCCTGCCGTTCTGAGGGGCCAACCCGCCGGAAGCTCGGCCGTATCGTGACGGCCCTCGGGTCGAAGCGTGGCCGTATGGTGGCATGTTGAACGAACAGTTTCGGAGCCGATCCTGACCCCCTCCGCCCGCATCTCCGCCGCCATCGAGATTCTCGACGACATCCTCACGCGTCGCCGCCCGGCCGCGGATGCGCTCAAGGATTGGGGCCTCGCCCACCGCTTCGCCGGCTCCGGGGACCGGGCGGCCATCGCCAGCCTCGTCTATGACGGGTTGCGGCGGCGCGCCTCCGCCGCCTTCGTGATGGGGGCCGAGACCGGGCGCGCCGTGACCATCGGCATGCTGCGGCTGCAGCGGGGGCTGGCCGAGCCGACGATTGCGAGCCTGTTCGACGGCGCCCGCTTCGCCCCCGAGCCGCTGACCGAGGACGAGCGCGCCCGGCTGAAGGAGGGAAGCCTCGCGGACGCCCCGCCGGAGGTAGCGGGCGATGCCCCGGCCTTCGTGCTGCCCTCGCTCCGGGCGACCTTCGGCGACGACCTGATGGAGGAGTTGAAGGCGCTCGGGCGCCGGGCGCCGCTCGACATCCGCGTCAACGCCCTGAAGCGGACCCGCGAGGCCGCCGCCGCCGCGCTCGCCGATCTCGGCGCCGAGCCGACGCCGCTCTCGCCGCTGGGCCTGCGCGTGCCGATGGGCGAGGACGGGCGGGGCCCGGCGCTCCACGTCGATCCGCTGTTTCTGGAGGGCGGCTTCGAGATTCAGGACGAGGGCTCGCAGCTCGCGAGCGTCCTCGCCGGCGTGAAGGCCGGCGAGACCGTGGTCGATCTCTGCGCGGGCGGCGGCGGCAAGGCCTTGGCGCTCGCAAGCCTCACCGGCAACGGCGCCCGGCTGATCGCCACCGACGCCGACCCGCGCCGCCTCGCGCCGATCCACGAGCGCCTGCGCCGCTCGGGCGCCGCGGTCGAGGTGCGCACGCCGCGCACCGGCAAGGCGCGGGCGGACGTGCTGGTCGATCTCGACGGCACGGTCGATCGCGTGCTGGTCGATGCCCCCTGCACCGGCACCGGCACGTGGCGGCGCAACCCCGACGCCAAGTGGCGCCTTCGGCCGGGAAGTCTGGCCAACCGCACCGCCGAGCAGGCCGAGGTGCTCGACCGCGCGGCCAAACTCCTGCGACCGGGCGGCACCCTCGTCTACGTCACCTGCTCGGTCCTGCCCGAGGAGAACGACGCGGCCGTCGATGGCCTGCTCGCCCGCAGCAGCGGCGCCGTCGCCTCGGTCGCGACCGATCTCTCGGCGGTGCCGGGCCTCTCGGAAAAGGTCCGGCGGACGGGGCGCGGGGTGCAGATGAGCCCGGCGCTCACAGGCACCGACGGCTTCTATGTCGCGACGATGACACGCATTTCGTGATCGTCGCAGCGGGATCGGCCCGGCCCTTGCCTCGTTGATGGCGTGACGGCGCGCCCTGCGGACGATCCCGCGCGGCTGTCGCCGAGACGGGACCGACCATGACGAGGCTTCTTCCATGACGCTGCACCGGCGCGCGCTGCTCGCGGGCACGGCGGCGGCCCTGGCCGGCGAGCGGGCGCTCGCCCAAGGCACCCTTCAAGGCACCCTTCAGGCGCGACCGCCCGTGCGCGTCTCCGACGACGTGGTCCAGCCCCTGCCGAAATCGGCGCCGGGCGCGGACCTCGAAGTCATCGATCTCTGGCCCGATCTGCCGCCGGGCGGGGGCGGGCCCTACCGCTCCGAATACCGCTTCGACGAGACGCTGACCGGCGTCGTCACCGGCGTGGTCCGGCCCTGCCTGCTGGTGATCCGCCCGGAGCGCCCCAACGGCGCCGCCATGGTGATCGCGGCGGGCGGCGGCTACCGGCGCATCGATATCGGCAACGAGGGCCTGCCGGTCGGCCACTGGCTCGCCAAGGGCGGCATCACCGCCTTCGTGCTGATCTACCGTCTCCCGCTGGAGGGCTGGCGCGACGGCGCCGACGCCCCGCGCCAGGACGCGCAGCGCGCCATGCGGCTGGTGCGATGGCGGGCGGAGGAGTTCGGGCTCGATCCCGACCGCATCGGCGTGCTCGGCTTCTCCGCGGGCGGGCATCTCGCCGGCACCACCGCCACGGATGCCGAGCAGGACCTCTACGACGACCTCGACGAGGCCGACGGCCTCAGCGCGCGGCCGAGCTTCGCCGGACTGATCTACCCGATCATCACCATGCGGGCGCCCTACGACCGCACCATCTCCAGCCGCAAGGTGCTGGTCGGCGACGATCCGCCGGATGCGCGCCGCCGGGCCTATTCGGTGGAGGTGCAGGTGAACGCGCGCACGCCGCCGATCTTCATGGTGCAGGCCTCCGACGACAAGATCGCGATCACCGACCATCCGCTGCTGATGCACGCGGCGCTGCGTGCGGCGGGCGTGCCGGTGGAGATGCATCTATTCGAGCGCGGCGGCCACGGCTTCGGCCTCGGCGTGCCGGGCAGCCCGGCCGCGGCCTGGCCCGGCCTGTTCATGGCCTGGATGCGCGGCCACGGCCTGCTCAAGGCATGAAAAAGGGCGGCCCCGCGGGGCCGCCCTCTCCGTGTCGGACTAAAAGAATCAGAAGCAGCGGCGCTTGCGCACCACGGTCACGCGGCCGAACGGACCGCGGCGCTTGGTGATGACGGTCTTGCAGCGCGGCCCGCGGATCACCTCGCGGCGCACGACCCGAGCCTGCTGAAAGAGCCCGTCCGAGGCCGGGGCGGCGCCGGGGAAGGCACCGGCGAGGGGGATGGCGGAAGCCGGCGCGGCGGCACCGAGGCCTGCGAGCGTGACGGCAAGTCCGAAGAGAGCGGCTCTCATGGTCGGAAGTGACTCCTGTCCGTTTCGAGGGGAGGCGGGTGTCGCTTTCGCGGAGTGAACGTCCGGTTAACCGGATCGGTGCCGCACGAACCGCACGGGGGACACGACGCCGCACGCGTTGCGCCGCCGGGATGCGTCGTCTAACCGGGTCGCAAAGGGCCTGGATCGCATGACCAACGACATTCCCGCCATCGACACCTCCCACCACGACAAGATTTTGATCGTGGATTTCGGCTCACAGGTGACGCAGCTCATCGCCCGCCGGGTGCGCGAGGAGGGGGTCTATTGCGAGATCGTGCCCTTCACGAAAGCCGAGGCTGCCTTCGAGGCGCACCGGCCCAAGGGCGTGATCCTGTCCGGCGGCCCTGAATCGGTCACGACCGACCTGTCCCCGCGCGCCCCCCAAAAAATCTTCGAGGCCGGCGTGCCGGTCTTCGGCATTTGCTACGGCCAGCAGACCATGGCGGCGCAGCTCGGCGGTCAGGTCGAGGGCGGGCACCATGCCGAGTTCGGCCGCGCCGAGGTCGAGATTCTGTCCGACTCGCCGCTGTTCAAGGGCGTCTGGCATGTCGGCGAGAAGTATCCCGTCTGGATGAGCCACGGGGATCGCGTCACCAAGCTGCCGGACGGCTTCACCACGGTGGCGATGTCGCGCAACGCCCCCTTCGCCGCCGTCGCGGACGAAGCCCGGAAGTACTACGCCGTCCAGTTTCATCCGGAGGTGCATCACACCCCCCATGGCGCGCTGCTGATCCGCAACTTCGTGCGCGACATCGCCGGCTGCTCCGGCGACTGGACCATGGGCACCTACCGCGAGGAGGCCATTGCCAAGATCCGCGCGCAGGTCGGCTCCGAGAAGGTGATCTGCGGCCTGTCCGGCGGCGTCGACTCGTCGGTGGCGGCGGTGCTGATCCACGAGGCGATCGGCGACCAGCTCACCTGCGTCTTCGTCGATCACGGCCTGATGCGGATGGACGAGGGCGCGGAGGTCGTGCGGCTGTTCCGCGACCACTACAACATCCCGCTGGTCCACGTGGAGGCGCAGGATCTGTTCATCGGCGCGCTCGAAGGCGTCGACGACCCGGAGGTGAAGCGCAAGACCATCGGCCGCCTCTTCATCGACGTGTTCGAGGCGGAAGCCAAGAAGATCGGCGGCGCCGCGTTCCTGGCGCAGGGCACGCTCTACCCGGACGTGATCGAGAGCGTGTCGTTCTCCGGCGGCCCCTCCGTGACGATCAAGAGCCACCACAATGTCGGCGGCCTGCCCGAGCGCATGAACATGCGTCTCGTCGAGCCGTTGCGCGAGCTGTTCAAGGACGAGGTGCGCCTCTTGGGCCGCGAACTCGGCCTGCCCGAGAGCTTCGTTGGCCGCCATCCCTTCCCCGGACCCGGTCTCGCGATCCGCTGCCCCGGTGTCATCACCCGCGAGAAGCTGGAGGCCCTGCGCAAGGCCGACGCGATCTATCTCGACGAGATTCGCCAAGCCGGCCTCTACGACACGATCTGGCAGGCCTTCGCGGTGATCCTCCCCGTCAAGACGGTGGGCGTGATGGGCGACGGGCGCACCTACGACCACGTCTGCGCGCTGCGCGCCGTCACCTCGGTCGACGGCATGACCGCCGACTTCTACCCCTTCGACATGGCCTTCCTCGGCCGCGTGGCCACGCGCATCATCAACGAGGTGAAGGGCATCAACCGGGTGACCTACGACATCACCTCGAAGCCGCCGGGCACGATCGAGTGGGAATGAGGGCAGGTGACCATCGGCCTGTAAGGCGGTTGCAGCCTCCTCACGCCGGTCACCGCCCCACGCCGTCATTGCGAGGCGAAGCCGAAGCAATCCAGCGCTCCGCACGCGCAGGATAAAGCATCGGCCCGAAAGGTGGGAACCGGCTTTCGGAAAAAGCCGATGCGGCACAAGAATTTAGAACGCGTGCATGGCCATGTCGTCGGCTTGGTTGCCTCTTCTCCGCACAGGTCGCGCCCTGAATCGCGTCAGTTCCGCCACGCGATGACGGGGTGAAGCGGCGTCCGAAACGGTCGCCCGGAGACGGCGAGAAACAGCTGCCGATGGCGCAGCGATACCGGCTCCCATGCGATTCGAGCCACGCCGATCAGGTCCGCTCAACCCTAATCGCGGCGAGCTTGGCCGCATTGTGAAAAAAATGTGGCGCGGCGCTTCACATGCCTGACACTTCAAGTAAGCTCGGTTCCGCGCCAAGGTTGAATCGGCCGCGAGCGAATCGATCGGACCCCGTTTCAGGCGGGTAGGCGACTTCGCGCGATGCTGCGGCTCCTCGGCATTTCCCGTATCTGGAAAAGCCAACATGAGCATCGTGTCGAAGTCTTTCTTCGCCGTCGCGGCGATTCTGCTCGTCGGTATCGGGACGATGCCGCGCGCGGCGGCCAGACCTCTCGATGGACTTGCCGGCGCCGCCGTCGGATTTGCACTCGGCGCGATGGTAGCCGCACCGCGCCCACGATACTATTCGGCCCGCCCCAGAACGGTCGTCGTCTATCGCAACCGGCGCGCGCGGGGCAGCTATGCTTCCGTCCCGGCGCGACGTCAGGGCGCCAGCGTGATCCCGGCGCGCATCAACACCGCGTCCGACCCGTTCGCGGGCTCGGCCCAGCCGATCGCGGTGCGCGGCAACTAGCGCATCGTCCTGGATATCGTATCCAAGACGACGCGCTAGGTTCTTGTGCCGCATCGGTTTTTTCCGAAAGCCGGTGGCCACCTTTCGGACCGATGCTCTAAGCCTCGCTTGGTCCCGCAACCCCGCTCACGGGCATCCGCACGCATGCGCAGCGCACTCGCCGCCGCCTTCGGCCTCCTGTTCGCGGGCGCCGCGCAGGCGGGCCCGGTCCTGAACATCGACAAATCGATCGAGAAGGTCTCCGGCTGGTCGATCGGCGTCAGCAAGGCGTTGAACGGCTGCCTCGCCGCCGCCACCTACCAGGACCAGACGACGGTCTGGATGGGGTTCGACGGGGACAAGGACGAGGCCTTCCTCGCCTTCACCAACCCGCGCTGGAAGTCGATCGAGACCGACCGCGTCTACCGTCTCGCAATGATGACGGGGCGCGGCCGGTGGAAGGGCCCGTTCACCGGCGTCGAGCGGACGAACGAGCGGGGCCTGTACGCCTCCGGCCTCAAGAAGGGCTTCGTCCTCGACATCGCCCGGGCGGGCGCCATCGATGTGATCTTCGAGCAGAAATCGATCGCGCGCCTGTCCCTGTCCGGCTCGTCCGACGCGATCGATGCGATGAACGATTGCCAGAAGGCCGTCGTGGAGGCGAAAGCGTCAGCGGGCAAGGAGGGCGCCAAGGCCGAGGCGTCGCCGAAGAAGAGCGGCGGTTCGTCCGGCACGGGCTTCTTCGTATCCGATGTCGGGCACGTCCTGACCAACCACCACGTGATCGAGAATTGCAGCGAATTCTACGTCGCGAAGTTCGGAGTGCCGTCGATACCCGCGCGCTTGGTCGCGAGCGACGCGCAGAACGATCTGGCCGTACTCGGCACAGGCATCGAGAAGCCCGTGGTGCCGGCGATGTCGCTGCGTCCGCGGATCGGCGAGAGCGTCTACGCCTACGGCTTTCCGATGCTGCATCTGCTCGCGGCGTCGGGCAACTTCACCGTCGGCAACATCACGGCGTCGGCGGGGCTCGGGGACGACACGCGCATGCTGCAGATCTCGACGCCGATCCAGCCCGGCAACAGCGGCGGCCCGCTCCTCGATCAGTACGGGGCGGTCGTGGGCATCATCAACTCGAAGCTGAACGCCCTGAACGTCGCGCTGGCGGGAAAGGGCGACATCCCGCAGAACATCAACTTCGCGATCAAGACGATGATCGCCCTCAACTTCCTCGACGCCAACGGCATCCCGCCCACGGTCGGCACAAAGAGCCCGACCCCGCTCGACGCCGCCAGCGTCGCCGAACAGGCCAAGCTCTTCACGGTCCACGTCACCTGCCGCTGACAGGGACCGGCGCGCGTTCCGTCATTCGACCCACGTCTCTTTCGAGCCGGCGTGACCGGGCCGGAAGCGCCGGCGCTCGACCGGGCGAAGGCCGTGGCCCTGCTCGGTCGCTGCCGCTACAAGAAGACCGGCAGCCCCTGAGGTCGAACGACGGCAGCCGCTCGATGAGACCCGCTCCATGATCGTCGCACGTTCGGCATCCCTGCGTCTCGCGGCGACGGGCGCTCTCGTGGCGGCCGTGATCGCGGGTGGCGCGTTGACCCTGCCGGAGGCCGCCTCGAGCCTCGGCCTTCTTCAGGCCGCCGACGACCCGGCCCGCCTCTCGACCCTTCGTCTCGCCTCCGTCGCCACCGAACAGCGGATCGCCGCCGAGATCGACGACGCCGTGAGCCGGGGCGATGGCGATCTCGCGCGCAGCTTCCTCGAACTCGCCGCCGCTCAAGGCACGACGGTCGATGCGGATCGCCGTGCAAGGGTCGCGGCCCTGGCCGTGCCCGCGGAGGGGAGCCCCGCAGCGGCGTTTCTCGACGGCGCCGTGACCGGCGCCTCCGACACGTGGATCGGGACGGCGGGCTCGCTCTCGGCCGACCTCGTCGGGATCGGCGACGTGCGCGACCTCTGGCAGGAGGGGGGCAAGCTGATCCAGGGCGAGCCCTACGACACCGTCATTCTCGGGCTCTCGACGGCCGGTCTCGCCCTGACCGGCCTGACGGTGGCCGCGTTGTTGCCGAGCGGCGGCACCAGCCTCGCCGCCAAGGCGCCCGCGACACGGGGCCTGAGCTTGCTCAAGGGCGCGCGTCGCGCGGGGCTTCTGTCGCGTGAGTTGATCGAGAAGATGGGTGGGATGGCGGTCGCGGCCCTGGACAAGGCCGCCCTCAGGCAAGCGGTTGCGGGCGCGCGCGCCCTCGACCTTCCCGCTGTGCGGTCGGCGGCCCAGCGGGTGCTGCGGCCCGGCGCCGTTCGCACGATCTCGGGCATGGGGCAGGATGTGGTCGCGCTGGAAGCGCGGATCGGCCAGCGCGGCGCGGCCCAGGTTCTCGGTGTGGCGCGCAATGCCGGAGATCTCGGACGCGCCCGCCGTCTGGCCGAGGCCATGGGCGGGCGAACGCGGGCGACGCTCAAGCTGCTCGGAACGGCCGCGCTCGTTCTCGGCAACGCCGTGGGGCTGCTGCTTCAAGCCGTCTGGCTCGCCGTGGGCTGGATGGTGATGGCGGCGCTGACCGCGCGCAGGCTGGGGCTGACGCTCGGGCGTCTGATCTGGGGCCCGGCTTCGGCGCGTCGATCGCCCCCTCGGTCCAACCCGTAAGCCACGGGTGGAAAAGACGATCTTCAAAGAAGGAAGTGGTGCCGCAAGAGGGATTCGAACCCCCGACCCCCTCATTACGAATGAGGTGCTCTACCAGCTGAGCTATTGCGGCGTCGATGGCCGGACGGGCCCGGGGGCGGTCCGCTATCGTGGCCGGGTCTTAGACGGATGGGGCGTTCTTGGCAAGCCTCGGCGTGGCGTTCGACGCGCTCAGGCGGCGCCCGGCGGGAGGATGGTCCAGGGCTCCTCGAAGACGTGTTCTTCGAGGTTCGAGCCGGGGCCGCCACGGTCGATCACGAGGAAGTCTTGGGGCGCGTCGAGCGGCGTGAGGACGCCGTGCCAGATGCCCAGACCGTAGCAGACGCCCTGGCCCGGCGCGGTGAGGAAGGCGCGCGGCGTGCCGGGGCGGCCGTCCTCGTCGGGGCAGACCACGACGAGGAAGGGGGCCGGGCTCAGCGGCACGAAGGCCTGGGCGCCGAGCGGGTGGCGTTCGACGAGGCTCAAGCGGAGGGGCAGCGCGTAGGGCTCGGCCTCGACATGGCCGATCACCACGCGGCTTGCCTCGCCCGCGACCGGCACCGCGGCGAGGTCGTGGTAGCGACGCGCCTTGCCGGCATTCATCGGGCGGGGCGCGACCGAAGTCTTGTCGATCACCGTGCCGAACAGGGCGAAGACCTCCGCCGTCAGCGGCACGATGGGGATATCTCGGGCGCTCATCGGGCTGACCGGAACGGCGAGAGGGCGGGGTGGCGGTTCACGTCCTTGTAGAGCAGATAGCGGAACGGGCCGGGGCCGGCGGCGTAGCAGGCCTGCGGGCAGAAGGCGCGAAGCCACATGAAGTCGCCGGCCTCGACCTCGACCCAGTCGCGGTTGAGCCGGTAGACCGCCTTGCCCTCCAGCACGAACAGGCCGTGCTCCATCACGTGCGTCTCCTCGAACGGGATCGAGCCGCCGGGCTGGAAGGTGACGATGTTGACGTGCATGTCGTGGCGCACGTCCTCGGGCGAGACGAAGCGGGTGGTGGCCCAGGCGCCGTCCGTGCCCGGCATCGCGATGGGGGTAATCTCGCGCTCGTCGGCGACGAAAGCCGGCGGCACCTCGATGCCCGGCACCCGCTCGTAGGCCTTGCGGACCCAGTGGAATCGGGCGGGCTCCGTGCCGTCGTTGCGCAGGCTCCAGGCGGCACCCGGCGGCAGGTAGACGTAGCTGCCGGGATGCAGCGCGTGCGCCTTGCCGTCGAGCACGAGGCGCAGCGCGCCGCCGACGACGAACAGCACGCCCTCGGCCTGCGGATCGGGTTCCGGCCGCTCGCTGCCGCCGCCGGGCGCCACCTCCATCAGGTACTGCGCGAACGTCTCGGAGAAGCCGGAGAGCGGGCGCGACAGCATCCAGGCCCGCGTGCCCTCCCAGAACGGCAGCACGCTGGTGACGATGTCGCTCATCACGCCCTTGGGGATCACCGCGTAGGCCTCGGTGAATACGGCGCGGCCGGTCATCAGCGTGGTCTGGGGCGGGAGGCCGCCGCAGGGCGGGTTGTAGGGGGAAGCGGTCATCGGAAGGGCTCCGGGATTTCCAGGGCTGTCGCGTTCACGCATCGCATGGCGAGCCGGATAGGGCACCCTCCTTCCCCTTGCGGGGAGGAGGCAGGAGGTGGGGGTCGGGCAGAAGGCACCGTACTGGTCCCTCCTGAACCACCCCCACCCCTACCCCTCCCCGCAAGGGGGAGGGGACGCACCTGCCTTCAGCGCGCCTCGTTCCGCACGAGGTCGGCGGCGAGCGCGTTGTGGCGGGCGGCGAGTGTCCGGGTATCGACGGTGGTGAGCCGCCCCTCGCGGACCACGACGCGGCCGTTGATGACGCTCCAGGCGACCCGCTGCGGCGCGCAGAAGACCAGCGCGGCGACCGGATCGTGCAGGGCGCCCGCCGTCTCCAAGCCGCGCATGTCGAAGGCGACCACGTCCGCCGCCATGCCGGGGGCCAGCGCGCCGATGTCGTCGCGGTCGAGCACCTGCGCGCCGCCGCGGGTGGCGATCTCCAGCGCCTCGCGGCCGGTCATGGCGGCGGGGCCGAAGCCGACGCGGGCGAGCAGCATGGCTTGGCGCGCCTCGCCCAGCATGTGCGAGCCGTCGTTCGAGGCCGATCCATCGACGCCGAGGCCCACGCTGACGCGCTCGCAGCGCATCTGCCCGACCGGGGCGATACCGGAGGCGAGCCGCATGTTCGAGCAGGGGCAGTGGGCGACGCCGGTGCGCGTCTTCCCGAACAGCTTGATCCCCGCATCGTCGAGCTTGACGCAGTGGGCGTGCCAGACGTCGTGCCCGGTCCAGC
Source organism: Methylorubrum subtropicum (assembly GCF_038442325.1). Taxonomy (NCBI): domain Bacteria; kingdom Pseudomonadati; phylum Pseudomonadota; class Alphaproteobacteria; order Hyphomicrobiales; family Methylobacteriaceae; genus Methylorubrum; species Methylorubrum subtropicum. The sequence goes on along the minus strand of NZ_JBBXMW010000003.1, from coordinate 374,425 downwards.
CGAGTTCGGCCGCGTACTCGGCCGGCGTCATCCCGAATTTTTCGCGGCTGTAGGCGACGTCGTCGGCGGTCTCGGCGAGATGCGTGTGCAGGCCGACGCCGTAGGCGCGGGCGAGCACGGCCGATTCCCGCATCAGGTCGCGGCTCACCGAGAAGGGCGAGCACGGGGCCACCACGATGCGGCGCATGGAGAAACGTTCGGCATCGTGCCAGCGCTCGATCAGGCGGCGGGTCTCGGTGAGGATCGCGTTCTCGTCCTCGACCACCGCATCGGGGGGCAGGCCGCCCTTGCTCTCGCCGACGCTCATGGAGCCGCGCGCCGCGTGGAAGCGCATGCCGATGCCGTCCGCCGCCTCGATCGAGTCGTCGAGCCGGCAGCCGTTGGGGTAGATGTAGAGGTGGTCGCTCGACGTGGTGCAGCCGGACAGGATCAGTTCGGCCATCGCGGTCTGGGTCGAGACCCGGATCATCTCCGGCGTCAGGCGCGCCCAGATCGGGTAGAGCGCCTTCAGCCAGCCGAAAAGCTCGGCGTCCTGCGCGCCCGGCACCGCCCGGGTCAGGGTCTGGTACATGTGGTGGTGGGTGTTGACGAGGCCGGGCAGCACCACGTGGCCGGCCATGTCGATCACTTCGTCCGCGGTCTCCGGCAGCGTATCGGCGGCACCGACCGCGACGATCCGGTTGTCCTCGATATAGACCCCGCCGCCGCGGATCTCGCTCCGCCCCTCGTCCATCGTGACGAGGACATCGGCGTTCTTCAGAAGCAGCGAGCTCATCGCGTGGTGTCCTTGAGCCAGTCGGCGAGAACCTGCCGCTCGTCCGCGGTCATCTCGGTGATGTTGTTGGGCGGCATGTTGTGGGTCAGCACCGCGTGGCGGCGGATCGCCTCCGCCTGACGGCCGATGGCGGGGCCGGTATCGAGCAGAACCCCCTTCGGTGCGACGCCGATCCCCTCCCAGGCGGGCTCGGCGGCGTGGCACATGGCGCAGCGCCCGGCCACCAGCTCGACCACGTGGTCCGGCGGGCTGGCCTTCGCCAGCGACACGGCGGCATCGGCCGAGGCGAGCTTGACCTGCGCGGGCGCCTCCGCCTGGGGCGGCAGGCCGAGGATCGAGCGCCCCCCGGCGGTGCCGGCGAGCGCCACCGCGAAGGCGGCGCCGAGCCCTGCGGTCGCCGCGGCCCAGGCCCACCAGGGCGAGCGGGCATGGTCGGCGTGGCGGACGTTGTAGAAGAAGCGGATCACCGCGCCGGAGGCCGTGATCAGGGCGACGATCAGCGGGATCGTGGCGTTCGAGGAAAACAGCATCGGGTAGTGGTTGGAGATCATCAAGAGCACGACCGGCAGGGTCAGGTAGTTGTTCTGCGCCGAGCGCTGCTTGGCCTGCTTGCCCAGGTTCGGGTCCGGCCGCTCGCCCTTCATCAGGGCGGCCACGACCTTGCGCTGGTTCGGGATGATGACGAGGAAGACGTTGCCGGCCATCCAGGTCGCCATCAGGGCGCCGGTATGGATCAGCGCGCCGCGCCCGCTGAACACCTGGGCGAAGCCGAAGGCGGCGGCCGTGATGACAACGAGCCCGACCGCCGCGAGGCCGGATTCGTTTTTGCCTACCGGCGAGCGGCAGATGCGGTCGTAGATCACCCAGCCCAACGCCAGCGCGCCGATGCCGACCGCCGTCGCGGCGGGCGCCGAGAGGTCCATCACCGCGGGATCGACCAGATAGAGCTTCGACTGCGCGTAGTAGATCCAGGCGAGCAGCACGAAGCCCGAGAGCCAGGTCGTGTAGGCCTGCCACTTGTGCCACGTGAGATCGAGCGAAAGGTGCTCGGGCGCGACGAAATACTTGCGCATCTCGTAGAAGCCGCCGCCATGCACCTGCCACGCGGCCGCGCCTTCGCCCGCCGGGATGTCCGGCGTGCGCTTCAGCGAGGCGTCGAGATGCATGAAGAAGAACGACGAGCCGATCCACGCCATCGCGGCCACGATGTGCAGCCAGCGCAGCAGCAGGCTACCCCACTCCCAGACGAAGCTCTCCATGGCCGACCCCTCCGAATGCTTTCCCCGATCCTAGCGATGCCGGGCCGCTTGTATGCCCGCGGAATTCCTTGTCAGTTTTCGAATTTTTCGTAAGCTGACACGGGGCCAGGATCGTCCGCCCATGCGATTGTCCTGCCACGGCCTGGCGCCGTCGGAGTCTGCGGGGCCGCAATGTTGTCGCTGGAATCGATCCGCATCTTTATGCGCGCGGCCGATACGGGCAGCTTTTCCGCGGCCGGGCGCTCACTGCGGCTTTCGCCATCGGTGATCAGCTACCGCATCCAGACGCTTGAGGAGCATCTCGGCTGCCTGCTGCTGACGCGCACGACCCGGCGGATGAACCTGACCGAGGCCGGCCGCGTCTTCTACGACCGCTGCCTCGATGTCGCGGCTTCCGTAGAGCGGGCCGAGAAGAGCGTCGAGACGCAAGGTGCGGCGCCGCGCGGCACGCTGAAGGTCACGGCTCCCTTGAGCCTCGGGCGCCGCGTGGTGGCGCCGCTGATCCCGGCCTTCCGCGAGCGCCATGCCGAGGCCGACGTGCATCTGCGCCTGTCCGACCATCTGCTCGACCTCGTGCAGGAGGCGGTGGACGTGGCGGTGCGCCTGTCGCAGATGCGCGATTCGACCTTCACCCTGCGCAAGGTCGCCGATGTCGAGCGAATGCTGTGCGCGTCACCGGCCTATCTCGACGCGAACCCCGCCCCCGAGACCCCGGCCGACCTTTTGGACCATTCCTGCCTGCTCCTGCGCTTCCCCGGCTCGGAGCAGTTCCGCTGGACCCTGCTCGATGGCGACGAGGCGCTGACGATCCCGGTCTCCGGCCGCATCGACGCCGACGACAGCGACGTGCTGACCGAATGGGCGCTCCAGGGCCAGGGCATCGTGCTCAAACCGGTCTACGAGGTGGCCCCCTACCTCGCCGACGGGCGGTTGGTGCCGGTTTTGCCGGAGACGCCGCCGACTTCGGTGACACTTGGGGTGGTGTACCCTTCGCGAAAAATGCTGCCGAACCGGGCTAAGACGTTTGTCGAGATGACGGTGGAGGCTTTGCGGGGGTATGTTGGGGGGCAGTTGGGGTTGGTGGGGAAGCGGGTGGTGCGGTAGGGCACAGCATTCACACAGCTCGGTCGTACAAATGGCGTCTGATTTCCATATTCGAACCGGAAGAGGCAGAATATTCATAGGGTGAATCGATGCGTGAAGTTCCGCAATGGGAGTTCGATTTTTACACGCTATCACTCCCACGAGGCCACGACTTTGGGGACGAACAGGCGATCGCCGCTTGGTGCGGCGCCAACGGGCGCAGTTGCGGCATTGTAACCAGCGGAAATACTGCCAACACATTCGGCATTACCGTAATGCGACGTCGATTAGACTCAGTATGGTCTATCGTTCGCAAGGAAATCGGGTTTTTATCTATAGATACTGCGGTTGCCGCGATGAAGCCAGATCTGGACGACAATCTGCCTGCGGCACCAATACAGCCGGGTTCTCCTGCGCGGCCCCCTTTGTTTGATATCGGAGAGCGCGAACCCAGCGAGATATTTCGACTATTGGCAACCCGAGAGCGGACACCTGCAGCATGGGCTTTAAACCAGCTTTACCTCGCCTTGCCGAAGCCTGACCGCAATTGGGTTAGCGACTGCCAGACTATGAATTTTCATACACGATTATGGGAAGCACACCTTCTCGCCTCGTTTCGCGAACAAGGCCTGCTCGTCGAACAGCCATTTGAGTCGCCAGATTTTCGGATTGAGAACGCTCTTGGCTATGAAGCCTGGGTCGAAGCCGTGACAGCCAACCCACCAGTGCCCTACAATCACGTAAATGCACCCTTCGCAGATGTACCGACGGAGCGCGAAGAGGTTTTCTTTGGCAACGCCTCGCTACGGTTTGCCAAAACAATTGGCAACAAACTGAGGCGAGGCTACGACTCGCTTCCTCATGTTTCGGGAAAATTATTCATCTTAGCTATCGCAGATTTTCATGCATCAGGCTCAATGCTGTGGAGCCGAGAGGGATTATTAGGCTATTTGATGGGATTAGGGGCGAACGTAGCCAAAATTGATGGCGAGATGCAAGCGGTGCCATTTTATAGAAAGACGCTTCTTGGACCGACTCAATTTTCAGCTGGATTATTTGCCAACGACAGTCATGCTGAGCTTTCGGCGATTATTTTCTCCAATGCCTGTTCCATAGCAAAATTAAACAGAGTAGCGATCTCCGGCGGCGGGGCACCAGCGGGCTATCGATATACTAGACGAGGGAAATTTTTTGATAGAAAGCCTGGCGCCCTTGAGGGTATTCCATTTTGCTTGGACATTACAAGCGATGAATATCGAGGATTATGGCCTCATGGCTATGAACCATGGACAGCTGAGATAGAAGTTTTTCACAACCCCTTTGCGCTCCATCCAGTCTCTTTCGATCTGATGCCAGAGGCTCAACACTGGTTTTTCGAAAATAATGAATGGCAGTGTATTTCTGTGTTTGAAAAATCAATTTTATGGTCACAGACCTTGATTACGGACATGGACAAACCCGCGCCTACACTGCAGGCATGGCTTAATTCAAGAAAATTATCTCGCGAAGATCAGGTCGAGCAATGATATCTAAAACGACTTTGATTACCTTGCCAGCATTATAATTTTTACGCAAATGGATTACGTGCAGCTCGCATCAATTTGTCTCATGGAGCAACGTTGCCTAGTATCCCGCGTCATGGATCGCTTCGGCTCCGCCTCGCGATGCCAGCGTGAGGCGAAAGCCAAAGCGATCAAACGAACAAAAATCACCCCGCCGCCGGCAACCGATCCTTCAACCGCAGCCACGCAATCCGCTCAATCTGCCGCAGCGCCTCCGCCAACTCCTGCTCCGCATCATTCCGCAGACGGTCCTCGAACGCGGCCAAAATCTCCTCACGCGTGCGGCCCTTGATCGCCATGACGAAGGGCAGGCCGAAGCGGTCGCGGTAGGCGGCGTTGAGGCGTTCGAACTGGGCGAGTTGCTCGGGCGTCAGCGCGCCGAGGCCCGCGCTGCTCTGTTCGGCGGTGGAGGCGTCGGTGAGGCCGCCGGATTGGGCGAGGCGGCCGGCGAGTTCGGGGTGGGCGAGCACCAGGGCGCGCTGGTTCTCCGCCGGCTGGTGGCGGAGCGCCTGGACCAGGGCGGCGTGCAAACCCTCGGCCGTGTCCTCGCGGGCGGTGAGGCCGGAGGCCCAAGCCTGGAGCGCGATCTCCGGCGTGTCTTCGAAGATGTCGCCGAAGCGGGTGAGGAACTGCGACGCGCTCATCGTGCTGGGCTTGAGAGCCGGGGCCGGGTGCCGCTCGGCCCAGTGGCGGGCGATGTCGATGCGGCGGGTCAGCCACACGCCGTCATGGGCGGCGACGTGGTCGAGGAAGCGGGTAATCGCCGCGATGCGTCCCGGCCGGCCGACGAGGCGGCAGTGGAGGCCGACCGACATCATCTTCGGCGCGGTGGCGCCCTCAGTATAGAGCGCGTCGAAGGTGTCGCGCAGGTAGGTGAAGAAGTGCTCGCCGGTGTTGAAGCCCTGGGGCGTGGCGAAGCGCATGTCGTTGGCGTCCAGCGTGTAGGGCACCACGAGCCCGGTGCCGGCCTTGCCGTGCAGCCAGTAGGGCAGGTCGTCGGCGTAGGCGTCGGAGAGGTAGGCGAAGCCTCGCTCCAGGCCGAGTTCGAGCGTGTTGACCGAGGAGCGGCCGGTGTACCAGCCGAGCGGGGCCGAGCCGGTGACTTCCTCGTGGAGCCGAATCGCCGCGTCCATCTGCGCGGCTTCCTCGGCGCGGGTCATGTCGCGGTGGTCGATCCACTTGAGGCCGTGGCTGGCGATCTCCCACTCGGCCTCGCGCATGGCGGCGACCGCGTCCGGGTTGCGGGCGAGCGCCGTGGCGACGCCGAACACGGTAACCGGCACCTTGCGCTCGGTGAAGAGCCGCCACAGCCGCCAGAAGCCGGCGCGCGAACCGTACTCGTAGAGCGACTCCATGTTCATGTGGCGCATCCCCGGCCAGGGCTGCGCGCCGACGATCTCGGACAGGAACGCCTCGGAGGCCGCGTCGCTGTGCAGGAGGCAGTTCTCGCCGCCCTCCTCGTAGTTGAGCACGATCTGCACCGCGATCCGGGCGCCGCCGGGCCAATCCGCCTTCGGCACCTCGCGGCCGTAGCCGATCATGTCGCGGGTGGTGTGAAGCGATGCGTGCATGAGGGTCCCCGTTGAGTGCAGCCGGCGGAACGGTTCGTGCAAGCACGATACCGCCGCGGGCGCGATCGCATTGTTCGGAGTTTTTCGAAGCTGTTCCCGAAAAGCCGGGATGGTGCGCGCGGCCCGATCTGCAAGTGTCGCAGAGCAGGTTAGCCGACATCGCATGCCTGCCGAGCTTGCCGCCGCCGGGCGGCCACCACAGGGGGAACCGGCCGATGAGCACCGCATCGAACGAGACGCAAGCCACCCGCCGGCTCACGACCCACGTGCTCGACACCTCGACCGGCCGCCCGGCCGCGGGGGTGACGCTGCATCTCACCCGCATCGAGGGCGAGGCGCGCACCCATCTCAAGACGGTCGCGACCAATTCGGACGGGCGGTGCGACGCGCCGCTGCTTTCCGGCGACGAGATGGCGCCCGGCGCCTACGAAATCGCCTTCGAGGTCCAAAACTATTTCGGCGGCGATGACGCCTTCCTCGACATCGTGCCGGTGCGCTTCCGCATCGCGGCGCAAGGCCCGGCCCATCTGCACGTGCCGCTCCTGATCTCCCCCTACGGCTACAGCACCTATCGCGGAAGCTGAGCCGCCTAGCGGATCGCCAGAGGCGCGAACGAAAAGACGCCCGACGATCCACCGCGCATCCGTGAGCCCGGATGCTCTGCGCCAAGACGCCAAAAAACCTTGGCCCACCAGCGAGGAACGTCCCATGACTGACGCCCCCAAGGCGGCAGCGGAGACCAATGCGGTCGACGCGATGCTGCCGATCCCCAAACTCGCCGCCTACGGCATGCAACACGTGCTGGTGATGAGCGCCGGCGCGGTGGCGCCGCCGCTGATCATCGGCGCGGCGCTCAACCTCTCGGCCGAGACGGTCGCCTTCCTGATCAACTGCGATCTGTTCGTCACCGGCCTCGCCATCCTGATCCAGAGCCTCGGGATGCCGGGCTTCGGCGTGCGCCTGCCGATCATCATGGGCGTCAGCTTCGCCTCGGTCGGGCCGATGGTGGCCATGGCGCAGGACCCGGCCATCGGCTTGCCCGGCATCTTCGGCGCCACCATCGCGGCGGGCCTGTTCGGGCTGGCCATGCGGCCGTTCTTCTATCGCCTCGCGGCGTTCTTCCCGCAGCTCGTGACCGGCACGGTGATCCTGATCATCGGCGTCACGCTCTTACCCGTAGGCATCAAATGGGCCGGCGGCGGCGCGGCGGCGACCGATTTCGGCGCGCCGGTGCATCTCGCGGTCGCCGGCCTCGTGCTCGGCGTGATCCTCTTGGTCAGCCGCTACGCCAGCGGGTTCGTGGCCAACATCGCCGTGCTGATCGGCCTCGTTGCCGGGCTGCTCGTCGCTTGGCCGCTCGGGCTGTTCAACCTGGAGGGCCTCGCCGCCCGCCCCGTCATCGAACTCGTCGCGCCGTTCAAGTTCGGCTGGCCGACCTTCCATCTCTCGGCGGTGGTGGCGATGTGCATCGTCATGATGGTCACGCTGGTCGAATCGACCGGCATGTTCCTCGCGGTCGGGGACATCGTCGGCAAGCCGGTCGATAAGCCGACCCTGACCCGCGGCCTGATGGCCGACTCGCTCTCGACGCTGATCGCGGGCGTATTCAACACCTTCCCGCACACCTCGTTCTCGCAGAACGTCGGCCTCGTGAACATGACGCGGGTGCGCAGCCGCTACGTCACGGCGGCTTCCGGCTTCATCATCCTCGCGGTCAGCCTGTTTCCGAAGCTCGCCTTCGTCGTCGCCTCGATCCCGCCGGCCGTGCTCGGCGGCGCCGGCATCGTGATCTTCGGCATGGTAGCGTCCGCCGGGCTCAAGATCGTCGGCGAAACGGATCTCGGGGATCGTCGCAACCAGATCGTCGTCGCCGTCTCCATCGGCCTGTCGCTGATCCCGATGGCAGCGCCGAACTTCTTTGCCGCCACCATGCCGGACTGGACCGGGCCGATCCTGCACAGCGGCATCACGCTCGGCTGCATCAGCGCGATCCTCTTGAACCTGTTCCTCAATTCCGACCGCCTCGGCCAGCCTTCCAAGACCCACGACGCCAACGGCGCGCCGACGCCCGCCAACTCGCCGACGCCGGGTCCGGCCGCGCTCGGCCGCGCCGCCTGAGGGAGAGCATCATGGAAGCCTCGACCCCCCACCTGTCGCGCCGGGGCTTCCTGCGCGGGAGTGCCGCCGCCGGCATCGCCATCAAGGTGTCGCTCCTGCGCGGCACCCCGGCCGAAGCCCGCCTCGTCGAGGCGGCGCCGGGCCCCGGCTGGATCGCGGGGGGCAAGCCCCGCACCCGGCTCGATGCGGTCGCCAAGGTGACCGGCGCCAAGACCTTCACCCGCGATTACCGCGCCCGCGACATCGCCGGCTGGCCCGACAATCAGGCCCACGCCTTCCTGATCGCCGCGACCAAGGCGGATCGCCGCTTCGAGGGGCTCGACCTCTCGGGGCTGGGTGACGCGCTCCAGCCCGACCGGCTGGTCCTGCACGAGGACCTCGTCAAGGACGGGCTCGCCGTGCCGCCTCACCCGGACTTCTTCGGCGACCGCTTCCTGGTGCCCAAGGGCGAGACCCCGCGGCTGCTCGGCCAGCCGGTGGCGCTGCTGATCTACCACGACTACCCGCGCTACGCGGCGGCCAAGCGGACTTTGCGCTTCGACGAGGACGTGGTGCGCTACGGCGAGACCACGGCCTACGCCGCGCCCGCGCATTACGGCGCGACCCGCTGGGTGCGGATCGAGGGCGACGGGCCGGAGGGCGACGACCGCTTCTCGCCCTACCGCGACGCGCCGATCTTTGCCAGCTTCAAGGGCGACGCGCCGGCCTGGCCCGCGGCCGGAACGGACGGACCGTTCGCCCGCGGCATGGCGGCGGCGGACGAGATCGCCGCCGAGATCGCGGCGGCGGGGCCGGACGCGCTCGTCCTCAAGCGCTCCTACTTTTCGCAATCGGTCGATGCCTCGGCGATGGAGGCCGACAACGGCAACGTCTGGTACGACGCAGGGACCGGCACGCTCCACCTGATGATGGCGACGCAAGGCCCCTACGAGGTGGCCGAGCAGGCCGCCGCCCTGGTGAAGGCCTCGCGTTTCCCGGTCTCCGCGATCGACCTGAAGGCCGGTTATACGGTCGGCTACGGCACCAAGGACCACCACCTCCATCCGCTGCTCTGCGTGCTCGCCGGCCTCTACGGCGAGGGCCGGCCGGTGCGGCTCGCCAACGACCGGTTCGAGCAGTTCCAGAACGGCCTGAAGCGCCACAGCTTCCGGATGGACACCGCCCTGATGATCGACCGCGCGAGCGGCCGGTTCGGGGCGATGACCGGGCGCTACGTCTGCGACGGGGGCGGGCGCCCGAACTTCTCGATGTCGGTGTCCTTCGTCGGCGCGACCGCGGCGCAGTCGATCTACTATCTGCCCAAAAGCGACTTCCAGGCGGTGGCTTTGGCGTCGCGCGCGGTCGAGGCGGGCTCGACGCGGGGCTACGGCACGCTCCAGACCATGTCGGCCACCGAGATGCTGGTGGACGAAGCCGCCGAGCTGCTGGGCCGCGACGCCATCGAACTGCGGCTCGCCAACGTGTTCCGCACCGGACAGCGCAACAGCCAGGGCGCGGTGCCGGCGGGCGCGCTGCGCAACGACGAAATCCTGGAGAAGGCCGCGGCCCATCCGCTCTGGCGCGAGCGGCAGGCGAAGAAGGCGGCCTACGAGGCGGCGAATCCGGGCAAGCGCTACGGCGTCGGCTTCGCCCAGGTCCACAAGGATTACGGCACCGGCGCCGAGGCCGCACTCGCCTCGCTCGAGATCGACCCGCAGGGCCGCCTGACGCTCCGCCACGTCGCCCACGAGATGGGGCCGGGCGTCACCACCTCGCAGGCCGTGATGGTCGGCGAGATTCTGGGGCGCGTGCCGGAGACGACCGAGTTCGGCGTCGTGCGCTGGCCGCAGATGCCGCTGGAGACGAGCGACCAGCCCTACACCACGCCTCAGGCAGAGGAGGATCGGCTGTCGAAGAACCCGCGCTGGACGCCGCGCTTCACCTCGCCGATGAGCGCGACGAATTCGGCCTACTACCTCGGCCACGCCACGCGCAGCGCCGCCCGCATCTTACGCGATCACGCCCTCTGGCCCGCCGCGCGCTCGCTCTGGGGCCGCGGCTTCGGCGGCGGTTCGCTCGCCTCGTACCATACGATGCGGCCGGACGAACTGCGGCTCGCCGACGGCAAGGTCTCGGGTTCGGGCCTGCCGCCCCTGAAGCTGGAGGCGGTGGCGGCGGAGGCCCACCGGCTCGGCCTGCCGGTCGGCGTCACGCTCCACACCTTCAACCGCTGGCAATGGACAGAGGCCGAGTTCGAGCTTCCGGGCACCGGCCGCACGCGGCTGCCCATCGATGCCCTGGCGCTCCGCTACGGCGCGGGCGCCCCACCCGAGCGGCAGGCCCTGATGACCACCGGCGGCTGGCACTTCGTCGAGCGCGCGGCGGTGTTCTATCCGCCCACCCAGCGCAACAACGTCGGCACCACCTACTACGCGCCGATGGCGACGCTGGCCGAGGTCGCCGTCGATACCGGCAGCGGCACGGTGACGATCCTCTCGCACCACTCGATCCTCGAATGCGGGCGGCAGATCGTGCCCGAACTGGTCTCGGGCCAGATCCAGGGCGGCCTCGCCATGGGCATCGGCCACGCGCTCAAGGAGTTCCTGCCGCTCTACGAGAATGGGCCCGGCGACGGCACGTGGAACTGGAACCGCTACGAGCTACCCCGTTCGAAGGACGTCGCGGTCTGGAACCAGACCGTCGAGATCCTCCCCCCGCTCTCCGAGACCGATCCGCCGAAGGGCATCGCCGAGGTGGTGATGATCGCCGTCGTGCCCGCGCTCGCCAACGCGGTGGCGCACGCCATCGGCCACCGCTTCCACAGCCTGCCCATCCGCCCCGAGCACATCCGCGAGGTGCTGGCATGACCGCCCTGCCGAAATCCCAAACCCTCTCGCTCACCGTCAACGGCAAGCCGGTGACCATGCCGGTGCCGCAAGGCGTCTCGATGCAGGAATTCCTGCACGAATGGCTTGGCCTCACCGGGGCCCGCATGGGCTGCGGCCAGGGCATCTGCAACGCCTGCACCGTGATGGTGGAGGAGCCCGGCAAGCTTCCGCGGGAGGTGCGCACCTGCATCACCGGCGCCCACTGGTTCGAGGGCAAGACGGTCCGAACCGTCGAGGGCCATGCCCGGCAGAACCCCGACGGCAGCCTGACGCTGTCGCCGGTGCAGCAGGCTTTCGTGGAGGGCTTCGCGTTCCAGTGCGGCTACTGCACGCCGGGCTTCGTCACCGCCGCGACCGTGCTGATCGAGCGGCTGAAGGCGGCCCCCGTGCCGCGCGAGGCGGTGGAGCGCGTCGTCACGGAAGCGCTCGACCCGCATATCTGCCGCTGCACCGGATACGTCCGCTACCACGCGGCCGTGCGCGACCTCGTGCTCGCCACCCCCGGCCTCGTGACTGCGTGAGGCCGCCGATGCGCAAATTTTTTCTGACTTTCGCCGGTCTGGCTGTCGGCGGTACTGCGTTGGCCGGCCTCGTGTTCTCCGGCGCGCTCAACCGCAGCGTCGTCTCAAGCGCCGTCGAGACGCCGCTCACCGCCGAGCAGATCAAAGCCTTGGCGCCCCACGGCGCCAAGGTCGCGGCGGCGGCCGATTGCTACGCCTGCCACACCGCCCGCGGCGGTGCCCCGTGGGCCGGTGGCATGCCGTTCGAGACGCCGTTCGGCGTGATCCACGCCACCAACATCTCGCCGAGCCGCGAGGGCATCGGCGGCTGGAGCCGGGCCGAGTTCCACCGGGCGCTGCGCGACGGCATCGCGCCGGGCGGGCGTCACCTCTACCCGGCCATGCCCTACACGTCCTATCGCGGCATGAGCGAGGGCGATGTCGATGCGCTCTATGCCTACATGACGACCCGCGCGCCGATGCCGGTGGGCAACCTCAAGAACGGCCTCGCCTTCCCGTTCGACCAGCGCTGGACCCTCGCCGCCTGGAATTTTTTGAACCTCCCCGCCTCGGTCGCAGAGCCCGATCCGAAGCGCTCCGAACTATGGAACCGCGGCCGCTACGTCACCGAAGCGCTCGGCCATTGCGGCGAGTGCCACACCCCGCGCGACCTCACCCAGGGCCTTCGCACCAGCCAAGCGCTCACCGGCGCGGTGATCGAGGGGCTGGAGGCGCCCGACATCACCCCCGCCGGGCTGACCCGGATGGGGTTTTCGCCCGCGAGCCTCGCGACCTTCATGGGCTCGGGCCTCTCGGCGCAGGGCTCGGCGACGCACCAGATGTTCGACGTGGTGCATTTCTCGACCCGCCACATAGACCGGGCCGACCTCACGGCGATGTCCGCCTACCTGTTCGACCGCGACTCTCTACCGGAGGAGGCGCCGCCCGCCCTGCCGACCCCTGCGCCGGTGGCGGCCGACGTCACGGCGCGCGCGGAAAAAACCTATGCCGGCCTCTGCGCCGGCTGCCATGGCGCGAAGGGGGAGGGCATCCCACACGTCTCGGTGCCGATGCGCGGCAACGCCTCCCTGCGCACCGCCAGCGCCTCGGGCTTCATCCGCGCGGTGCTCGCCGGCCTGCCGGCCCAGAGCTTTCCGAACGGCGAGCGCATGGAGGCGATGCCGGGCTTTTCCGCCGACCTCGACGATGCGGCCATGGCCGATCTAACGAACTGGATGCGGGCCGAGTGGGGCGGCCAGGCGCCGACGGTGCGGGCGCAGGATGTGGCGAGCGTGCGCACGACGCTGACCACGCGCCACGCGGCGGGCGAGTGATGTCCCTCCCGAAAAAATCGCCACGCGAAACCCTCCCCCCTCTGCGGGGGAGGGTGCCCGCGGAGCGGGCGGGAGAGGGGAACCACGCTTCCGGAGAATCCGAGTCGAGCGCGGCCAAGCTGAACCGTCGCTCCCCTCACCCGACCCCCTTCGGGGGCCACCCTCTCCCGCGGAGGGGAGAGGGAAGGTTCGGCCCGTTGTTGGAGCCCCTGCCATGGACCAACTGACCGGCATGCGCGTCTTCGTCCGCGTGGCGGAGCTGAACAGCTTCTCCCGCGCCGCCGAGGATCTTGAGATCGCTCAATCCACCGTCACCAAGACGGTGGCGTGGCTGGAGAACCGTCTCGGCACGCGGCTGATCAACCGCAACACTCGCGGCCTCACCCTCAACGAGGCCGGCAAGCTCTATTACGAGACCTGCCGCGCCATCCTGCGCCAGATCGAGGAGGCGGAAGGACTGGTCCGCCGGCACGACGCCGAACTCGACGGCACGCTGCGCATCTCCACCTCGGTCGCCTTCGGTGAGGCAGTGCTGGGGCCGATGCTGCTGCCGTTCATCGCGGCCAACCCGCGGCTCCGGGTCGATCTCACCTGCGAGGACGCTTACGTCGATCTCATCGCCCGCGGCATCGACGTGGCGCTGCGCATGGGCCGGCTCACCGATTCCTCGCTCGGCGGACGCTATCTCGGCGCCAATCCCTGGGTGATGGTGGCGGCGCATAGCTACCTCGCCCGCGCCAAGCCGCTGGCTACGCCCGACGACCTCCGGGGGCACGATTGCATCGTCTATTCGAGCGTGCAGGGCGACGCCGTCTGGCAGATGCGGACCGCTGACGGGCGCACCCACGCGGCGAGCGTGCGCGGCTGCCTGCGCTCCAACAACCTGCCGACCCTGCTCTCGGCGACGCGCTCCGGCCTCGGCGTGGCGATCCTGCCCCGCTACGTCGCGCAAGGGGCGATCGAGACGGGCGACCTCACGGAGTGCCTGCCCGGCTACGTCCTGCCCGATCAGGAACTCTACGCGGTGTTCCCCTCGCCCAAGCTCGTGCCGCGCAAGGTCACGGCGCTGATCCGCCATCTCGCCCCGCGCCTGCGCGGCGCATGGTGGCAGGAGCGGGACGGCAATATTCGGTTATTCTCGGACGGAATAAATCAAATCGAACCGCCGGTCTTCAGCGATCAGTCCAAGTAGAGTAAAAACAAAAAGTCATAAAAAAGGAGGACGCCGTGCCCAAGATGCGCGCGATCGATGCCGCGGTTCTCGTCATGGAACGCGAGGGCGTGAATTGTGCTTTCGGCGTTCCGGGCGCCGCGATCAACCCGCTCTATTCGGCGCTGCGGGCACGCGGCACGATCCGCCATGTGCTGGCCCGCCACGTCGAGGGCGCCTCGCACATGGCCGAAGGCTACACCCGGGCCAAGGCCGGCAATATCGGCATCTGCATCGGCACCTCCGGCCCCGCCGGCACCGACATGATCACCGGTCTCTACTCGGCGTCGGCCGATTCGATCCCGATCCTGTGCATCACCGGGCAGGCGCCGCGGGCCAAGCTCCACAAGGAAGACTTCCAGGCCGTCGATATCGAGTCGATCGCCAAGCCCGTCACCAAGTGGGCCGTCACGGTCCGCGAGCCGGCGCTGGTCCCACAGGTGTTCCAACACGCCTTCCACCTGATGCGTTCGGGCCGCCCCGGCCCGGTCCTGATCGACCTGCCGATCGACGTTCAGGTCGCCGAGATCGAGTTCGACGCGGAGTCCTACGAGCCGCTTACGCCCTACAAGCCCGCCTGCTCGCGCCGTCAGGCCGAGCGCGCGATCGCCATGCTCCAGGCGGCCGAGCGCCCGCTGATCGTGGCCGGCGGCGGCATCGTCAACGCGGATGCCTGCGACCTGCTGGTCGAGTTCGCCGAGCTGACCGGCGTGCCCGTCATCCCGACCCTGATGGGCTGGGGCGCGATCCCCGACGACCATCCGCTGATGGCCGGCATGGTCGGGCTGCAGACGAGCCACCGCTACGGCAACCGCACCTTCCTCGAATCCGATTTCGTCCTCGGCATCGGCAACCGCTGGGCCAACCGGCACACCGGCTCGGTCGAGGTCTATACGAAGGGCCGCACCTTCGTTCACGTCGATATCGAGCCGACCCAGATCGGCCGCGTCTTCGGCCCCGATCTCGGCATCGTCTCGGATGCCGGCGCGGCTCTGCGCGAATTCATCGCCGTCGCTCGCGACCTGAAGGCGCGGGAAGAGCTGCGCGACCGCGCCGTCTGGGCCTCTTCCTGCGCCCACCGCAAGCGGGCGATGCTGCGCAAGTCCCACTTCGATCAGGTGCCGCTGAAGCCCCAGCGGGTCTATCAGGAGATGAACGAGGCGTTCGGCCGCGACGTCTGCTACGTCACCACCATCGGCCTGTCGCAGATCGCGGGCGCGCAGTTCCTGCACGTCCACCATCCGCGCCACTGGATCAATTGCGGCCAGGCCGGCCCGCTCGGCTGGACCCTGCCCGCCGCGCTCGGCGTGCGCGCCGCCGACCCGGACCGCAAGATCGTCGCGCTGTCGGGCGATTACGACTTCCAGTTCCTAATCGAGGAGCTGGCGGTCGGGGCGCAGCACAAGCTGCCCTACCTCCACGTCGTCGTGAACAACTCGTATCTCGGCCTGATCCGGCAGTCGCAGCGCGGCTTCGGGATGGATTTCGAGGTCAGCCTCGCCTTCGACAACATCAACGCGCGCCCTGAGGGCGACGCGGTGCCGGGCTACGGCGTCGATCACGTCGCGGTCGCCGAAGGCTTAGGCTGCAAGGCGATCCGGGTGAAGAGCCCCAACGAGTTCAAGGACGCCTTCGCCCGCGCCGAGGCGCTGATGGCGGAGCATCAGGTCCCGGTCGTGCTCGAATTCATCTTGGAGCGCGTCACCAACATCAGCATGGGCACCGAGGTCGACGGCATCAACGAGTTCGAGGAGATTCTCTGCCTCGATCCGGAGCTGTCGCTGAAGTCCAGCCAGACGCTTCCCGCGCCCGTCGCGGCCTAGAAAAACTCAACCCCGTCATTCCGGGGCTCGCCGCAGGCAGGAACCCGGAATCCACGGTCAAGCGCCGCGCCCCATCGTGGATTCCGGGTTCCGCTTCGCGGCCCCGAATGACGGCAGAGACGAAAGTCGGATCATGCCCCAATTTGCCGCCAACCTCACCATGCTCTACACCGAGCACGACTTCCTCGACCGTTTCGGCGAGGCCGCCCGCGCGGGCTTTCGCGGCGTCGAGTTCCTGTTCCCCTATGCGTTCACGAAGGAGGCGATCCACGAGCGCCTCGTGCGCCACGAACTGAGCCTCGTGCTGCACAACCTGCCCGCGGGGAATTGGGACGCGGGCGAGCGCGGCATCGCCGTGCTGGGCGAGCGCCGGCAAGAATTCCGCGAGGGCGTGGCCCGCGCCATCGACTATGCCGGCACGCTGGGCTGCCGGCAGATCAACTGCCTCGCCGGCATCGCGCCCGAAGGCGTGGAGCACGCCCGCCTGCACGACACCCTGCGCGAAAACCTCAGCCATGCGGCAGGCGAGCTGAAGAAGGCCGGCATCCGCCTGCTGATCGAGCCGATCAACACCCGCGACATCCCGGGCTTCTTCCTGACGAACACGCGTCAGGCCGCGGCGCTGATCGAGGAGGTCGGCTCCGACAACCTTTTCGTGCAGTACGATGCCTATCACATGCAGATCATGGAGGGCGATCTCGCGCGGACGATTCAAGAGAACCTGCCGCGCATCGCCCACATCCAGCTCGCCGACAATCCCGGCCGCAACGAGCCCGGCACCGGCGAGATCAACTATCCGTTCCTGTTCCGCCACCTCGACGCCATCGGCTACCGCGGCTGGATCGGCTGCGAGTACCGCCCCGCCACGACGACCAGCGACGGCCTCGGCTGGTTCGCGCCGTACCGGGGCTGAGAACCCGCCTCTCCCACCCGACCCCCTCATCCTGAGGTGCTGAGCGTCAGCTCAGCCTCGAAGGAGGGCTCCAGAAGTCTCAGCGATCCCTGGAGCCCTCCTTCGAGGCTCCGCTGCGCGGAGCACCTCAGGATGAGGGGGAGGGTGGGAGAGCCGCAGCCATCGCACCGGTTCGGCCTCGAGCTGCCTCCCATTCCAAGGACACATCACATGGCAACCATCGGATTCATCGGCCTCGGCATCATGGGCCGCCCCATGGCGGAGAACCTGATCAAGGCGGGCCACACGCTCTTCCTCAAGAGCCGCCGCGCGGTGCCGCAAGACCTCATCGCCGCCGGCGGCACGGCCTGCACTTCCGCCCGCGAGGTCGCCGAGCGGGCCGACATCGTCATCACCATGCTGCCCGACACGCCGCAGGTGGCCGAGGTCCTGTTCGGGGCCGATGGCGTCGCCGAGGGCCTGGGCAACTCCAAGAAGATCGTGATCGACATGAGCTCGATCGACCCCATCGCCACCCGCGGCTTCGCGAAGCGCATCGACGAGTTGGGCTCGGCCTATCTCGACGCGCCGGTCTCCGGCGGCGAGGTCGGCGCGCGGGCCGGCAGCCTCACCATCATGGTCGGCGGGCCGGAAGACGCCTTCGCTAAAGCCAAGCCCCTGTTCGAGGCGATGGGCAAGAACATCACGCTCGTCGGCGGAAACGGCGACGGCCAGACCACCAAGGTCGCCAACCAGATCATCGTCGCGCTCACCATCGAGGCGGTCGGCGAGGCGCTGGTCTTCGCCTCCAAGGCGGGCGCCGATCCGGCCCGCGTCCGAGAAGCGCTGATGGGGGGGTTCGCCGCCTCGCGCATCCTCGAAGTGCACGGCGAGCGGATGGTGAAGCGCACCTTCGACCCCGGCTTCCGGATCGACCTGCACCGCAAGGACCTCGGTCTCGCGCTCCAGGGCGGGCGCACGCTCGGCGTGGCGCTCCCCAACACCGCGACTGCGCTGGAGCTGTTCAACGCCTGCGCGGCGAACGGCGGGGGCGATCAGGACCATTCGGCGATGGTGCGCGCGCTGGAGCGGATGGCCGCGCACGAAATCGGCCAGGGCAAGTGATCACGACCGCTCGGGCGGCGTGACGACGCCGCCCGAGCCAGGAGGGGGACCGGCAAAGCCGGCACAACGGGAGGGGGATTTCATGCTCGCACGCTGGCTCGCGGCCGCTTCGCTCGCGCTTTTCTCGGTCGTCCGCGCAGGGGCCGCCGACCTCCCCTCCGGGATCGTGCCGCCGGACGCGGCCCCGGTGAAGGAAATCCCGTTCTTCGTCTTCAGCGACACCCAGATCAGCTACCGCTACCAGTACCCGGCGGCGAACCCCGGCAGCCAGGTGCGGGAAGCCGACGGCAGCTTTCGCAACCGCGACGCCCCCAAGCACATCCTCGGCATCGCGCATGCCGACGCCTGGGCCTACGGCACCAACTTCTTCGCCCTCGACATCCTGAAATCCGGCTCGCAATTCCCCGCCGGCACCACCAACGCGCCGGGGGGCTTCGCGGCCTACGATTACGGCAACACCGAAGCCTACGGCCTCTATCGCGGCACGCTGAGCCTCAACGCGCTGTCGGGCACCAAGACCTTCACGATCCCCGGGATCGTCAAGGACGTGTCGCTGTCCTTCGGGTTCGACGCCAACGCGCAGAACTCGCCGTTCGGCCCGAAGAAGCGCGACGTGGTCGGCGGCCTGAACTTCGCCTTCGACGTGCCGGTCGGCTTCCTCAACCTGTCGGTCCACGCCTACAAGGAGTGGAACCGCAACGGCTTCAACGTCGCCCCCGACCGCGCGGTGAGCTTCGACACCGTGCCGGAATTCGAACTCGTCTACAGCTTCCCGCTCACCTTCACCGGCCTGCCGCTGCGGATCGCGGGCTTCAACAACGTCGTCCTGCCGAAGGGCCGCGGCGTCACCAACCCGGCGGCCTTCGCCTTCAACCCGAAGACCGGCCTCGAATTCCTGTCGCGCACCAACCTCGTGCTCGACATCGGCCAGCTGTTCTACGACCAGCCGAATCGCGTCGATGCCTTCATCGGCTTCCAGTACTGGCACAACAAGTTCGGCAACATCGAGCGCGTCGATTTCAAGGGCACGGAAGAGAAGAGCTTTCTGGCGGGCGTGTCGTTCCACGTGTTCTGAGCCGCCCTACCACTCCCCCTCGCAGAGGCGGCCCCCCCGGCCGAGCCAACCATGCGCCGTCACCGCTACGCCAAGATCGTCGCCACCGTCGGACCGGCGACCCACACGCCGGAGATGCTGAAGGCCCTGTTCCTGGCCGGCGTCGATACCTTCCGCCTCAACTTTAGCCACGGCGTCCAGGCCGACCACGCGCGGGTCCACGCGGCCATCCGTGCGCTGGAGGCCGAGGTCGGGCGCCCGATCGGCATCCTGCAGGATCTGCAGGGCCCGAAGATCCGCGTCGGCACCGTGCGCGACGGGCGCCTTGATCTAAATGCGGGCGAGCGGGTGCGCTTCGTGCTGGAGGGCGCGGAGGGCGGCAAGGACGCGATCCCGCTGCATCACCCGGAAATCTTCGCCGCCGTGGTGCCGGGCCAGGACCTGCTGATCGACGACGGCCGGGTGCGCGTGCGCGTCGTCGTCGTCGAATCCGATACCATCGAGGCCGAGGTCGTCACCGCGGGCATCATCTCGAACCGCAAGGGCGTGAACCTGCCCGGCACGCTCCTCGACCTCTCGCCGCTCACGGAAAAGGACCGCGCCGACCTCGCCTTCGGCCTGGAACTCGGCGTCGATTGGGTGGCGCTGTCCTTCGTGCAGACGCCCTCCGACGTGCTGGAGGCCCGCGGCCTGATCGGGGACCGGGCCGGCATCATGTCGAAAATCGAGAAGCCGCAGGCGCTCGACCGGATCGAGGACATCATCCGCCTCTCCGACGCCGTGATGGTCGCCCGCGGCGATCTCGGCGTGGAGATCCCGCACGAGGACGTGCCGGGCCGCCAGAAGGAACTGATCCGCGCCTGCCGGCTCGCGGTGAAGCCGGTGGTGGTGGCGACCCAGATGCTCGACTCGATGGTGAACGCCCCGGCCCCCACCCGCGCCGAGGCCTCGGACGTGGCGACCGCGATCTACGACGGCGCGGACGCCGTGATGCTCTCGGCGGAATCGGCCACAGGCCGCTATCCGGTCGAGGCGGTGGCGATGATGGACCGCATCATCCGCTCGGTGGAGGGGCACAAGCTCTACCGCTCCATCGTCGCGGCCTCCGAGCCCGGCGAGGAGGAGACCCCGCCGCATGCCGTCGCGACCGCGACCGCGGTGCTGGCCGAGGCGATCCAGGCGAAGGCGATCGCGGCCTACACCACGAGCGGCACCACCGCGGCGCGGGTGGCGCGCAAGCGCCCGGCGGTGCCGATCCTGGCGCTGACGCCCAGCCGCGAGACCTCGCGCCGCCTCAGCCTGCTCTGGGGCACGCACAGCGTCCACACGGCCGACGTCGATTCCTACGAGGAGATGACGAACGAGGCCGCCCGCCACGCCCGCGAGGAGGGGTTCGCCAAGGAGCACGACATGATCGTGGCCGCCGCCGGCATCCCGTTCCACACGCTCGGCAACACCAACAACATCCGGGTGATTCAGGTGTGATGGCGGGAAGGGGGCCGTGGGAGCCCTCAGCTCCCCCGCGGCGCGAACAGGATCACCGCCATCCCGATCAGGCAGATCGCGCCGCCCGCGAGGTCGAACCGGTCGGGCCGGTGCCCCTCGACCAGCCACAGCAACAGGATCGAGGCCGCGACGTAGACCCCGCCATAGGCCGCGTAGGCGCGGCCCGCGGCCTCGCTCTCGACGAGCGTCAGCAGGAACGCGAACAGAGCGAGCGAGGCGAGGCCCGGCGCCACCCACCAGACCGAGCGGCCGAGCCGCAGCCAGGCCCAGAACGCAAAGCATCCGCCGATTTCGGCGAGCGCGGCGGCGGAGAAGGCGAGGAGCGAGCGGGTCATCGCCCCGCTCTCCCGCGCCGACGCGCCGCGATCAACCGCATCGCGGGCATTTTCGCGGGTGACGGCTCCGGGGCGGGACGCATGGGACTGAACTCATCGCCGCCGAATGCTCTGCAGAACCGGCACGACAACTTGGCACGGCCCGCAAGCGGGTCCATGATCGTCAGACAAGCCGTCGGAGCACACGGCGGCATCGGAGGGTCGTCCCATGCTTGCCGCCAACCGCCTCGTCAAAGCCGCCTGGATCGCCGTCGACGTCACCAAGGAGCGGGCCGAGCGCGTCCTCGTGGTCGAGGCCTACATCGCCGTCAGCCCGCTGGAGAAGAACTACGATTCCGAGCGCTATTCGCTGCTGGTCGAGGACGTGCGCCGGGTGCTCGCCGCCAATCCCGAGATCGACCGCGCCTCGATCCTGAGCATGCATCGCGACACCGGCTGCGCCGCGCTGTTTCGCGCCAAGCCCGCGGCGGTGGCTTAGACAATCGTCCTGGACATGAAATCCAGGACGATTGTCTAAGTTGTTATGCCGCATCGGCTTTTTTCCGAAAGCCGGCATCCACCTTTCGGGCCGATGCTCTAGAGCGCATTCCGACGAAGTGGATACCGGTTCGTCGAAAGAATGCGCGGCAAAACAAGATCTTAGAGACGCCGACCTGATGCAATCAGGTCGGCGTCTCTAAGGCTCAGTCCAGCGGAGCCTGCGCCGGATCGAGGGGCAGGCCGGCCTCGGCCCGCTCGCGCCGCATTCCCGGCGGGGTGACGCGCCCGACCGGAGCGCCGTCGACGCCGCCGCAGCCGTTGCAGATCGAGCGGGCGGCGCGGGCGCCGCGCTCGGCGATGCGCCGGTCGAACGCGCCCTGGCGCGCCGCCGATTCCTCGGCCTGCTTCTGGGCGGCCTCGGTGAAGCGCTCGTCCAGGAGCGGCCGGGTCGCGGCGCGCTCGGGGGGAGCGGCTTGCGGCTGCGCGAGCGCGGCGCCGGGGAGCATCAGGGCAAGCAGGCAGAGGAGGGGTCGCATCGCTGGCGCGCTCCGTTCCGTCACGGCCGGCGACCTGCCGACGCTCCCGAGGTTAACGCGCGCCTGCCCGCAGGGATAGCGCGCCGACGACACGGTCGACGAGCGTTGAGGGCTTGCCGCCGCCATTGTCGAGGAACAGCCGGTAGGCCGGGTTGTCGGTCTCGTCGAAGCAGGGGTAGCCGAGCGCGTCGAGCGCCGCGTCGAACCGGGCGCGCTCGGAGGCCGGCACCTCGATGCCGGCGAGCACCCGGCCGTAATCGGCGCCGTGGTTGCGGTAGTGGAACAGGCTGATGTTGAAGCCGTCGCCGAGCGCGTCGAGGAACTTCATCAGCGCGCCCGGCCGCTCCGGGAACTGGAAGCGGTAGAGCCGCTCGTCGGACAATCCCGTGGCCCGGCCGCCGACCATGTAGCGGACATGGACCTTGGCCATCTCGTTGTCGCTCATGTCGGTGACGGCATAGCCGCCCCGCTCCAGGGCGGCGATGAGCTCGCGTTTTTCGGAGAGACCGCCGGGCAGGTTGATGCCGACGAAAATGCGGGCGTCCGAGCCCCTGGCGTAGCGATAGTTGAACTCGGTGATGGCGCGCGGGCCCAAGGCCGCGATGAAGGCGCGGTAGGCGCCCGCCCGCTCGGGGATGGTGACGCCGAGCAGCACCTCGCGCTGCTCGCCGATCTCCGCCCGCTCGGCGATGTGGCGCAGGCGGTCGAAGTTGAGGTTGGCGCCCGACGAGATCGCCACCAGCGTGCCCGCGCCGGGGTTCTTCTCCGCCCAGGCCTTGGCGCCGGCGAGACTCAGCGCGCCGGACGGCTCGGAGACCGCGCGGGTGTCGTCGAACACGTCCTTGACGGCCGCACACATCGCGTCGGTATCGACGGTGATCACCTCGTCCAGCAGTTCGCGGCAGATGCGAAAGGTTTCCTCGCCGGCTTGGCGCACGGCGACGCCGTCGGCGAACAGGCCCACCGTCGGCAGCGTCACGCGGTCCCCCGCCTCGATCGCCGCCTTCATGCAGGCGGCGTCGTCCGGCTCGACGCCGATCACCTTGGTCTCGGGGCGCAGATACTTCACGTAAGAGGCGATGCCCGCGGCCAAGCCCCCGCCGCCGATCGGCACGAAGATCGCCTCGATCGGCGCGCTGTGCTGGTGCAGGATCTCCATGCCGATGGTGCCCTGGCCGGCGATCACCTCGGCGTCGTCGAACGGGTGCAGGAAGGTGAGGCCCCATTGCGCCTCCAGGCGGCGCGCCTCGGCCAAAGCCTCGTCGAAGGCGTCGCCGTGCAGCACCACCTCGGCGCCGCGCGCGCGGCAGGCATCGACCTTGATGGCGGGCGTGGTGCGCGGCATCACGATCACCGCGCGCACCTCCAGCTTGGCCGCCGCCAAAGCCACGCCCTGCGCGTGGTTGCCGGCCGACGCGCAGATGACGCCGCGTTCGAGCTGCTCGGCCGAGAGCGAGGTCATCTTGTTGTAGGCGCCGCGCAGCTTGAACGAGAAGACCGGCTGGAGATCCTCGCGCTTCAGCAGCACCGGCCGCTCCAGCCGCTTGGTCAGCCGCGGCATCGGGTCGAGCGGGCTCTCGATCGCCACGTCGTAGACGCGGGCGGAGAGGATTTTCTTGATGTAATCGGTCACGGGGCAGGCATCCGGCCGCTTCGGACAGGACCGGAGACGATTCTCCGGCCCACACGCTTCGCGCGACCGGGTCTGACGGGAAGAAAGGCCTCGGAACGCGACGCGGGAATCGGGTCCGTTTAGACCTTTGCGCCGCGGGAGGCGAGGGGCGAAGACTCGAACGTCCGGCGGACGACCGCCGCCCCGCCGTCGGCCGGTCTCATAATCGGATACCGGAATCGAGCCGCGCCGGGTCGAGGGCGTCGTCGAAGGCCACGCCGATGCAGTCGGTGAACAGGCGCACCACCCGCCCCGTGGTCGAGCCGAGGGTGACGTTCGTGCCCAGCGCCATCGGGCGGGCCAGGAACACGGCGGCGCCCGAGGCCGAGACGTTGACGATCCGCCCCGGCACGACGCCGCCGTCGGCCAGCGTCACGAGCACGTCCCG
This sequence comes from Methylorubrum subtropicum, assembly GCF_038442325.1. NCBI lineage: Bacteria > Pseudomonadati > Pseudomonadota > Alphaproteobacteria > Hyphomicrobiales > Methylobacteriaceae > Methylorubrum > Methylorubrum subtropicum. The sequence continues at coordinate 350,335 of NZ_JBBXMW010000003.1, read as the reverse complement.
GCGCCGCGGTGTGATCCGGCGATGGCGGCGCACCGCGGCGATCCTGTGCTCCTGCCCGCGGGCGAGTTCCACCATGGTCCGGGCGATCTCCGCGGCCCGCCCCCGCGACACCGACAGGCGCACGCCGAACGTGCTCGGCCCGTTGGCGACGACCCGCGTCTCGACCGTGCCGATGAGGCTGATGCTGCAGGTGATCCGCGCGTCGATCTCCGGCACCACCGACGAGCGGAAGCCGATGCCCTGGGCGGTGATGTCCTCGGTGACGGCGTAGAAATCCGCATGCTGCCGCCCCCAGCACAGGGCCGGGAGGATCAGCGCGTGGCGGTCGGCGGCAGGGCTCGCGGGCGGGCTGGTCGTCATGGTTCCGGCATCGTGGCCCCCGGACCATGAGGCCGCGCGTCTGAACGGAAGACGGACCGGATGCGGACAGTTTTCGGCAAAATTCTTTCGGTTTTGCAGAGGGATAGGGTGCCGCTCTGTCCTCGCGACGATGGTGCGCGCGCGGCAAAGCACGCGATTCCGCGCCGGACGTAGACCGCCACCGCAAGATCGGCTTTCGTCCGATCACCCGGAGTATCGAGAAAAAATTCTTCTGCCGACATGCCTGGGACGGCGCCCGACGCGTGTCCAAGACCGCATCACAACTGTCGGCAAAGTGACATTTGATCGATTTCGGGCGTAACCGCTTGTCACGATGCGTGAAACGCATAGGGTGCCCGCCGCGAGGACATGGCGTCGCAGCGGCCGGAAGCGGACCCTTGTCAGCGCCCGCGCGCGGTGGGCATGGTCGGGGCATGAGCGACACGCCGTCCGAGCCCGACCGCCTCGCGCGCCTCGAAATCCGCCTCACCGAGCAGGAGGCGGTGATCGAGGACCTGAACGCCGCAATCACGGCGCAATGGAAGGTCATCGACCGCCTCACCCGCCAATTGGCGCGGGTGCAGGAGCAACTCGAGGATAGCGCCTTCCGCGGCGCCAGCGGCGCGCCGGAACCACCGCCGCCGCACTATTGAGCGGCCATTCTCCTACCCAACCCCCTCATCCTGAGGTGCGCAGCGTAACGGAGCCTCGAAGGAGGGCTCCAGGGATCGGGCGACTTCTGGAGCCCTCCTTCGAAGCTGCTGCGCAGCACCTCAGGATGAGGAGATGGGGTGGGATGGCGGAAAGTCCCGGATGGCGCCGCCGTCTTTCCGCGCGGTCCCATCCACCGCTATGCTGCGGACAACCGCAAAGCGAGGAACCTCGGCCATGAATCGATCGGTGCAGCGAGCCATCGTCGGCCTCGGCCTCGCGCTGGCCCCGGGGACCGTGTTCGCCCTGGATCGGGCGCCGCTGCCGTCAGAGGCGCCGATGGAGGCGTGTCCCGAGCAGGGCGCGGGCTTCGCACGCATTCCCGGCACCGCGACCTGCCTACGGGTGTCGGGCCGGGTGGCGGCGGGGATCGATGCGGGGACGCACGGCAGCGCGGCGCCGGTGCGCGGGCGGTTCTCGGTCGATACGCGCTCGGCGACCGATCTCGGGCCGATGCGCTCGTTCCTGCGGCTCGATGCCGGCCATCGCTGACCGGTAGAAACCTCAATCGTCGCGATAGACCCGCTCGCGGCGCTCGTGGCGCTCCTGCGCTTCGAGCGACAGGGTGGCGATGGGGCGGGCGTCGAGGCGCTTGAGGGAGATCGGCTCGCCGGTCTCCTCGCAGAAGCCGTAGGAGCCGTCCTCCAGCCGGGCCAGGGCCGCGTCGATCTTGCTCGTCAGCTTGCGCTGGCGGTCGCGGGCGCGCAGTTCGATCGAGCGATCGGTCTCCGACGAGGCGCGGTCGGCGAGATCGGGATGGTTCTCGTTCTCGCTCTGGAGCGCGCTGAGGGTGCCCTGCGCCTCGCGCAGGATCTCGCTCTTCCACGAGAGCAGCTTGCGCCGGAAATACTCGCGCTGCCGCTCGTTCATGAAGGGCTCGTCGTCGGAGGGCCTGTAGCCGTCCTCGATCGTGACCTTCGCCATCGTCTAAGCCCTCGCGCTCCCTGCCGGTCAGCGGCGATCTCGGGCAGGGCTATAATCGAGCCGGGCGGGCTCCACAACGCGCGGATGCTGCCCTGCACCCCATCGCGTGAATTGCGTTCGGCGTTGCGGCAAACACGTCACGGTCCGGGAGCGTACGGAGCCCGCGCCCGCAGGCCGTTCAGCGAGGCGGCGATCTCGTCGGCGAGCGCGCGGGCGAGGTCGTGGCGGTAATGGGAGCGGTCGAAGAACAGGGCCGGATCGTGCAGGGCCGGCCGGTCCCGGCGCCCGTCGACGACGGCGCTCAGGGAATGGCGCGCCAGGGCGGCGCGCATCGCCGCGCGGCAGGCGGCCTCGGCCCGCGCACGCGGGCTCCCGTCCCGCGGAAGGGCGGAGGCGTAGACCGGCGGGAACACCATCACCACCGGGGTCTGCGGCGGCAGGTCGGCCAGGACCGCGCCGAGCTTTTGGGCCGCGGGAAAGCCGGGGCCGGCCCGGCCGGGATCGGCGGTCTCCGGCACCGGCGTCTCGCGCGAGGCGTGCAGCCGCTCGGGGTCGAGACCGGCGTAGTCGGGCCCGTAATCCCAGTAGCCGTCGGGCCGCGCGGTCTTACGGCGCGCCCCGACGAGCCAGCCGAGGCGGCCGACGACCTCCTGGGCCACCGGCCAGCGCAGGAGCCCGCGGAGATAAGACAGGGTGTCCGGGCTGTAGAGCCAGAACGGGAACGGCTTCTCGTTGGGCAGCGCCGGATCGTCGGTGCACCACAGGTCGTCGATGGCGAGCACCAGGGCGTCCGGCCGCGGATGGTGGCGCAGGAACCAGCCGAGCAGGGCAAGCTGCTCCCCCGGCCCGGTCGCCGGCACCGAGAGCTGCACGAACGGGATGCCGGTCGCCGCGGTGAGGCGGGCGGGCTCCACGAGCTGGATGTGCGAGTTGCCGAGGACGGCGCCGGTGAAGGCGGGATCGCGCCCGCGCCACGCGGCGGCCGTGCGCGGGCCCTGCTGGCGCACGGCGCCCGCCGACAGGAGGGGGGAGCGCCCGCTGTCGTAGGGATCGACCAGAGCGGCGAGCGCCAGGTAGCCGAGGAAGAGACCCGCCGCCGTGCCGACGAACAGCCGCGCGAACCCCGCCCACGCCCGCTCGGTCTCGCGATGGAAAGCGCCTGCGATCATGATCAGAACTGGAAGTAGATGAACTCGTAGTTCGCGTCGTCCCCGATCTTGAGGAGGATGACGACGAACAGGACGGCGCAGGCCACGGCAAGGGGGCGGCGCGGCGGCAGGCCGTGGATCGCGGCCCAGGCGCTGGGGCCGACGATGGCGACCAGGGCGGCGAACAGGATCGTGCGCCACTTGAAGCCGGCCCCCGGCTCGGCGAGGCCGAACAGCCCCTTGTAGATCGTCAGCGCCGCCTCGAACGTCGGCGCTCGGAACAGCACCCAGGTCAGCACCACGAAGGCGGCGGTCAGGGCCCAGCCGAGCGGCGCCGGCATCCGGCCGCCCGCGCGGCGCCACAGCACGCCCGCGCCGAGGCCGAGCCCATGGGCGGCGCCCCAGGCGACGAAGGTGAGCCCGGCCCCGTGCCACAGGCCGCCGAGCGTCATCGTGACGAACAGGGCGCCGACCTGCATGGCGAGGCCGCGCCGGTTCCCGCCCAGCGGGATGTAGAGGTAGTCGCGCAGGAACCGCGACAGCGTCATGTGCCAGCGCCGCCAGAAGTCGCGCAGCGACGTGGCGCGGTAGGGCACGTCGAAGTTCTGCGGCAGCACGATGCCGAACAGCAGCGCGATGCCGAGCGCCATGTCGGTGTAGCCGGAGAAGTCGAAATAGATCTGGAAGGTGAAGCCGAGCGTCGCCTGCCACGCCTCGGCCGCGGTGACGGACTGACCCGCGGTCGCCGCCTGGAACACCGGGTTGACGTAGGCCGCCAGCGGATCGCCCAGAAAGACCTTCTTGGAGAGGCCGACGACGAGCAGCACCAGCCCGCGCCCGATCCGCTCGGCGGCATCCGGCCGCCGGTAGGGGCGCTCGTCGAACTGGTGGACGATCTCGCTCCAGCGCACGAGCGGGCCGGCGAGAACCTGCGGGAAGAAGGCGATGTAGAGGGCGTACTTGGTCAGGCCGAGCGCAGGCGCGCGGCCCGCGCGCAGGTCGGACAGGTACATGATGTGGTGGAAGGTGAAGAACGAGATGCCGAGCGGCAGCACGAGATCGAGGTGCGGCAGGCTCAGGCCCGGGATCAGGTTCGCGAGGTCGGCGAGGAAGCCGAGATACTTGAAGGCGGCCAACACCACGAGGTTGCCGGCGAGCGCCGCCGGGAACAGCCAAGTGTAGGCCCGGCGCGGGAGGGCGCGGGCGATCAACCAGTTGAGCGCGATCGATACGACGAGCAGCGGCAGGAAGCGCCAATCCCACCAGCCGTAGAACACCAGCGAGAGCGCGAAGAGGAGCGGCAGGCGCCAATCGGGCCGATAACGCTCGACGCCCGCATGCAGCACCAGGGCGGTGGGCAGGAACGCCAGCAGAAAGACGAAGGAATTGAACAGCATCGCGCGCGGGCCGGGTCGTCCTAGAGCATCGGCCCAAAAAGGTGGGTACCGGCTTTTGGAAAAAGCCGATGCGGCAGAGGAACCTAGAGCATCCCCCTAGATCTCGTATCCAAGGGGAATGCTCTAGCTGGCGAGACCGGTGCCTTCCGCTCACGCGGGGGCCTTGTGGGGAATCGCGGCGGGGGCGTCAACGCCGGGGCCGGATGCCCGAAACCCGCCGCGATCGCGTCAGCCAAGGTTCACCAGGACCGGCCTAACCCTACCTCTGCGACGGGCCGCCCGGCCCGAACGGAGAGGATCGTACGATGACGCACGCGAAGGCGTTCGCATGGGCTGCGGTGGTCGCCGGCAGCCTCGGATGGGTCGGCGGCGCGCAGGCCGCCCCGTTGAGCCCGGCGCCGCTCGGCGCGACGAGCCCGGTGGAGCGCACGGCCGGCGGCTGCGGCCCCGGCTTCCATCCCAATCCCTGGGGCATCTGCCGCCCGAACCTCTATGGCCCGCGGCCCTATTGGGGTCGGCCGGTCTATGGCGGGCCCTACGGCTACTACCGCCCGCGGCCGGTCTACCGGCCCTACGGCTACGGCCCGCGGCCGTTCTACGGACCGCCGCGCCCGTTCTACTGAGTTTTCGCCGCGCGCGGCCGGCTCAGACGCCGCGCGCGGCCTCCAGCTTGGCGAGTTCCACCGCGGCCCGCAGCTCGATCTCGGCGACGAGTCCGTCGAGGCGCGGGTCGCCGCTCTCCGGCATCCGCTCGGCCAGCCGCCCGGCGATGGCGCGCAGATCGCCGGGCGCCACCCGTCCGCCGATCAGCGCGGCCTTCAGCCGGTCGAGCCCGTCCAAGAGGTCGTGCCCGCGCTGCACCGAGCGGCGGCGGCGTTCCTGCGGCGTGTCGGCGCTGTCCTGCCCCTGAAGCGTCAGGATCGCGTCGAGGCCCGCGAGCATGCCGGTCTGGGCCGCGCCCGCCGTGCTCGCCCGCGGCGGCTCGGCCTCGCCGGCCGAGAAGGCACCCGGCGCGGCGGCGCGGCGCGGGCCCGAGAGGGCGCCCGCGGCGGCGGCGGCAAAGCGGGGATCGACGCGCATGGTCCGGCCTCTCGAAGACGCCTACGAGAAGCGGCCACCATGGTTAAGCGCGGGTAAACATCCCGGCAGAAGCTGCCGCCCCGGCAGGAATGCGCCCGGCGACGGATGCGGTGCCGAAGAGGCCGCGGCTCTCACACCCCATACGGATCAACGGCTTAGCGAAAGCGCCCAGCTGGCACGGCCCTGGCACTGGACGATGGCATGACGCCCGATCCGGTCGAAGCCCCCGCGATGCCGCTGCCCCAGCGCTCCTCCCTGTCCTCCTTGCCGTTCCGCCTCCTGGCCGTGCTCGCCTGCTGGCTCGCGGTGCTGCCCGGCCCGGCCTTCGCCCTATCGCGGGTCAAGGACCTCGCCTCGATCGAGGGCGTGCGGGCGAACCAACTCGTCGGCTACGGCATCGTGGTCGGCCTCAACGGCACCGGCGACACGCTCAACAACATCCCGTTCACCAAGCAGTCGCTTCAGGCGATGCTGGAACGGCTCGGCGTCAACACGCGCGGCGCTACCATGCGCACCCAGAACCTCGCCGCCGTGATGGTGACGGCGAACTTGCCCCCCTTCTCGACGCAGGGGACGCATATCGACGTCACCGTCTCCTCGCTCGGCGACGCGAAGTCACTCCAGGGCGGCACGCTGCTGGTGACGCCGCTGCTCGGCGCCGACGGCGAGGTCTACGCGCTGGCGCAGGGCTCGGTCGCTATCGCGGGCTTCGCCGCGGAAGGCGAGGCGGCCAAGATCACCCGCGGCGTGCCGACCAACGGGCGCATCTCCAACGGCGCGCTGATCGAGCGCGAGATGGCGTTCAAGCTGAACGAGGCGCGATCTTTACGCCTGTCGCTGCGCAACCCCGACTTCACGACTTCGAAGCGGATCGCGGCGGCCATCAACGACTTCATGGGGGCCGACACCGCGGAGCCCACCGACCCGGCCACGATCACGCTGCAGATTCCGGCGAAATACCGTGGCAACATGATCCGCCTCATCACCGAGGTGGAGCAACTCAAGGTCGAGCCCGACCAGACCGCCCGCGTCGTCGTGGACGAGCGCTCCGGCATCATCGTGATGGGCCGCGACGTGCGCGTCTCCACGGTCGCCATCGCGCAGGGCAACCTCACGGTGACGATCACCGAGCAGCCGATGGTGAGCCAGCCCGGCCCGCTCTCGAACGGCCAGACCGCCATCGTCCCGCGCACCGGCGTCAAGGTCGATACCGGCGACGGCAACAAGCTGGCGCTCGTCAAGGAAGGCGTGACTTTGCGCGAACTGGTGGACGGCCTCAACGCGCTGGGCGTCGGCCCGCGCGACCTGATCTCGATCCTGCAAGCGATCAAGACCGCAGGCGCGCTGCAAGCCGACATCGAGCTGATGTGATTCTTTTTCGAACAGGGGACGAAGCCATGCTGCCTCTCGCGACCTTCGCGGCCTCCGCCGCCGCCGGCGTCGGCAAGAACCTGCTGCAATCGCTGTCGAAGACCGACACGAATACGATGGACACCGCTCAGGCCTCGGCCCAAGCTTCGGCCAAGGCGCGCAAGACCGCCAACGAGTTCGAGAAGATGTTCCTGGAGGACAGCCTGGAGCGGATGAACCAGAGCGAGGGCACTGAAGGCCCGCTCGGCGAGAACGGCCATGGCGGCGGGGTGTGGCGCTCGATGCTGACCAAGGAATACGCCAACGCCATCGTTAAGAGCGGCGGCGTCGGCATCAGCAATCAGGTCTATTCCGAGATGATGCGGATGCAGGAGGCCGGTCGTGGCGGCCGGTGACCCTCTCCGCCTTACCGACCGCGCCGGGGCGCAGGCCTTCGTGCAGGGTCTGCTCGCCGTGATGCGCGATCTCGAAGCGGTGCTCGCCCGCGAGAGCGAGGGCGTGCGCGCGGGCCGGATCGCCGAGGCGATGACCGGCACTCCGGCCAAGACGGAACTGGCCGCCGCCTACATGACCGGGCTGGAGGCGGCCAAAGCCAACGCCATCGCGCTCGCCCGCTTCGCCCCCGAGGGGCTGGACGCCTTGAGGGCCGCCCAGAAGCGCTTCGCCGCCGTGCTGGAGGTGAACCAGCAGGTGCTCGCCACCGCCCGCACCGTCTCCGAAGGGCTGATCAAGGCGCTGGCCGACGAGGTGGCCAAGACCCGCACGGCTTCCGTCTACGGCCGCCCCTCGCACGCGCCGTCGCCCTATGGCCGGGCTGGGGCGAACAGCGGGCCGCTGGTTCTGTCGCGCAACCTGTAAGGGTCGGGCCGCAGGGTGCGACAACGACGACAGGATGGGACGTGTTAAGGCGTAAACGCGCGCTGCGTGGCCGCGCGAAATCTGAACTTTTCGCGGGTCTCTGTCGCGCTCAAGCTTCCGGAACTTTCGCCCCTGCCGTTGTTTGCCCCCGAAATCAATCATCGGAGGTGCCGGCCATGTCGAACGACGTGCTGATTCCGCTGCTCGCCGTCTTCACCATCGTGGCCGTCGCGGCCTTCGCCCTCTGGCAGCGCGGCCGGGTGGCGCAATCGAAGGGCGACACGAAGCGTTCGAGCTTCACCCAGGTCCACGGCGAGGCGCCGCGCCCGAACCGGCCGGGTACGGATCACTGAGGCGACTACGCCGCCTCTTCGAGAAATATTTAAGCGCTCATCCCACCCCACCCCCCTCATCCTGAGGTGCTGCGAAGCAGCGTCGAAGGAGGGCTCCAGGGATCGCGCGATCCGCTGGAGCCCTCCTTCGAGGCTTCGCTACGCTTCGCACCTCAGGATGAGGGGGTGGGGTGGGATCGATGGGGAGGGCGGGTCGCCTCAGGCGAGCCGGGTCGCTTCGACCCACCAACCCGGCTGCGCCGCCCGTACCGCCCTCGCCGCCGCCTCGGCGGCCGGGGCATCGGTGAACAGCGCGAACACCGTCGCGCCCGAGCCCGACATCCGGGCGAGCCGGCAACCACCCTGCGCCCGCAGCAGCGCCAGCGCCGCGCCGATGACCGGGGCGACGGTGAGGGCCGGCGGTTCGAGATCGTTGCAGGCGGGCCGGATCGCGGCGAGCACGCCGTCCGCGTCGAGGCCGGCAACGATGGGGGGATGCTCGGCGCCCGCCAAGGTCTGGCCGACCGCGAGGCCAAGCGCCTTGAACACCGGCGCGGTCGAGACCGGCACGCCGGGATTGACCAGCACCGCGGGAAGCGCCGCGAAACCGAGCGCCGGGCCGACCGCCTCGCCCGCGCCGCGCATCATCCGGCCGCGCGGATCGAGGCAGACCGGCACGTCGGCCCCCGTCGCCCGTGCCGCCGCGACGACGGCCGGGTGATCGAGGGACAGCCCGTTCCGCTCGGACAGCAGGCGCAAAGCGGCCGCGGCATCCGACGAGCCGCCGCCGATCCCGGCCGCGACCGGGAGTTCCTTGTGAAGATGGAAGGCGCCGAGTTCCAGACCGGGCACGCCCGCGGCGAGATGGCGGGCGGCGCGCAGGACGAGGTTGTCGTCGAGCGGGCCCGCCGGACCGGCGGTCGGGCCCGCGACGCTGAGCGTGAGGTCGGGACCGGGATCGAGCGTCAACACGTCGGCCACCTCGGCGAAAGCCACGAGGCTCTCGAGCACATGGTAGCCGTCCTCGGGCCGGCGCCCGAGCACGTGCAGGGTCAGGTTGATCTTGGCCGGAGCGCGGGTGGTGAGACGGGACACGGGCTCTCGGGCGGACGAGAAGGGAGGGGCCTGCCTTACGGGCGCGGGGCGCCCCGGGCAAGCCGCCCTCCGGGGAGAGCGTCGGCGCGGACGCATCCGCGCCGACGCCGCTCGCTTACCAGCGGTGGTGCCAGCCGCCGTAGCCGCCGCGCCAGCCGACGTGGCGATAGCCCCACGGGCGCGCGAAGCCGACGTGACGGTAACCCCACGGACGGCCGAAGCCGACATGGCGGTAGCCCCAGGGGCGGCGCCAGCCGTAGCCGTAGCTGCGATAGACGACCGGGCGGGCGTAGATGACGGGGCGATAGGCGTAGGGGCGCCAGTTCGGCTTGCACCAGCCCGACCAGCCGCGATGGAACCCGGGCCCGCACCCGTCACGGGCCTCGGCGGTGCCCGCCGTTCCGGCGACGGTGCCGAGAGCAAGAAGGGTAGCGGCAGCGATCTTGAATCGCACGATTGTCCTCCTTCGGTCTTGAGTGGATGCCCCAGGAACGACGGTGCCGAAGCCTTCATTGCCGCATTACGAAAGTTTAATATTCCTTCTGGAACAAGGACTTATGGCAGCATAAGGCCAAGCCGGATTGTTTCTATAGTGTGTCCGGCTCGGGCGGCCCGATTCAAATACTTGTGAGGCCGGGCCGCCTCCCACCCACACCCTCATCCTGAGGTGCCGTAGCGAAGCGTCGCCCTTGAAGGAGGGGTCCAGCGAATCGCGCGATCCCTGAAGCCCTCCTTCGAGGCCGCTTCGCGGCACCTTAGGATGAGGGGATTGGGTAGGATTCGGTTATTCGACAGAGCGGCGAGGCTGCGCCTCGCCGCGGGCACGGAGAAAAACTAGCCGCCCGGCTTCTTGTCGGCCGAGCCCGGCGCGTCGCCCGGCGCCGGGGCGCCCTTGGGCAGTTCCGGGTTCTCCGGGTTGTGCGGCGCCGCCACGGGGGCGGGGACCGGCTCGGCCGGAGCCGGCGGGTTCTCGGCGGTGGCGGTCGGCTTGTCCGGCTCGGGCAGACCGTCCTTCAGCTTGGCGTTGATCTTTTCGAGATCGTCCGGCTCGGGGTTCAGGTCCTTGGCGTGCTGCCACTGGAACTTGCCCTCCAGCCGGCGGCCGGTGCGCCAGTAGGCGTCGCCGAGATGGTCGTTGATGGTCGGGTCGCCGGGCTTCAGCTCGACCGCCTTCTCCAGCTCGCGCACCGCGTCGTCCCAGCGGCCGAGGCGGTAATAGGCCCAGCCCAAGCTGTCGATGATCATGCCGTCGCGGGGCGACAGATCGACGGCCTGCTTCAGCATCTTGAAGCTCTCGTCGATGTTCATGTTCCGATCGACCCAGGAATAGGCGAGGTAGTTGAGCACCTGCGCCTTGGCGTTCGGCTGGGTGGGCGGCAGCAGGGTCAGCGCCTTCTTCAGATCGGCCTCGGCCTCGTTCCACTTGCCGGCGCGCTCGTAGGCGGTGCCGCGGAAGTAGTAGAGCGTCCAGTGGTTGGCCTCGCTGCCCGCCGGGATCAGCTTGATCGCGCGGGTGTAGGTCTCGGTCGCCTCGGCGAATTTCTTCCGCGAGCGCTGGACGTTGCCGAGCGCCGAGATCACGTCGATGTTGTCCGGATTGGCCTTGAGCACGCTGTCGAGGTGCTGCAGCGCCTCCTCCCCCCGGCCCATCTGCTCGAGGTTGAGGCCGATCTGGATGTCGGCGTTGAGCTTGAGCGGGGAGTTCGCCGGGATCTGGGCGTAGGCCTCGTTCGAGCGCTCGGTCTGCTTCATCCGGTCGAGGGTGTCGGCGAGCGTCAGGCGCGCCACCGCGTGCTCGGGGGCGAGGTAGAGGGCAAGGCGCAGATAGACGACCGCAGGCAGCTCGTCCCCTTGCGTCGAGCCGGCAGAGCCGAGCCCGTAGAGCACCTCGGCCGCGCCCTCCTGCGCCGAGGCGATCAGCGGCGGCAGCGGCTTGCCGGCCTTCAGCTTGTCGAGGGCATCCACCACCATCGGGTGGCGCGGCATGGTCTTCTCGAACTGGCTGTAGGCGTCGATGGCGACATCGGTGCGGCCGATGCCGGCGGCGAAGCGGGCATAGGCATCGACGATGCGCAGCGTGTTGTGGTCGGCCTCGAACGCGGCCTTGAGCTTGCGCTCGGCCTCGGCCTTGTCACCGACCAGAGCGGCGATCAAGCCGGCATGGTAGTCGCGGAAGACGTTGAAGTAGCGCTCGCCGCGCAGGCGGTTCAGCGTCTCGTTGGCACGCTTGCCGTCGCCCGCGCCGGCATAGGCCCAGGCGGTCAGCAGCGTCGCGGTCAGGTCGGCGGCCGCACCCTTGCCGCTGCGGGCAAAACTCTGGCGGGCGGGGGCGTATTGCCCGGCCTTGAGCTGGCGCACGCCGAGCGCGAGCTGAGCGAGCCCGTTCGAGCCCTCGCGGGTGGTGAGCCGCTCGGCGGCGCGGAAGGCGTCGGTCATCGCGCCGTCGGCGAGCAGCGAGACGAAGGCCCGCTCCAGAAGCTCGGCGTTGCGCGGATCGCCCTTCACCGCCTCACGGTAGAAGCTCGCGGCGGCCGCCGTGTCCTTCGAGGCGCCGGCGATGTAGGCCGAGAGGAAGTTGCCTTCCAGCGATTCCGCCGGCTCGTATTCGGAGATCGGCGAGGATTCCCGCGGCTGCAGGGCGGCGGCCGGCAGGCTGCCGGCGACCGTGCCCGAGAGCATCAGGGCGAGCGCGGCGGCGCTCCGGCGGGCGGTGGTTCCGTTCATGATCACCAGACGCGGCTCCTGCGGCGCCGCGCGAGGGTTGCCCCCTGTCGTCGGCCGGCGCCGTTTCGGCGGGGGACACTGGACTCCTTCCGCCATCACCGCAAGGCGAAAGGATGGCGCGGGGAGAGAGCCGAATTGCCGCTTACGCGTCGCCGGCGATCTCGGCTTTCGCGTCTTCGACCAGCCCGGCGAGGCCGGTATCGACCTCGGAGCTCAGCAGCGCGCGCTCGGCGTCCGTCAAATCCTTCGCCCAGGCGCCGCTGCCGAACCCATCGCGGCAGCGAGCGCGCTCGGCTTCGATCGCCGCTTCCGTGCCCGCGGGGTCGGCCCGCATCGCCGCAATGATCCCGAACCACGCCGCGCGCTCGACCACGGCGAGGCGCGCCCGCAGCCGCATCTCCACCGCGCGGGTCGGATCGACCGCGCCCTCCTCGTTCCCGGCCATTGTCAGCCCCCGTTGCGCCGCTGCTCGCAGCGCGTCTTCACGTAGGTCTTCGTATCGTTCGGGGTATGCCCGGCGCTCGCAGCGAGCACCGGCCCCTGGATCAGGCATTCCTGCAGGGTGTGGGCCGGCCCGACGATGATGTCGAGCGCCGTCTCGCGGGAGCAATCGGGCACCTGCACCGTGGAGGCGCAGACGAGGGCGACGACGAGGATCGGGTTCATGCGGGGCCGGCCTCCGGGCGGGGTCCGACCCTGAACGGCCGGGATGAGAAGGTAGAACGGGGGAGCCGCAGGAAGCTCCCGAAAAGTCCCTTGCGGCGGCTGCGTCACAGCCGCGCGCCGAGGCTCAACCGTGGCGCGAAAACCTTCTGCCTAAAAAAAGACGCAAGATCGGCCTGTCTTCCGCGACCCCGGACAAGGTCGTTGCAAGGAGGCGACAATGTCTTTCGACGTGATCCTGACGAAATCGGCCCAGGAACTCGGCGAGAGCCGCGGTGTTCTGCCCGACCTCGAAGAGCGGACCCGCGACGAGATCGCGGACTTGCCCGGCGAAGGCCTGGAAGAACTGGAGCGGCGGCTGTTCCATGCCTTCGCGCTGGACGACGGCACCGAAGTGATCTGCTCGCTGACCGCGGACGGCGCGGTGCGCATCGATGCCTGCGAGGCGGAAGGCGTCGCCTGAGCCGCGCCCGGAACCGGCGCGGCGGGCGCCGGATTGCTCCCCCCGACAGATGAACCGTCGAGGAGGAGATATGTCCCACGACACCATCGGCATCGAGGCCGATTTCGCCACCCGCGATTCCGCCCACGCCGCCAAGAGCCGGCTGGTGCGCGCAGGGTTTGCCCGCAACAGCATCGACATCTTCCGCAGCGGCGACGGCTTCGTGGTGCGCGTGCCGATCCGCGAAGAGAACCGGGCGCGTGCCGCCCGCCTGCTCAAGGGCACGGCGCTGGTCGAGCGGGCCAAGCATGGCGGTCTGGCGGCGGCCGACCGCGTCGGTAGCCAGCCGTTGCTGGCGCTGGCGCTCGCTGGGCTCGCGGGGTTCGTGCTCTACGGGCTGACCAACCGGCGCTAACGGCGTCAGGCCCGTTCAAAAAAGCGGTTGCCCGGCCGCTTCAGGCCGAGGTGATCGCGCAACGTCGTGCCCTCGTACTCGGTGCGAAACAGGCCGCGGCGCTGCAATTCGGGCACGACGCCGTGGCAGAAATCGTCGAGCCCTTCGGGCACGAACGGGAACATGACGTTGAAGCCGTCGCAGGCTTGCGCCTGCAGCCACTCGGCCATCCGGTCGGCGATCTGCTCGGGCGTGCCGACGAAGGTCAGCCCGCTGTAGCCGCCGACCTTCTGCGCCAGTTGGCGCACGGTCGCGCCGGTGCGGCGGGCGTACTCGACGATCTGCGCCTGCCCGCTCTTGCTGGCGTTGGTTTCGGGAATCTCAGGGAGCGGCGCGTCGAGATCGAATCCCGAGGCGTCGGTGCCGAGCCGGACCGAGAGGTTGGCGAGCCCGCTCTCCACCGGCACCAGCGCATCGAGCCGTGCCTTCTTCTCGCGCGCCTCACCTTCCGTGCCGCCGACCACGACGAAGGCGCCGGGCAGGATCTTCAGCTCGTCCGGCGCGCGGCCGACCGTGCGCATCCGGCCCTTCACGTCGGCGTAGAATTTTTGCCCCGCCTCCAGCGACGAGGACGAGCCGAACACCATCTCGGCGGTCTCCGCCGCGATCTGCCGACCGGCGTCGGAGGCGCCCGCCTGCACGATCACCGGCCAGCCCTGGACCGGGCGGGCGACGTTGAGCGGGCCCTTCACCTTCAGGAATTCGCCCTTGTGGTTCAGGGTGTGCAGCTTGTCCGGGTCGAAGTAGAGCCCCTGCTCAACGTCGCGCACGAAGGCGTCGTCGGCCCAGGAATCCCACAGCCCCGTGACGACCTCGAAAAACTCGCGGGCGCGGGCGTAGCGGACCGGGTGGTCGAGATGAGCGTCGCGCCCGAAGTTCAGCGCCTCATCGGGGTTGCCCGAGGTGACGAGGTTCCAGGCCGCGCGGCCCTTCGAGATATGATCGAGCGAGGCGAACTTGCGGGCCACATGATAAGGCTCGTTGTAAGTGGTCGAGGCGGTGGCGATCAGCCCGATCCGCTCGGTCACCATGGCGAGCGCGGGCAGCAGCGTCAGCGGATCGAACGAGGTGACGGTGGCCGAGCGCTTGAGCGCCTCCATCGGCATCTTCATCACGGCGAGATGATCCGCCATGAAGAACGCATCGAACTTCGCCGCCTCCAGCGTGCGAATGAATCGCACGAGGTGATCGAGGTTGAAGTTCGCATCCGGATAACCGCCGGGATAGCGCCACCACGCGGTGTGGATGCCGATGGGGCGCATGAAGGCGCCGAGGTGGAGTTTTTTGTTTTTGGCTGTTTCGCCCATGGCTGGCTCCGGCCGCTTCTGGCTCGATCACGGGCGATATGGGGCGAGCTGGCGCGTGCGGCACGGCTCGGATCGCGCCCGAACCGGAGTCTTGTTTTCTCCCACCCGATCCCCTCATCCTGAGGTGCCGCGAAGCGGCCTCGAAGGAGGGCTCCAGGGATCGCCGAGCGACCTGGAGCCCTCCTTCGAGGCTACGCACCTCAGGATGAGGGTGCGGATTGGAAAAGGTGGGGAGCGATGACCGTCGATCCGACCAAGGACCCGGTGCTGGTCCGCTTCCGTGCCGCCCTTGAGGCGGCCTATGGCGAGCGAATCGAGCGCGTCGTGCTGTTCGGCTCACGGGCGCGGGGCGATGCGCGGCCGGATTCCGACTACGACATTGCTCTCTTCCTCAACGACATGGACAGCGTCGGTCGCGAGGCCAGAGTTCTCGCCGAGATCGGGACAGATGTGTTGATCGAGACTGGAGCAGTCATAAACGCTCTGCCTCTTCCGGCACACGCTCTCGCCGACCGCACAGGCTTCATGCTCGAAATGCGGCGCGACGGTCTCGCGCTATGACGCCTGAAGTCAGAGCCTATCTCGACAAGGCGGCAGAGGACTTGGCGGACGCGCGCAAAATCCATGCGATCTCACTCTACAAGGTTGCTGCGCGCTGCGCTTACTACGTTGCATTCCATGCAGCGGAAGCGCTGCTTCTGGCGCGCACCGGGCGGATCGCGAAGACGCACCGTGGCGTGCGCTCGGCGCTGTCACAGGTTCTATCCGGCGAAGGCCGGGAGATACTGACGTTCCTCGGACAGGCGTATACGTTCAAGGAGATTTCCGATTACGGCATCGGCCGTACATCCACCGTTTCGGAAGCTGAAGCGTCCGCGCTGATCGAGGAGGCGGTGCGCTGCCTCGATCAAGCGACAGCTCTGATCGCAGCGGGCGATTCAGAAGCCTGAGGGGAAGAGCGGTTGGATCAAATATCCAACTCCGCCCCATCCGCAAACGCCGCCCGCTCCGTAATGAACGCGAACCGCGCCTCCGGCTTGTTCCCCATCAGCCGCTCGACCGTATCGCCGGTCGATTCCCGCGCCTCGTCCAGGACCGCGACGCGCAGGAGCGTGCGCTTGCGCGGGTCCATCGTGGTCTCCTTGAGCTGGGCGGGCATCATCTCGCCGAGGCCCTTGAAGCGGCCGATGTCGACCTTGGCCCCCTTGAACACGGTCTTGATGATCCGCTCCTTGTCGGCGTCGTCGCGGGCATAGGCCGACTTGGCGCCTTGGCTGAGCCGGTAGAGCGGCGGGATCGCCAGATAAAGGTGGCCCTTGTCGATGAGCTTCGGCATCTGTCGGTAGAAGAAGGTGATCAGCAGCGAGGCGATGTGGGCGCCGTCCACGTCCGCGTCGGTCATGATGATGACCTTGTCGTAGCGCAGATCCCCCTCGCGGAAGTTGGCACCGGTGCCGCAGCCGAGCGCCAGCGTCAGGTCCGAGATCAGCTGGTTGGCGCCGAGCTTGTCGCGGCTGGCCGAGGCGACGTTGAGAATCTTTCCCCGCAGCGGCAGCACGGCTTGCGTGGCCCGGTCGCGGGCCTGCTTGGCCGAGCCGCCGGCCGAGTCGCCCTCGACGATGAAGATCTCAGAGCCCGCGGTGCCGGCGGCCGAGCAATCGGCGAGCTTGCCGGGCAGGCGCAGCTTGCGGGTGGCGCTCTTGCGGGCGACCTCCTTCTCCTGGCGGCGGCGCAGGCGCTCCTCGGCGCGGTCGATCACCCAGTCGAGCAGCTTGTTGGCCTGGGCCGGCGAGGCGGCGAGCCAGTGGTCGAAGGCGTCGCGCACCGCCGTCTCGACGATGCGGGAGGCTTCCACCGTCGCGAGCTTGTCCTTGGTCTGACCCTGGAATTCCGGCTCGCGGATGAAGACCGAGAGCATGGAGGCGCAGGTCGCCATCACGTCGTCGGTCGTCACCGACGTCATGCGCTTGGCCTGGTTCACCCGCTCGGCATGCTCGCGCAGGCCCCGCAGCAACGCGACGCGCAGGCCCGATTCGTGGGTGCCGCCCTCAGGGGTCGGAATCGTGTTGCAGTAGGAATGCGAGACGCCGTCGTCGGCCACCGTCCAGGCCACCGCCCATTCGAGCGAGCCGTGCGAGCCGGGCTTCGTCATCTTGCCCGAAAAAATCGCGTCGAGGACGAGTTCCTTCCCCTCGATGTCGCGGGCGAGATAGTCGGACAACCCGCCGGGGAAGCGGTGAACGGCCTCGGCCGGCACGTCCTCCAGGCCTTCGAGCAGGGCAGGGGCACAGCGCCAGCGAATCTCGACGCCGCCGAACAGGTAGGCCTTGGAGCGGGCCATCTTGAACAGGCGCCGCGGATCGAACTTGAGCGAGCCGAAGATCTGCGCGTCGGGATGGAAGCGCACCCGCGTGCCGCGCCGGTTCTGCACCCGGCCGACCGTCTCAAGCGAGCCCTGCGCATGGCCGCGCGAAAACGTCTGGCGATAGAGGGTCTGGTTGCGGGCGACCTCGACCTCCAGCACGTCGGAGAGCGCGTTGACCACGGAGATGCCGACGCCGTGCAGGCCTCCGCTCGTCTCGTAGACCTTAGAGTCGAACTTTCCGCCCGCGTGCAGCGTGGTCATGATGACCTCGAGCGCGGACTTGCCGGGAAACTTCGGGTGCGGATCGACCGGGATGCCGCGGCCGTTGTCGGTGACGACGAGGCTGCCGGATTCCTCCAACTCCACCTCGATGAAGCTCGCGTGGCCCGCGACCGCCTCGTCCATGGAATTGTCGATCACCTCGGCGAAGAGGTGGTGCAGAGCGCGCTCGTCGGTGCCGCCGATGTACATGCCGGGCCGCCGCCGCACCGGCTCCAGCCCCTCCAGCACCTCGATGGCCGAGGCGTCGTAGCCGGCCTCGGCGGGCTCCGGGGTCGGCACAGCAGCGAGCTTGCGGCGCTCGACCGGCTTCGGCTCGGCCGTAGACAGCGGCTTGCCCCCCGGCCCGAACAGATCGCGCGCCGGATCGCTCACGCGACGGCTCCTCGAATCGGGGCGGCGGGCTGCATGGCTCTTCATACCCTCTTGATACAGGAACAAACGGGAAACAAAAAGCACCCCGTTCGGCCGTACTCTCGCATGGCGACGGCGCGGCGTTCAAACCGGCCGGCGCGGGACCGTCACGCCAGTGATGCAAGCGGATGGTTAAAGAGTGACTGCCGGACGGGGCCGGAACCGATGTGCGGGTTCGCACGTTGTTCCGCCAATGAGAGCTTGACCATTGGGAGACACGCCGATGACCGCCGCTGCGCAGGCCCGCCACCTCTCCCTCTCGCGCCTGGAGCGCGTCGCCGGTCAGGCCTTCGGCTACGAAGAGCAGGAGGCCGTGGTCGCTCCCCGGGGCTCGCTGATGTTCGCGCATTCGGGCTTCGCCCTGGCGACCATGGCGACGGCGCTGGCTGCGACGATCACGTATTTCGTCTGATCGCCGCGCTTTCCGCTCCAACCCCGTCATTGCGAGGCGGAGCCGAAGCAATCCAGGGCGCAGTTTTTTCTGAAGCTTCACTGTGAGCTTCGGTGGCGTACCGTCAATGAAGTGAGCGGGCTTTGCGCCCGCCCCTCACTCCCAAAAAATCACTTGTCGTTCAGCACCTTGATCGGGTCGGTGCGTTGCGCCGGCGAGGGCTCCTTGGTCAAGTCGCTTCCGGTCTTGCGCTCCGGGGGCGCCTTGCCGCCGCCAACGGGGCTCTGGGCCGCAGCGTCGCGCCCCTGCGAGGGCACCGTGCCGCTGGCGAGTTCGAGGCAGGTCACCAGCTCGACATAGGAGGGCGAACCGCCCGCGGTGAATTGCTGCGAGCACTGAGTCTTGGCGGCGCCGGGGAACTTGCTCCAGTTCTTCTTCAGCTCGTCCTGGGCGCTGCGCTCGGATTGCAGGCAGCCCTCCAGGCTCGCGTTGTCGCTGATGCTGACCTGGGCGCGCTGCGCCGACTTGCAGGTCGATTCCACGTCGAGCTTGGGCGGGCCATCGGCGGCGAGGGCGGGTGCGGTCAGCGCGGCGAGGCCGAGGGCGGCGAGGAGCAGGCGGGGCGTCATGTCGGCTCGCGGAAGGGCAAGGGAATCGGACACGACAACGCGCGAGACGCCGCGATGTGTCGGGTGCCCTGCAAAAATCCCGCGCGACGGCTTCAGCCGCGCAGGGCCGCGTCGAGATCGCGAAACAGGTCGTCCGGGTCCTCGATGCCGGTGGAGAGCCGCAGCAGGTCGGGCGGGCAGGGCGTCGTCGGGCCCTCCACCGAGGCGCGGTGCTCGATCAGGCTCTCCACGCCACCGAGCGAGGTCGCCCGCTTCCACAGCCGCACCCGCGCGGCGGTGGCGATCGCCGCCGCCTCGCCCGCTGCGACGCGGATCGACAGCATGAAGCCGAAGCCGCCGCGCATCTGGCGCACCGCCACCGCGTGGCCGGGATGGTCGGGCAGGCCGGGATAGAGGACATGGCTCACTAGCGGATGACCGGAGAGGCGGTCGGCCAAGTGTTGCGCTCCGGCGCTCTGGGCGCTCGCGCGAAGGGGGAGGGTGCGCAGGCCCCGCATCAGCAGATAGGCCTCGAACGGCCCCAGGATCGCCCCCCAGGTGGCGCGGATCGCGACGATGCGCTCCCAGAACGCGTCGGCGCGGGCGGCGGCGAGCACGCCGGCCACCACGTCCGAATGGCCGTTCAGGATCTTTGTCCCTGAGTGCATCACGAGGTCGGCGCCGTGCTCCAGCGGCCGGGTCAGGATCGGGCTGGCCGCGGTGGAATCGACGGCGAGCCGGGCGCCGGCCGCATGCGCGATCCCGGCCACGCCCGCGAGATCGGTGATCGTGCAGAGCGGGTTGCCCGGCGTCTCGGCCCAGACGAGGCGGGTGCGGCCGGGGACGATCGCGGCGCGGACCGCCGCGAGGTCGTCCATCGCGACGAAATCGACCGTGAGGCCGAGCCGGTCCGCCTCCTGGCGCAGCCAGCGCTTGAGGCCCCAATACATCACCTCGGGCGCGACCACGTGGTCGCCGGGCGCGAGCGCGCAGAACACCGCCGCCGCCGCCGCCATGCCGGAGCCGAACAGCAGCGCGCCGGCGCCGGCGCCTTCCAGCGCGGCGATGACGCCTTCGGCCTCCCGCACGGTCGCGTTGTCGGGCCGGGCGTAGGAGAAGCCGGAGCGGTAGGCGTTGTCGGCGTCGCGCAGGTAGGTGGTCGAGAGGTGCAGCGGCGGCACCACCGCGCGGGTCACGGGATCGATATGGCCCATCGCCTGCGCGGCCAGCGTCCGCGGGCTCCACTCGGTCGCCGCGAGGGGAGCGGGATCGTCATCGCGGCCTGCATCCGGATCGGTCTCGGGCGCGTTGGTCCGGCTCATCGCATCCTCGTACGCTCTGCCCCGCGGGCTTGAGCGAAACCGAGGTTCCGGGCAAGGCGATCACACGACGGACGGAGCATCATACGGCGCATGACCACCCTGGAGGTTCCCGAGCGGCCGGCCCTGCCGCCGCTGCCCCGCCTCGCCGCGGCGATCCTGCCGGTGGTGCTGACCGCGGCGATCGGCTCGCTCGCCACCGGCCCAAACATCGAGACGTGGTACGAGACGATCCGCAAGCCCGCCTTCAACCCGCCGAACTGGCTGTTCCCGGTCGCCTGGACCGTCCTCTACGCCATGATCGCCGTCTCGCTGTGGCGGCTGCTCGGCGCGCGGCCGGTGGCGGGCCCGTCGCGGCGGGCGTGGTGGCTGGCGCTCGCGGCCTTCGCGGGCCAGCTCGTCCTCAACGCCGCCTGGACCCCGGTCTTCTTCGCCGCCCACGAACTCGGCCTCGCGCTGATCGTCGCGCTGGCGATGCTGGCGATGATCCTGTGGACGATCCGCCTGTCCTGGCGCTTCGACCGGGCCGCGGCGTGGCTGCTGGTGCCCTATGCGGCGTGGGTCAGTTTTGCCTGTTTGCTCAATGGCGTCATCTGGCAGATGAATTGAACTCGACCGGCATCACGACGGGACAAGAAGAGCCTCACCGTCATTGCGAGGCGGAGCCGAAGCAATCCAGCGCTCCGCACTTCCAGGATGGAGCGCTTGCGTGGCCGTATCTTCGGCGCGGTCTCGCCACATCCGAAAACGTCGCGCCCTGGATTGCTTCGGCTCCGCCTCGCAATGACGGCGCGGGGCCGTAATCCACGCGAAACGGGTGCCGGAACCCGGCGTTCAGGCCGCCAGCGCCCGCGATACCGTCGAGCGCAGGTCGGCCAGAGAGAACGGCTTCGTCAGCACGTCGGTGACGATGGCATCCAGGCCGCGGGCGCGTTCGCGCTGGTCGGCGAAGCCCGTCATCAACAGGATGGTCAGGTCGGGATAGTCGCGCTTGGCCGCGAGCGCCAAGGCGATGCCGTCCATCAGCGGCATGCGGATGTCGGTCAGCATCAGGTCGAAGCTGCCGCCGGCCTCGGACAGGCGGTCGAGCCCGTCGCTGCCGTCGATGGCGGTGACGACGGAGTGGCCGTCGAGTTCGAGACCCCGCTTCAGGAAGCCGCGCAAGGTGTCCTCGTCATCCACCAGCAGGATGCGCGCCATGACCGGCTGTCCTCTACCTTTCTCGGGATGTCGTCGTGTCGATCGATTGATCAAGCACGACCGTAGCCTGTCAAGCCTTTGTCGGGCTTCAGGTTCCTTCCGCCGCTTTTATGGGCGGAGTGTCGCCGATTTATCAGTCTCGACTGCGAATGAGCGTCAGGCGCCGCCGACGCGGCGTTAAGCGCCGCCGAACAGGTCCGGGTCGGTGCTCTCGTAATCGACGAGGCCGACGAAGGGGAGCTGGCGGAAGGCGTGGGCCGCGTCCATGCCGTAGCCGACGACGAACACGTCGGGGCAGGTGAAGCCGACGAAATCCGCCTCGATCGTCACCGCGCGCTTGCCGGGTTTTTCGAGCAGCACGGCGGTCAGCACCCGCCGGGCGCCGCGGGCCATCAGCAGGTCCTTGGCGAAGACCACGGTGCGGCCGGATTCGAGGATGTCGTCCACGAGCAGCACGTCGCGCCCGCGCACCTCGCTCTGCACGTCGCGCAGGATCTCGACCTGACCGGAGGACACCGTCGAGGTGCGGTAGCTCGACAGGTGCACGAACTCGACCTGCGGCGACAGCCCGGCCCGGTGCAGCGCCCGCAGCAGATCGGCGGCGAACATGAAGCTGCCCTTGAGCACCGCGACGACGAGGAGGTTGTCGGGCTTGGCCGCGACGATCTCGGCGGCGAGCTCGTCGTTGCGCTGGGCGATCGTGGCCTCGTCGAACAGGACGCGGACGCGCTTGGATGCAGTGCTCATGCGGATCTTGAAAACCTGGGACGCTCGCGACCGGCGCCGAAAGTGGGTGCTGCAGGGCAGCATAGCACGGGCCGCCGCCATCGCCAGCGTTCGAACCGGACGCTCAGGCGTCAGTGTTCCTGCGGCGCAGGCGACGGCACGGTCTCGCCGAAGCGCACCTCGATGCGGCGCCCCTGGGCCGGCGGGGCCGACAGGCTCGCCTTGAAGCGGGCTCGCTCGCCGGGCTCCAGCGCTGCGCGGGGGCCGGGCACCGACCAGCGATAGAGCGACTGGCCGTGCTCGTCGCGCACCTCGATCTCCACGGGCGGCACCGCCACGCGCTCGCGGGCGACGCCGACGAGGTCGCCCTCGACCACGAGGCGGGCCGGCTCGGCGCCCTCGGCCGGGCTCTGGAAGGCGGCGAGATCGGTGAAATCGATGCCGCGCAGGTTCACCGAGAGGCCGATGCCGGCATAGAGCGCGGCGGTCTGCGGCATCGCCCGCACCACGGTGGCGCGGCCGAGCAGGGCCAGCGGCAGCAGGGCGGCAACCGCGAGGCCCGCGGCGAGCGCGGGCGAGAGGCGGCGCGGACCGCTGCGCTTGGGCTTGCGCGTTGCCTTGGGCGGCGGGCGGCGGCGCGGCGGCGCTTCAGTTTTCGGGGCCGGCGGGGGCTCGGGCTCCGGCGCCTCGCTGCCGAGGCCGGTGCTGAACGGATCGGTCTCCGGCGTCATCTCGGCGAGCAGACCGGCGGCGACGTCGTCGGGGCCGATGAACCACGTCTCGCGGCAGGCGGCGCAGCGCACCGAGCGGCCGGCGGTGCCGACCTTCTCGGCATCGATGCGGTACTCGCTGGCGCAGGCCGGGCAGACGATCAGCATGGGGATACGCGGCCGAGTCCGGGGCGGCGGGTTGCCGCGCGCTCGAAAAGGACACAAACGTTCTCCCCCAGTAGGGTTAACCGGCGGTGAAGCCGGCCGCACCGCCCCGAATGCGGGGCCGGCGCCTGTGAAGAGTCAGCTGGAGCGAGCCTTGTCGGCTGGGAAGAACACGGGCAGCCTGCTGTCCGGCGCGCAGGAGCCCGTCGTCCGGTTCGAGGGTGTCGGCATGCGCTACGGGCTCGGCTCCGAGGTGCTCTCCGACGTGAGCTTCGAGATCGCGCCGCACTCGTTCCAGTTCCTCACCGGTCCCTCGGGGGCGGGCAAGACCACGCTGCTGCGCCTCATCCTGCTGTCGGTGAAGCCGACGCGGGGCCTCGTCTCGGTGTTCGGCGAGGAGGTGAGCGGCATCTCCAACGAGGCGCTGACGGGCCTGCGCCGCCGCATGGGCGTGGTGTTCCAGGATTTCCGCCTGCTCGACCATCTCACCACCTACGAGAACGTGGCGCTGCCCTTGCGCGTGCAGGAGCGGGCGGAGGCGAGCTACCGGGCCGAGGTCGTCGAGCTGCTGCGCTGGGTGGGGCTCGGCGAGCGCATGCACGTGCTGCCGCCGCTCCTGTCGGGCGGGGAGAAGCAGCGCGCGGCCATCGCCCGCGCGCTGATCGCCCGGCCCGAATTGCTGCTCGCCGACGAGCCCACCGGCAACGTCGATCCGAGCCTCGCCCGGCGCCTGCTGCGCCTGTTCATGGAGCTGAACCGGCTCGGCACCTCGGTGCTGATCGCCACCCACGATTACGGCCTGATGGACCTCGTCGATGCCCGCCGCATGGTGCTCGGCGAGGGCCGCCTGCGGATCGAGAACTGATGAACGAGGCCCGCCCCCCCGCGCCCGCGCGCCCGGCCAAGGCATCCGAGCCCTCCGAGCCGCCGCTGCCGGCGAACCTCCGGCGCAACGCCCCCCTGGTGCCGACCGATTCCGCGGCGAGCCGGGCGCTCGCCGCCGTCATCGCGATCCTGACCTTCCTCGCCGCCCTCTGCGCGGGGGCGGCCGAGATCGCCGTGTCGAGCGCCGGCCAGTGGCAGGGCAGCGTCGCGCAGGAAGTCACCGTGCAGGTCCGCCCCGGCGCCGGCCGCGACATCGAGGCCGACGTGAAGCGGGCGGAGGCCATCGCCCGCGCCCATCCGGGCATCGCCGGCGCCCGTGTCTTCTCCAAAGCGGAGTCCGAGCGGCTGCTGGAGCCCTGGCTCGGCAGCGGCCTCGACCTGTCGGACCTGCCCGTGCCGCGCCTCATCGCGCTGACCCTGCCGCCCGAGGCACGCCCCGACCTGTCGAGCCTGCGCACGGCGCTGACCGAGGCGCTGCCGGGGGTGGCGAGCCTCGACGACCACGCGCTCTGGCTCCAGCGGCTGTCGGTGATGGCCAACACCTTGGCCGGCATCGGCATCGGCGTCGTCGCCCTGGTGCTCATCGCGACGGGGCTCGCCGTGGTCTTCGCCACGCGGGGCGCCATGGCGGGCAACCGCGAGGTGGTCGAGGTGCTGCACTTCGTCGGTGCCGACGACGCCTATATCGCAAAAGCCTTCCAGAGCCGGTTCTTCCGCCTGGGGCTGCGCGGCGGCGCGCTCGGGGCGGGGGCGGCGCTCCTCGTCTGCGCGCTCGCCGGGTTGGCGGCCCGCGCGTGGCGCTCCGGCCCGGCGGGGGAGGAGATCGCCGCCCTGTTCGGCACCTTCCAGATCGGCTGGCAGGGCTACGCGGTGATCGTCGCGATCGGCGCCATCGCCTCCGTCGTCACCGCGATCGTCTCGCGGGTGACGGTGCGCCACTTCCTGCGCTGAAGGAGGAGAACCCCGTTAACCTTTCATCAAGCATTGCGGACCGAATCTCCGCCTCCATGATACCGCAATGAGCCGCTGTCCTGTCGCCCATGTCCGCGCGAACGTCACGACCGACGACCGGCGCCCTGACCCTGAAAGCACGGGACGCGCTCGGCTGGTCCTGGTCGGCGCCGGTGCCGCTGCGGATGGGTGAGGCGCGCAAGATCGGCCGGGGGCGCCTGCTGCTGCGGCTTGCCGTCTTCGTCGGGGGGCTCGGGTTCCTGGCGCTGGCGGGCGGCTTCTTCGCCTTCGTCACCGCGATCGAACGGGCCGAGCGCCCGACCCAGGGGAAGGCGGACGCCATCGTCGTCCTCACCGGCGGCTCGCAGCGCATCGGCGACGCCATCGATCTCCTGGCCGCCGGCCACGGCCGCCGCCTGCTGATCTCCGGCGTCAACGAGCGCACCAGCCGCGAGGAGATCGCCCGGCTCAACCCGAACCAGCAGCACTGGATCGATTGCTGCATCGATCTCGACTACCGGGCGCGCAACACCATCGGCAACGCCATCGAGACCCGCCGCTGGATGCGCCGCCACGGCTTCGCCAGCATCGCTGTGGTGACCTCGAACTACCACATGCCGCGCACCCTGGTGGAACTGCACCACGCGCTCGACGAGGGCGAGACGGTCATCCCCTATCCGGTCGTCTCCGACGGCTTCGACGTGTCGCGCTGGTGGGCCGACCCCTCCGCCGCCCGCCTGGTCGGCGCCGAGTACCTGAAATTCCTCGTCGCGTGGCTGCGCACGCAGGTCGAGTCCGACCCGGAGCAGTCCCACTTCGCCGTGCTGGTCGGCCGCCGCAAGCCGGTGAAGATCGTGGCGGAGCGATTGATGCGCGAATTGAATTGATCGTCGCCAGCTGAGGGCTCGGCCTCAGCTCAACGCCTCGCGAAACGCCTTCAGGTTCGCGCGCATCATCTCCAGATAGGTCGGCGCCGGGCCGGTCGGGCCGCTGAGGGCGTCGGAGAACAGGCGGGCGCCGACCTTGGCGCCGCTCTCGCGGGCGATCTGCTGCATCAGCCGGGGATCGGCGATGCTCTCCACGAACACCGCCGGCACCTTGTCGCGACGGATCTGGCGGATGATGCGCGCGACGTCCTTCGGGCCGGCCTCGCTGTTGGTCGAGATGCCCTGCGGCGCCAGGAAGCGGAGCCCATAGGCCGCCGCGTAGTAGCCGAAGGAATCGTGGGTGGTGATGACCCGCCGCTGCCCCTCGGGGATCGCCGCGAGCCCGGCCCGGATCTCCCCGTCCAGCGCGGCGAGTTTTTCTGTATAAGCCGCGGCCCGCGCCGAATAGTCGGCGGCGTGGTCCGGATCGGCCTTGGCCAGGGCGTCGCGGATGTTGGCCACGTAGGTCTTCACGTTGGCCACGCTCTGCCACGCATGCGGATCGGGATGGTCGCCCTCACCGTGGGCGTGCCCGTGATCGTGGTCGTGATCCTCGCTCGCGGGAATCGTTTGGATGCCGGTCGAGGCCGTGACGACCGGCGCCTTGGTGCCCGAAGCGCGTATCAGCCGCTCGATCCAGCCCTCGAAGCCGAGGCCGTTGACGACGACGAGGTCGGCCTCCGCCACCCTGCGAGCATCGCCCGGCGCCGGGCTGTAGCCGTGGGCGTCGGCGTCCGGCCCGACGAGGCTCGTCACCGCCACCCGCTCGCCGCCGACCTGCGCGACGAGATCGGCCAGGATCGAGAAGGTCGCCACCGCCTTCAGCTTCGCCTCGCCCGCCGTGGCGGAGAGGGGCGCCAGCGCCGCCAGCACGACCAAGACCCGCAACAATCCCCGGCCCATTCCCATACGCTCCCGACCTTTGGTCCGGTCGGCATAGTGTAACATTATCACATCGCCAAGAGTGGGAGGGACGATCCTTCATCGCAATCGCTCGGAACGAGCGACTGCGCCTTATGGCCCGGCGCGAAGAGCGCCGCGCGCAGCGGCCTCGGCTCAGCCGAGGCGTCTAGACCGTCGTCCTGGATATCGGATCCGAGACGACGGTCTAGATTCTTGAGCCGCATCGGCTTTTTCCGAAAGCCGGTTCCCACCTTTCGGGCCGATGCTCTAGCGGAGCGATAGCCAAGGCCGCGGATGCGGCCGCCGGCGATTGAGGCAAACAGGAAGCCGCGAACATGGACAACCTGTCATGTGCCGGACACCCTGCGGTGAGGCGAGCTTGTCCATTCTGGCGCCACTTCGGGGGAAGTGTCTCACGGGATGGAGTTCATCCATGCTGAATCGCAGAATGATGGGGGCCGCCGCCCTCGGGCTGATCGGGATCGGCTCCGCGGCCCTCGCCGCGCAAGCCAACGAACGGCCCGATCCGTTCGCCCGCGGCCACTGGCACGGCCGCTGGAACGCGCTCTCGCCGGAGGATCGGGCGGCCTTCACGGACGCCCGCCTCGCCGCCTTGCGCGCCGGGCTGAAGCTGACTCCCGATCAGGAAAAGCTGTGGCCGCCGGTCGAGACGGCGATCCGCGACCTCGCCAAGCAGCGCGACGCGCAGCGCACCGCCCGCCGCGAGCGCGGGCGCATGGTCGACGACGCCCCTGTGGCGCTCCGCGGCATGGCGGATGCCGCCACCGCCCGCGGCGAGGCCCTGCGCAAGCTCGCCGACGCCACCACCCCGCTCTTCGCCACCCTGGACGAGGGCCAGAAGCGCCGCGCCATGGTGTTGGCCCGACCGCTGCGCCCCGGCGGTGGCGGGCATCATTGGCGTCACCGCCACGGCCGCGATTGAGCCCCCGCGCTTGATCCGAGGCCGTTACGGCGGCAAACCCCGCGGGAGCCCTCCGGCTTCCCGCGGAAAGACACGGAACGATATGGCGCGCCGGCCGCTCCTGAGGGGCGACACCCTTCCCCTGCTCGGCCGGCTCTGGCGCGAATGGCTGTCGCCCCATCGCGGCACGCTGGCCGTTGTGCTGGTGCTCATCGCCATCGTCGGCGCCGCGACCGGCCTGTATCCGGCGCTGATCAAGGCCGCCTTCGACGCGTTCGACCACAAGGATTCGTCCGCGCTGGCTTACGGGCCCCTCGTCGTCATCGCGGTCACCTCGGTGCGGGGCTTCGCCCTGTTCGGGCAGACGGTACTGACCAATAAGGTCGTCACCCGCATCGAGGCCGACATGCAGGCGGCGCTCTACGGCCACCTGATCGAGGCCGACCTGGCGCAGCTCGGCCGCGAGAGCCCGGCCGCCTTCACCCAGCGCTTCACCACCGACTTCGCCTTCATCAAGGAGGCGCTGACCCGCATCTCGACGGTGCTCCTGCGCGACCTCGCCATGCTGATCGCGCTGGTGATCGCGCTGGTCTGGATGGACCCGCTGCTGACGCTCGCCGCCGCCGTCACGGTGCCGTTCGTCGCCGGACCCATCGGGAAGATCGGCAAGAAGCTGCGCCGGGTCTCGACCACGACGCAGGAGCAGATGGGCGCGACCGCGAGCCTCATCACCGAGAGCCTGCAAGGGGCGCGCGTCGCCAAGACCTACGCGCTGGAAGGCTACCTCAAGGGCCGCGCCTCACAGGCGCTCGACGAGGTGCGCCGCCTCAAGATGAAGGCCGCCAACGCCCGCGGCCGGCTCGACCCGCTGCTCGAAGTCGGCGGGGGCTTCGCGGTGGCCGGCGTCCTGGTGCTGGTGGGCCAGCGGGTGATGTCGGGCGACCGGACGGTCGGCGACTTCACCGGCTACGTCGCTGCCCTCCTGCTCGCCGCGCAGCCGGCTCGCGCCCTCGGCACCCTCAACGCCATCCTGCAGGAGGCGTCGGCCGCGCTGACCCGCTACTTCGCCCTGATGGACGAGGCGCCGACCATCCGCGAGAAGCCGGGCGCGCGGGCACTCACGGTTACCGCGGGCGAAATCCGCTTCGAGGGGGTG
Source organism: Methylorubrum subtropicum (assembly GCF_038442325.1). Classification (NCBI taxonomy): domain Bacteria; kingdom Pseudomonadati; phylum Pseudomonadota; class Alphaproteobacteria; order Hyphomicrobiales; family Methylobacteriaceae; genus Methylorubrum; species Methylorubrum subtropicum. The sequence goes on along the minus strand of NZ_JBBXMW010000003.1, from coordinate 321,549 downwards.
CATTTCCGCTACCGCGCCGACGCGCCGGCCCTGGAGGGCATCGACCTCGTCGTGCCCGCGGGCTCGACCACAGCGCTCGTCGGGCGCTCGGGCTCGGGAAAATCCTCGCTCCTCAACCTCGTGCCGCGGCTGCACGACGTCACCGCGGGCCGCGTCCTGATCGACGGGCAGGACCTGCGCGACGTGACGCTGAGTTCTCTCCGCGCCACCGTCGCCGTGGTGTCGCAGGAAGTCGTGCTGTTCGACGACACGGTGGCCGCCAATATCGGCTTCGGCCGCCCCGGCGCTACGCCCGCCGAGATCGAGGCGGCGGCCCGCGCGGCCGCCGCCCACGGCTTCATCGAACGGCTCGCCGAGGGCTACGAGTTTCGCGTCGGCCCGAGCGGCGGACGCTTGTCGGGGGGCGAGCGCCAGCGCATCTCGCTCGCCCGTGCCTTCCTCAAGGACGCGCCGATCCTGCTCCTCGACGAAGCGACCTCGGCGCTCGATTCCGAATCCGAGCATCTGGTGCAGGCGGCCCTGGAGCGGCTGATGCGCGGCCGCACCACGCTGGTCATCGCCCACCGCCTCTCGACCGTGCGCGAGGCCGGCCGCATCGCCGTACTGGAGGCCGGCCGCGTGGTCGAACTCGGCCGCCACGAGGAGCTTGTGGCCGCGGGCGGCACCTATGCGCGGCTGCACAGGCTCCAGTTGTCGGACGATTCCGGCCTCAACCGGGCTGGCGCCGACCGGTCGTGATGCTAAGCTTCGGCTCCGATGAGCCTGATCGACAACGAGCAGACGAAGCTGCTGGCGACTGCCCCGAACACGGCGGCGACCTCGTGCTTCACCGTGGGGATCGCGACGCCGATCGCGGGGTATCTCTATAATGTCGGCGGGTTGCAGGCCTATCTGTCTCCGGCGAGACTGATCGCCGGTGGGATCGGCTGGCTGGTCGCCGCGGTCGGACTACATCTGCTGGCGAGGCGGGCTCTGAGGAGGCTGGAAGCGTGAACGGATCGTTCGTCGTCGCCTTCATCGTCATGCCGCTCATCGTCCTCGCGATGGGCTACGCCGCCGTTCGCCTGCACGAATGGGACCTCGACCGCCGCCACCGCAACGACCCGGCCGAGTGAGCTTTTTTCGCCCACGAAAATGAGCCGGGCGCTGCCACCGGCGTCCCCCTTCGCGCGTAGTCTCGCGGGACACGAGGGACGCACCGCATGACACCCGCATTGTTCGGACGCACCGCCGCCGGCGAGGCTGTGACCCGCCATGCGCTGGTGCGTGGGGCGATGCGGGTCGAGATCATCACCTACGGCGCGGCGATCACTTCCATCGCGGTGCCGGACCGCGAGGGACGCACCGCCAACGTCGTCCTCGCGCTGGGTTCGGTCGAAGCCTACGAGACCCTGAGCCCGCATTTCGGCGCGGTGGCGGGCCGCTACGCCAACCGGATCGCGGGCGGGCGCTTCACCCTCGACGGTCGGACCTACGCGCTTCCCGTCAACGCGCCCCCCAACACCCTCCACGGCGGCCCAACCGGCTTCGGCAAGCGCAACTGGCGCGTCGCGGCGGCCGAGGCCACGCGGCTGGCGCTGGCGCGACGCAGCCCGGACGGGGAAGAGGGGTTTCCCGGCAACCTCGACGCCGAGGTGGTCTACAGCCTGCCCGAGGACGGGACGCTCCGGATCGACTACCGCGCCTGGAGCGACCGGCCGACGGTCGTGAACCTGACCAACCACAGCTATTTCAACCTCGCGGGCGAGGGGGCCGGCGACGTGTTCGGCCACGAAGTCGCGGTCTTCGCCGACGCCTTCACGCCGACCGACGCGACGCAGGTGCCGACCGGCGAAATCCGCGACGTGGCGGGCACGCCGTTCGATTTCCGCGAACCGACCCCGCTCGGCGCCCGCATCCGCGCGGGCGACCCGCAGATCGTGATCGCCAAGGGCTACGACCACAATTTCGTGCTGCGCGAACCCGGCGACACCCTGCGCCCGGCGGCGATTTGCCTCGATCCGGTCAGCGGGCGACGCCTTGAGGTCGCGACCACGCAACCGGGCCTGCAACTCTACACCGGCAACAACCTCGACGGCACGCTGGTCGGCCCGTCCGGCCGCACCTACCGGTCGGGCGACGGCGTCTGCTTCGAGACGCAAGCGTTTCCCGACGCGCCGAACCGCCCGGACTTCCCGAGCACGGTGATCCGGCCGGGGCAACGGTTCGTGTCGAGCACGGTGTACCGGTTCTCGACGGTGTGAGCGCCGGCTCGATCCCACCCTGACCCTCATCCTGAGGTGCTCCGCGAAGCGGAGCCTCGAAGGAGGGCTCCAGAAGTCGCGCGATCCGCTGGAGCCCTCCTTCGAGGCCGCTTACGCGGCACCTTGTATTAGCGATCCATGGCAGAGTGGCCTCATCCCGCGAGGGATGCCGGATCGAGGGTGGCCACCCTCGATCCGGCGGCGACCGTCGGATCCTGACGCACCTCAGCCCTCGGGGCTGATCCTGAGCCTGATCGCGGTCGCCCTCTTCATCGGACCCGGATGGTTGAAAGAACGCCCGGTTCGCATCGCAAGGATGGGACGACGAAGATGGCCCAACATACCAAACCCGTCGCCGGGATCGATACCGGCAAACTCCACCTCGACCTCGCCCTGCACACCCAGCCCGACGTGCAGCGCGTCACCAACAACGCCGACGGCTGGCCCGCGCTGATCGCCCACCTCAAGGCGCACGGCGTGGAGCATGTCGGTATCGTCCTTCGACAGGCTCAGGATGAGGGCCTCCGGCGGCTACGAACGCGGTGTGGTCGCCGCGTTGCGGGCGGCCGGCTTTCGGGTCAGCCTGCACCAGCCCCGGCAGATCAAGGCCTTCGCCAAGGCGCGCCTGCAGCGAGCCAAGAACGATCGCCTGGACGCACGCCTGATCGCGGCCTTCACCGCGCTCATCACCGAGCACCAGCCCGAGCGCAGCGCCCCCGATCCGCGCCTCCAGCCCCTGGCCGACCACCTCGTCTTCAACGAGCAGGCCATGGACGACGCCGCCCGCGCCCGCCTGCGCCTGGAGCACCAGCACGACCCGCGCCTGCGCTGCCAGCTCGAAGCCGACATCCGCCGGGCCGATGCCCGCGTCGAGCGCGAGCTCGACCGCCTGCTCGCCAAGGTTCGAGCCGAGCCCGATCTGGCCGAGCGCCTCGACCTGCTGTGCTCCATCCAGGGGCTCGGCGAGAAGACGGCGGTGCGCCTCGTCGTGCTGATGCCCGAGTTGGGAAGCCTGTCGCGCGAACAGGCCGCCAGCCTCGCCGGTCTCGCCCCGTACGATCACGACAGCGGAGAACACAAAGGCGAGCGCCACATCGCCGGCGGACGCGCCCGCGTGCGCACCGCCCTCTACACCGCCGCGCTGCCCGCCTCCCACCGCTGGAACCCGGCGCTCATCGCCCTGCGCACCCGCCTGATCGACCGTGGCAAGACCCACAAGAAGGCGCTCGTCGCCTGCGCCCGCAAGCTGCTCACCTACGCCAACGCCGTCCTCGCCAGGAACACACCGTGGGTGCCGGAGGGCAGGCCCGGATAACGGTTGCTCAGGATGAGGAAGATGGATCGGATGAGGCGGGCACACCGGGTCTCAGCCGCCTCCGACGACCCTCACCGTCATTGCGAGGCGGAGCCGAAGCAATCCAGAGCGCGACGCGGCAAGACGAGGCGCGGCGACCGACGGTCCGGGCACGACGGCGCGCCCTTTCCGGTGAGTGCGGAGCGCTGTTGGGGTGGACGGCCCCTGACGGCATCGGTGTGCCATGATGAGGTTGTCGAAGACTTCATCAGGAGGGACCGTCCATGAAGCAGTGTATCCGCATCGGGGTGGACACGTCGAAGCAATTGTTTCAGCTGCACGGGGTGAACGCGGCCGAGCAGCCGGTGCTGCGGCGTCAGTTGCGGCGGGAGAAGGTGCTGGCCTTCTTCACCCAGCATCCGCCGACGCTGGTGGCGCTTGCCCTTCGACAGGCTCAGGATGAGGGCCTGCGGCGCCTCGCACCACTGGGCGCGGGAGCCGACGCGGCTGGGGCACACGGTGAAGCTGATCGCGCCGCAGCTGGCCAAACCGTATGTCAGCCGGGGCAAGAGCGACGCGGCGGACGCGGCGGCCTTGTGCGAGGCGGTGAGCCGGCCGAGCATGCGCTTCGTGCCGGTCAAGACGCCCGAGCAGCAGGCGGCGCTGATGCTGGCGGGGCAGCGGATGCGGCTGGTGCGCCAGCGGGTGCAACTGGCCAACACGATCCGCGGGCATGCGAGCGAGTTCGGGCTGATCGCGGCCAAGGGGGCGGCGGCGATCGCGCCGTTGCTGGTGCGCCTGCGCACGGCCGAGATTCCGGAGCTGGCGCGGGCGCTGTTTGCCGAGATGGAGGCGGAGTACGCCGCCCTATGCGCGCGCATCACCGCGATCGATCGGCGGATGCGGGCGTGGTCGGCGCAGAGCGAGCCGGCCCGGCGCCTGTCCGCGATCCCGGGGGTGGGGCCGCTGATCGCGGCGTTTCTGGTGATGAAGACGCCCGATCCCGGCCGGTTCGCCACGGGGCGCGACTATGCGGCGTGGCTGGGGCTGACGCCCAAGAACCACTTGACGGCGGGCCGGACGCGGCTGGGGGTGATCACCCGGGCAGGCGACCCGATGCTGCGCAGCCTGCTCGTGGTAGGGGCGACCGCCATCGTCTGGCGGGTGCGGGACGCGAAGCCGAAGAGCGGACCGAAGAGCGATCCTGGGAGCGTGGGCGGGGCCGAGCCGCGGCTGCAGGCCTGGGTGCGGGCGCTGCTGATGCGCAAGCCGCCCAAGCTGGTGGCGGTGGCGCTGGCCAACAAGATCGCCCGCATCGCCTGGAGGCTGATGCTCAGCGGCGAGCGCTACCGGATGCCGGCCCTGCCCGCGGCGGGACCGCAGCCGGCGACCGCCTGACGGCGCTCCTCGCCTTGGCGGCGCCACAAGCGCCGCAGACCCCCATCGGGCGGCCAGGCCCGAACTGGACCCGGCCGCGTGACGTGCTTGCAAGCGGGAGATGAGGAACCGGGATCGTTCGATCCGGGACAGGGGATCAACCGTGCAATCCAGTGGCCGATCTCAGGTCGTCGCTCTGTGTGGATCCTCCGTCGCGGACCCCATCTTGGCCGGCAGCTCCCATGCTGCGCGAACAGGCCAGACACATGGAGGCAAGCGAACGCAGCCCCGGAAATCTCATCCGACCACCTTGCGAGAAGGGGGCCGTCCACACATGGATTGCTTCGGCTTCGCCTCGCAATGACGGTGAGGGTCTTTTGGATGCCGTGGCGCGAGCGTCGGCATTGCGACGCGGACAGCCGCTTGATCGCCCCCTGCGACCCAACGACCGCGCCCTTGACATCCCACCACCCAAATCCGAAATTTCAGTCATGACCGAAATTTCGGAAATCCCTCAAAAACTTCCTGCCGCCGTCGAGCGCTTCGTGCTGCACTGGGGCGATCTCGGCGGGCAGTGGGGGGTGAACCGGTCGGTCGCGCAGATTCATGCGCTGCTCTATCTGTCGGACCGGCCGCTCGCCGCCGAGGACATCGCCGGGACGCTCGGGATCGCCCGCTCCAGCGTCTCGACCTCGCTCAAGGAGCTGGCCGGCTGGCACCTGATCCGGCGGGTGCCGGTGCTCGGCGAGCGGCGCGACTTCTACGTCGCCGAGACCGACCTGTGGGAGATGGTCACGCGCATCGCCGCCGGGCGCAAGGAGCGCGAGATCGATCCGGCCATCGTGGCGCTCCGCGCCTGCGTGGCGGACGCCAAGGGCGATCCGGCGGTCGGCGCGGTCGCCAACCGGCGCCTCAAGGCGATGCTCGACTTCACCGAGACGCTCGACGGCTGGTACGCGCAGATGCTGCGGGTGCCCCACAACACGCTGGCCAAGCTGATCCGGCTCGGCGCCGGGATCGTGCGCTATCTACCGGTAAAATGAGGAGTCTTCGAAGCCGCGTAGCGGCTTCGCGGCGCGAAGAGCGCCGCGCGCAGCGGGCCTCGGCTTTGCCGAGGCGTCGAGCGGAGCGAAAGCCTGAGCCCGCGGAGGCGGGCGCCGGCGACTGAGGCTCACTAGAAATCAAACTACTTCGCGGGCCGTCAGCCCGCGAGCAGGTGCCCGCTCGGCCGGTCGGAACCCCAGATCTTTTCGAGGTTGTAGAAGCCGCGCACCTCGGGGCGGAAGATGTGGACGAGGACGTCGCCCGCATCGATCAGCACCCAGTCGCAGGCCTGCAGGCCCTCGACGCGGGCGTTGCCGAAGCCCTGGTTCTTCATCTCCTGGATGATCTTGTCGGCGATCGAGCCGACATGGCGCTGCGAGCGGCCGGAGGCGATGATCATCGTGTCGGCGAGCGAGGTCTTGCCGACGAGGTCGATCTCGACGGTCTCCTCGGCCTTCATCTCGTCGAGGCAGCCGAGGGCAAGGGCCTTGAGGGCGCCGGACGCGGCGGCCTGGGCATCGGAGCCGGCGGCTCCCTGGGTCACGGTCTCGGTCAGTGTCCGGGTTCCTGCGTAACGAACGGCGCGCGGCGATTCCGCCAGCGTGCTGAAATTGGCGGCTTTCTCGACGCTTTTCAAGTTCGCCAAACGCCCTACGGCCATGCCCAGGCCGGGCAGCGTGAACGGTTTCGCACCATTCAGGGGCTCCGGCCCTCCCGCAACGCCGTCGAGGACAACGCCGAGCGCGGGCCGTGCAGGAACACCCAGGCCGGAGGTTTGCGGGACGGGAGGGTGGGGGCTTCCGCCTCCGGCAGCCGGGCAGCGGCATAGCGCTGGGCGGCGCGGGCGGCGATGGCGGTGAGCGTATGGCCGGGGCGGTCGATCACCGCGATCGGCATCAGCGCCGCGATCGCTTCGTAGTGGCGCCAGCGGTGGAAGCTGCCGAGGGAGTCGGCGCCCATGATCCAGACGAAGCGGAGATCGGGCCGGCGGCGGCGCAGCCAGCGCAGGGTGTCCACGGTGTAGCGGATGCCGATCTCCGCTTCGAACCCGGTGACGACGATGCGCGGATCGGCACCGACGCGGCGCGCCTCAGCGATTCGCGCGCTCAGCGGCGCCAACTCCCCCAGATCCTTCAGCGGATTGCCGGGGGTGACGAGCCACCACACCCGATCGAGCCGCAGGCGCCGGAGCGCCGTGCGGCCGACATGGAGATGGCCGGCATGGGCCGGGTTGAACGAGCCGCCGTAGAGGCCGATCCGCTGGCCGGGAGCGGCCGGCGGCAGGAGGTCCGTGCGCAAGCGCCGGTCAGCGGGCGGTCACGGCCGGGTCTGGCCGCTGCCGTGGACGCGGTACTTGAAGGTTGTCAGCTGCTCGACGCCGACGGGGCCGCGAGCGTGCATCCGCCCGGTGGCGATGCCGATCTCGGCGCCGAAACCGAACTCGCCGCCATCGGCGAACTGGGTCGAGGCGTTGTGCACGACGATGGCGGAATCGACCTCGTTGAGGAAGCGGGTCGCCGCCTCGGTGTCGTCGGTGATGATCGCGTCGGTGTGGTGCGAGCCGTTGGCCTCGATATGGGCGATGGCAGCATCCAGCCCATCGACCACGCGGGCCGAGATGATCGCGTCGAGATACTCCGTGCGCCAGTCGGCTTCGCTCGCCGAGGTCACCCGCGGATCGACGGCGCGGACCGCCTCGTCGCCGCGCACCGCGCAGCCGGATTCGAGCAGCGCCTCGACCAGGGGCTTCAGGTGGGTCCCGGCGACCGCGGCATCGACCAGCAGCGTCTCGGCAGCGCCGCAGATGCCGGTGCGGCGCATCTTGCTGTTCAGGAGCACCGTGCGGGCCATGCCGAGATCGGCCTGCGCCCCGACATAGACGTGGCAGACGCCGTCGAGATGGGCGAAGACCGGCACCTTGGCCTCGGACTGGACGCGCTCGACGAGGCTGCGCCCGCCGCGGGGCACGATCACGTCGACGCAGCCATCGAGGCCCGCGAGCATCAGGCCGACCGCGGCGCGGTCGCGGGTGGGCACGAGTTGGATCGCATCCGCGGGCAGGCCGGAGCGGGCCAGCCCCTCGCTCATGGCGGTAGCGATGGCGGTGGCGGTGCGGTGCGAATCCGAGCCGGCGCGCAGGATCGCGGCGTTGCCGGCCTTGAGGCAGAGCGCGCCGGCATCGGCCGTGACGTTGGGGCGGCTCTCGAAAATCACGCCGACGACGCCGAGCGGCACCGAGATGCGCTCGATCAGCAGGCCGTTCGGCCGCTCGAAGGCGGCGAGTTGGCGCCCGACCGGATCGGCGAGGCCGGCGACCTTGTCGACGGCGTCGGCGATGGCCGCGACGCGGCCCTCGTCGAGCGTCAGCCGGTCGATGATCGCGGCAGTGAGGCCCGCGGCCTTGGCGGCGGTGACGTCGCGGGCGTTCTCGCGAAGGATCGTCGGCGCGGCCTCGCGGATGCTCTCGGCGACCGCGCGGAGCGCGAGATCCTTGGCCTGGGCGGAGGCGAGCGCGATGCCGCGGCTCGCCGCGCGGGCGCGCCGGCCGATCTCGGCCATCTGAGTGGCGAGGTCGTCGGCACCCGCGAAATCGGACTTGAGGTTCAGGACCGGCACGTTCCCGCTTCCCTGATTGGCGTCGGTTTCAGTCCATATGGCTCATCCATATGGAGAATGATGGGCCCCTTCGCACGACGCGCGGGGGTTGAACAAGCGCATGCGGCGGGTTGCCGGCATGATATTTCATCGCAGCGGAGCGATGCGCGGGATGATGCCGGTCAGCTTCCGACCATGGCGAGGTCGTCGCGGTGGATCATCTCGGTGCGCCCCGGCTGGGCCGCGCCTGCTGCGATGTCGCGGCTGGACCGGCCGATGATCGCGGCGGCCTCGGAACTGTCGTAGTTGACGAGGCCGCGGCCGAGCACACGGCCTTCCGGCCCGCGGATCAGCACGGCGTCGCCCTTGGCGAAGCGCCCCTCGATGCCGGTGACGCCGACCGGCAGCAGGCTCGCCCCGCCGCGCAGCGCCTGGGCCGCGCCGGCATCGACGACGAGCGTGCCCGAGGGCTCCAACGCCCCGGCAATCCAGGTCTTTCGCGCGGCGGTGGGCGTCGAGCCGGAGAGGAACCACGTGCAGCGCCCGCCCTCGCGGATGGTGCGCAGCGGGTTCTTTCGGCGCCCATCGGCGATGACCATGTGGGTGCCGCCGGAGGCCGCGATCTTGGCGGCCTCGACCTTGGTGCGCATGCCGCCGCGGGAGAGTTCCGAGGCGGGGCCGCCGGCCATCGCCTCGATCTCCGGCGTCACCCGCTCGACCACGGGCAGATGGCGGGCGTCCGGGTCGGTGTGGGGCGGGGCGGTGTAGAGCCCATCGATGTCGGAGAACAGCACCAGCACGTCGGCGCCGATCATGGTGGCGACGCGGGCGGCCAAGCGGTCGTTGTCGCCGTAGCGGATCTCGATGGTCGCCACCGTGTCGTTCTCGTTGACGACCGGCACGGCGCGGACTTCCAGGAGCTTCTGCACGGTCGCTCGCGCGTTGAGGTAGCGGCGGCGCTCCTCGGTGTCCTTCGGGGTGACGAGCACCTGACCGGCGACGATGCCGTGGTGCCCGAGCACCTCGGTCCAGTGGCGGGCGAGCGCGATCTGCCCGACGGCGGCCGCGGCCTGGCTCTCCTCCAGCCGCAGCGGGCCCGGCGGCAGGCCGAGCACGGTGCGGCCCAGCGCGATGGCGCCCGACGAGACCACGAGCACATCGACGCCGCGTGCATGCAGATCGGCGATGTCCTCGGCGAGCGCGGCGAGCCAAGCATGGCGCAGGCGCCCGCGGGCGCTGTCGACCAGCAGCGCGGAGCCGACCTTGACGACGACGCGGCGGAACTCTTCGAGGGCGGGCGGCTGAAGCACTGACATAGGCAGAGCGAGAAGCGGACGACGCCGTTCCTGTGCCTCAAGCGGTCGGCCTTGACCAGACGGGCGGGGCGCATGGGTGCCGCCCCCGGGCGAAGCGCTCCGGTTTTCCTTTCCGGGCACGAAGCGTGTACAATTCCGCGTGAGTGAGGACCGCCGATCCGGCGGCGTTGGCGAGAGCATGCCGTTGCCCGAGAACCGCGCCTGGGAGAGCCTGCTGCGCGGTCGGCGCGTGCTCGTGATCGAGGACGACTACTTCTGGGCGGACGAGCTCTCGACCGGCCTGCGCCGAGCCGGCGCCCTCGTGCTCGGCCCCACCGGCACGCTCGCCTCGGCGCTGGCGCTGCTCGCGCCGGAACCCGAACTCGACGCGGCGGTGATCGACATGAACCTGCGCGGCGAGCGGGCCGAGCCCCTGGTCGATCGGCTGGTGGCGCTAGGGGTGCCGCTGCTCCTCGTCACCGGCTACGAGTGCTCCAGCCTGTCCGAGGCCCATATCGGGCTGCCGTGCCTGGAAAAGCCGGTGGCGCTCGCCGCGGTGCTCACCGCCGTGAGCCGTCTGCTGCCGCAGGGATAGACGCCACACGCCCGCGCCACAGCTTCCCCGCCTCGACCCTGACGCGGCGGGAGCCCGGACCCTTGACCTCACCGATCGGATTCTACCTCGCGGCGGCCTGCGCCGGCGTCGCCTTCGTGGTGCAGCAGGCGGCCAACGCGAAGCTGCGCGGGGCGCTCGGCTCCGGCCTGTGGGCGGGCTTCACCAACTTCGCCGTCGGCGGCATCGCGGTGCTCGTCGTCATCGCGATCCTGCGCGAGAGCCTGCCGACGCTCGGCGCGGCGGGGAGAGCGCCCTGGTACGCCTGGACCGGGGGCGGGCTCGGGGCGCTCTACATCATCGGCTCGGTGTTTCTGCTGCCGCGCATCGGCGCGGCCTCGCTGATTGCCCTAATCATCGTCGGCCAGATGCTGGCCTCGCTCGCCTTCGACCATTTCGGGCTGATGGGTGTCCCGGTCCACGAGGCCAATGTTTTTCGCATTCTCGGCGCGGTGCTGCTGATCGCGGGCGTGGCGCTGATCACCCTGTTCTGACCGCGCGACGGCGCTTCAGGCGTCGTCCTCGGGCGCGAAGACTTCGCCGCGCTCGGCGAGGCGCACGTTGTCCTCGTCGGCCCGGAGCTGTCGCGCGGCGCGGTATTCCGCGGCGGCCCGGTGCAGCCGCGCCTCGTCCGGGTCGGTCGGCGCGGGGGCGGTAGGGTCGGCCCGGTCGGCCAGCGCCTCCACCTCGCGGTCGAGGGTCGCGCGCTCGTCGGGGTCGAGCCCGGCCGGATCGCCGAGGCCGAGCCGGCGGGCCGCGAGTTCCGCCAGGGCCTGCCGCTTCGTCTCCCACTCCGCCATTGCGCTCCCTTCCTCGCGGTATGCTTGCCCGATTCAGCGCGTGGAAGCAGACGCGGTTCCGCGACGGGCGGACCCGCGGGGCCGCCGCGCGGGTTGCCCCGGCATGATCGACGCCCTCGACCTTCCGCCCGATGCGCGCCCGCGGGAGACCCGCTCCAAGCCGGCCCGCCTCTGGCGCCCGCGCCGGGTGCTGGTCACGCCGGCCGCCTTGGCGCATGCCCACGGCCGCGCCATGGCCGAGCGGGCGGAGGCCGAGGGGCTGCCGGTGGAGTATCTGGCGAGCAACCGCATCGCTGCGCCCAAGGGCGATCCGCGCCGGGCCTATGCCGAGGCCAAGGCGACGCTGGCCATTGTCGTGGCGCCGCCCTCGAAGCTGAAGCTCCAGCCGATCCCGCCGAGCGCCGACTGGCGCTTCGACCTCGCCGAGGGCTGCCCGGCGCATTGCCAGTACTGCTACCTCGCCGGCTCGCTCTCGGGCCCGCCGGTGACGCGCGCCTACGCCAATCTCGACGCGATCCTGGGGAACTTGAGCGACTATGTCGGCCGCGGCGGCGTCACCAGCGCCTCCGTCGAGCGCGCCGTGGAGGGCACCACCTTCGAGGCCTCCTGCTACACCGATCCCCTCGGTATCGAGCACCTGACCGGCTCCCTTTCGGCGGCGATCCGGCATTTCGGCGCCTGGGACGCGCCCGTGCAGCTGCGCTTCACCACCAAGTTCGCCGCGGTCGGCCCGCTGCTCGACCTGCCGCATCGCGGGCGCACCCGCATCCGCTTCTCGGTCAACGCCGCACCCGCCGCCCGCTACGAGGGCGGGACCGCGCCGCTCGCCGAGCGGCTTTCCGCGATGGGCGCGGTGGCGGAAGCCGGCTACCCCGTCGGCCTCACCATCGCGCCGATCCTGCCGGTGGAGGGCTGGCGCGCGGCCTACGACGCGCTGCTCGCCGACGCCGCGGACGCGCTCGTGCGCGTGAAGGCGCCGGACCTGACGGTCGAACTCATCACCCACCGCTTCACGCCGGGCTCGAAGGAGGTGCTGGCGGGCTGGTATCCGGGCTCCGACCTGCCGATGCGCGAGGACGAGCGCAGCCGCAAGTTCACGAAGTTCGGCTCGGTGAAATACGTACTGCCGACGGAGATCATGCGCGAGATGCGGGGGTATTTTTACGAGCGGATCGGTGCGCGGCTGCCGTTCGCGAGGATTCTGTATTGGACCTGACGGCCGTTTTGCTCGCCTCCTCCCATCCAACCCCCTCATCCTGAGGTGCTGCGCAGCAGCCTCGAAGGAGGGCTCCAGAAGTCGCGCGATCCTCTGGAGCCCTCCTTCGAGGCTCCGCTTCGCTGCGCACCTCAGGATGAGGGGGTTAGGTTGGATTGCTGACGCAGTGGAGCGCGGCCGTCGCGCTACCGCTTCATCCGCGCCTGCCCCGTCGGGCACATATCGAGCAGCACGCATCCGGCGCAGGCCGGGCTGTGGTGGAAGCACACCTTCTGCCCGTGCAGCATCAGCACCTCGTGATTGTCGTAGAGCTTCTGCGCCGACCAGTCGTCGGGGAGCTGCGCCCGCAGGATCGGATGGCTCGGACCGACATCGACGCTCTTGCCGATCAGCCCGGTGCGCTGCGCCACCCGGTGGTGATGGCTGTCGACGGGCAGCGCCGGCATCCGGAGCGTGCTGAACGACAGCACCGCCGCGCTGGTCTTCGGCCCGATGCCGGGGATCGCCTGGAGCCACGCGCGGGCCTCGTCCACGCCGAGATCGGCCAGGAAATCGAGGTTCAGAGCGCCGTTCCTCTCGCGCACGGCCGAGAGAACCGCCTTGATGCGCGGCGCCTTCAGCTCCGGCCACGTGACGCCGCGGATGGTGTCCTCGATCTCGGGCGTCTCGGCCGCCTCGACCGCGGCCCAGTCCGGCCAGCGCGCCCGCAGCGCCTTGAAGGCGCGGCCGGACTCGGCGTTACGGGTGCGGTGGGACAGGAGCGAGGAGATCAGCTCCGAGAGCGGGTCGAGGCTGTGGAAATACGGAATCGGACAGCCGTAGACGCCGCAGAGGCGGCGGTGGACTGCAAGCGCCTTCTCCTTCAGCGCCGCGCTCGGCGCGGGTGCTTCCGCGCGGCGGGCGCGGCGCGGGGCGGGGGTGTCGAGTCCGGGCAGCATCGGCATAAAAGCCGAATCGCCGACCGGACTCGCAGGTTCCCGCAGAGCATTCGCTCTGCTTTTTCCCTGGGCCTCAAACGCCGGCGGTCGCATCCGCGACCTTAGGCTTCTCGCTCCGCTAGACGCCTCGGCTGAAAGCCGAGGCCGCTCCGCGGGGCGCTCTTCGCGCCCGGAATACGGTGCCATCGCTCGTTCCGAGCGATGGCTCGGCCGGCTACTTCGTGGCCTCTTTGGGCAGCGCGTAGATGTTGATGTCGAGCTTCTCTTCCGAGCCGCCCTTCAGGTCGCTGACGTATTCCTCGACGAAGCGGTCCTGCACGTCGATCTCCTTCACCTCGAGATAGGCCGTCAGGGTCTCGTAGGTGCCGTCGATCTCCTCGTAGGTGCCGGTGTGCTTGAACCGCAGCGCCTTGCCGGACGGCGTCGAACCGAAGCGCACGCCGTCGATCTCGGCCCCACCCGCGGGTGCGGATTCGATCGGGATCATCGCCTCGTAGGAGAAGCCGTCCTCCTCCGTCTTGGTGAAGACCGAGAGCGGGCGCCCGGCGGGTTTGAGGCCGGCCTTGGCGAGCGCCGTCTCGATCCGCTTGAACGAATCGGTGAGGCTCGCCACCGCGTCGTCCCACTTGGTTTGCCCCGAGACGATCGCCGCGGGCTTGGCCGGCAGCGTCACCTCGTCGACGTCGTTGGCCTCGCCGGGGCTCGGCACCAGGGTCGGCAGCGCCGAGGGGCCGGGCCGCGCGACCGGGGCCGGATCGGACGTGCCGGGGTTGCGCACCGGCGCCTGCTCGGGGGCGGGCATCGCCGTGCCGGGGCCGGATTTCGACGGATCGGGCGCGGTCGTCAGCGGCAGCGGCTGGGTCTCGGCCGGGGAGGGGGCGTTGGTAGGGGGCGGCGCGTTCTGGGCCATGGCCGCGAGCGGGCCGAGGATCAGGAGGCCGGCGGCAACGAGGGCGGGACGGGTCAAGGCGCGAGGCTCCAATCGGCGGCGGGCGCGGGCCGTGCGTAACGTTAGGGCCGAACGGTCGGTTTCGCGAGGGTGCAGAGCGGCCCCGCGTCGGCTCCCGCGACGCGAGACGCGGTTTGGGCTATGGGGCGGGCCGACTCGTCTCAAGCCGCACAAAGAGGCCGCATGAGCCCTCTCGCAGACCGCCGCTTCCTGAAGATGCACGGCGCGGGCAACGCCATCGTGGTGCTGGACCTGCGCGGCACCGACATCCGCGTCACCGCGGAAGAAGCCCGCGCCATCGGCGCCGACCCGCGCTCGCGCTTCGACCAGCTCATGGTCGTGCACGATCCGGTGAGCCCCGGCACCGACGCGTTCATGCGCATCTACAACACCGACGGCTCGGAATCGGGCGCCTGCGGCAATGGCACCCGCTGCGTCGCCTACGCGCTGCACGACGACCCGGCCATGGCGCGCCCGACCGAGGGCGGGCGGCTGACGCTGGAGACCAAGGCCGGCCTCGTCGCGGTCACCCGCGTCGGCGAACTCGCCTTCACCGTGGACATGGGCCAACCGAGGCTCGCCTGGGACGAGATCCCGCTGGCCGAACCGTTCCCCGACACGCGGCGCATCGAATTGCAGGTCGGGCCGATCGACGATCCGGTGCTGCACTCGCCCGCCGCCGTCAGCATGGGCAACCCGCACGCGATCTTCTTCGTCGAGCGCGACCCCGACACGTTCGATCTCGGTCGCATCGGCCCGCTCTTGGAGGCGCATCCGCTCTTCCCGGAGCGCGCCAACATCTCCATCGCCCAGGTGACGGGGCGCGACACCATCAAGCTGCGCGTCTGGGAGCGCGGCGCCGGGCTGACGCTCGCCTGCGGAACCGCCGCCTGCGCCACGGTGGTGGCGGCCTCGCGCCTGCGCATGATCGGGCGCGCAGCCCGCGTGGCGCTGCCGGGCGGCGAACTCTCCATCGAGTGGCGGGCCGACGACCACGTGTTGATGACCGGCCCGGTCTTCCTCGAAGGGGAGGGCACCTTCGCCCCCGAGGTCTTTGCCGGGGCGGCCGGATGAGCGTCGAGACGCTGACCTTCGGCTGCCGGCTCAACACCGTCGAGTCCGAGGTGATGCGCGCCCGCGCCGAGGCCGGGGCCGCGGATCGCGACCTTGTGCTGGTCAACACCTGCGCCGTCACGACGGAAGCCGGGCGGCAGGCCCGCAAGGCGATCCGCCGGCTCGCCCGCACGCGGCCGGGCGCCGAGATCGTGGTGACGGGCTGCGGCGCCGAGGTCGAGCGCGCGGCTTACGCGGCGATGCCGGAGGTGGCCCGCCTCGTCGGCAATGCGGTGAAGCTCCGGCCCGAGAGCTGGAACGATCCCGCCGACATCATGGCCGCGCGTCACGCCGAATCGACGGGCATCGACCGGATGGCCGGGCATACCCGCGCCTTCGTGCCCGTGCAGAACGGCTGCGACCACTGCTGCACCTTCTGCGTCATCCCGTTCGGGCGCGGCCATTCCCGCTCGGTGCCGCTCATCGACGCCGTGGCTCAGGTGCGCCGCATCGTCGAGCATGGCGGGCGCGAAGTCGTGCTGACCGGCGTCGATCTCACGGCTTACGGCCGCGATCTCGACGCCGACCTCACCCTCGGACGCCTCGTCCGCGCGATCCTGCGGGCGGTGCCCGATCTCGCGCGGCTGCGGCTGTCCTCGATCGATTCGGTCGAGGCCGATCCCGACCTGATCGCGGCGTTCGCGGAGGAGCCGCGGCTGATGCCGCATCTCCATCTCTCGCTCCAGGCCGGCGACGACCTGATCCTCAAGCGGATGAAGCGCCGCCACTCCCGCGACGACGCGATCCGCTTCTGCGCGACCCTGCGGGATCTGCGCCCCGGCCTCGTCTTCGGGGCCGACCTGATCGCGGGTTTCCCGACCGAGACGGAAGAACAGTTCACCCGCTCCCTCGACCTCGTGGCGGAATGCGGGCTGACGCATCTGCACGTCTTCCCCTACTCGCCCCGCCCCGGCACGCCGGCCGCCCGGATGCCGGCGGTGGCGCCGGAGGCCATCCGCAGCCGTGCCGCGCGCCTGCGCGAGGCCGGGGCGGCGGCGTTGGCGTGCCATCTCGATGGGGCGGTCGGCCAGACCCGGCTGGTGCTGACGGAGCGGGGCGGGATGGGGCGGACGGAGGATTTTTCCGGCGTGCGGTTCGGCAGCGAGGTGCCGGCCGGAGACATCCGCGAGGCGACGATCACCGGCCACGACGGACAAGTGCTGATCGCGGCGTAGACGCTGCGATTCCTTCTCCCCTCCGCGGGAGAAGGTGGCCCCCGAAGGGGGTCGGATGAGGGGAGACCCCGTGTCAGGATCGGGCAGTGAGTCGGTTGGCGGGCGCTTCGTTCGGCTCCGTCGCTCCCCACACCCGCCCGCTCCGCGGGCACCCTCTCCCACCCAGGTCGGGCCTGCCCGACCTGGGCATTTAGCTGCGAATTTCGGGCAAGCCCGAAGTTCGTTGGGGGAGAGGGGTTTCTGCCGGCGACCAACCACAGGCCGCCAGCCCCTCCCGCATATGCCCCGGCGCCGGCGCCGCGACCGCAATCGCCTCCCGCTTCGGATACAACGGCAGGCTCAACCCCCGCGCATGGAGCTGCAACACGCCGTCCCGCCCGGCGCTGCCGTAGATCGCATCCCCGACGATCGGCCAACCCATCGCCGAGCAGTGGACGCGCAGCTGATGCGTGCGCCCCGTCACCGGCCGCAGCTCCATCCAGGCGCGGCCCGCCGCGCGCCCGAGCACGCGGAAATGCGTCAGCGAGGGGAGCCCGGCGGGGTCGGCCTTCATCCACCAGCTGCGCGGATCGTCGGAGCGGCGGGCGAGGGCCAAGTCGATGCTGCCTTCGTCGGGCGGTGAGCCCTCCACCAGCGCCCAGTAGGTTTTTTGGACCTTTCCATCGGCAAACAGGCGGTTCAGCCGGGCTAGCGCCTTGGCGTGGCGCCCGAGCACGAGGCAGCCCGAGGTGTCGCGGTCGAGGCGGTGGGCGGCCTCGGGGCGGCGCGGCAGGCCGAAGCGCAGCGCGTCGAGTCTGTCGGTCAGCGTCGGCCCGCCCTTCGGCCCCGGATGCACCGGCAGGCCCGCCGGCTTGTCGATGACGAGCATCAGGGCATCGCGGTAGAGGAGGGAAAGCCCTATCTGCGGGTCGACGCTGCGGTTCGGTGCCTCGGGGATCATGCCCCTGGGCTAGAGTGCCGGACCTTCGTGAGCAAGGTTTTCGAGGATGAGCGACGACGAGAAGCCCGGCTGGTTCGGGCGCCTGTTCGGGCGGAAGGCGGAGCCCAAGCCGTCCGAGGAGGCGGTGGTGCCGGAGCTGACCTCGCCGGCCTCGGAATCCGAGGGCGTGCCGGACTTCGCCACCGGCGCCGACGACGTGACTCATGTGCCGCCGCCCGTCAGCGAGCCCTCCACCGAGGACCCGGACAAGAACCGCATCCCCGACGAGATCGAGGGCGCCGACCTCCAGCCCGAGCCGCAACCGCCGGTGGAGGACGTGGCGTTCGAGGAACCGCAGGCGGAAGCCCCGGAGCCCGAACCGGCCCCCGAGCCCCAGCCCGTCCCTGCGGAAAAACGCGGCTGGTGGTCCCGCGTCACCGGCGCCGAGGCGCAACCCGCGGAGCTTTCCGCCCCGGCGGAGGCCGACATCCAGCCCGTCGACAGCGCCGCCGCGCTCGCCAGCGACGCGATCCAGGGCGCCGTCGAGGGCACGGAGAAGCGGGGCTGGTGGTCGCGCCTCACCGGCGGCCTCATGCGCACCTCGTCGGCCCTGTCCGACCGGGTGACGGGCCTCTTCACCAAGCGCAAACTCGACGCCACCACCCTCGAAGACCTCGAGGATGCGCTGATCCAGGCCGATTTCGGCGTCGAGACCGCGACCCGCATGGCCGAGGCCGTCGGCAAGGGCCGCTACGAGAAGGGCATCTCGCCCGACGAGGTGCGGGCGATCCTGGCCGCCGAGATCGAGCGGGCGCTGGACCCGGTGGCGGTGCCGATCACGCTCGACACGACGAAGAAGCCCTACGTGATCCTGACGGTGGGCGTGAACGGCGCCGGCAAGACGACGACGATCGGCAAGCTCGCCCTCAAGTTCAAGGCGGAAGGCCGCAGCGTCATGCTGGCGGCGGGCGACACGTTCCGCGCCGCGGCGATCGAGCAGCTTCGGGTGTGGGGGGATCGCACCGGTGTGCCGGTGATCAGCCGCGAGCAGGGCTCGGACGCCGCGGGGCTGGCCTTCGACGCCTTCAAGGAGGCGCGCGAGGCCGGGACCGACGTGCTGCTGATCGACACCGCCGGCCGGCTCCAGAACAAGGCCGGGCTGATGGCGGAGCTGGAAAAGATCGTGCGGGTGATCCGCAAGCTCGATGCGGAAGCGCCGCACGCCACCCTTCTGGTGCTCGACGCCACGGTAGGGCAGAACGCGCTGAGCCAAGTCGAGCTGTTCTCGCAGGCCGCCCCCGTGTCGGGCCTGGTGATGACCAAGCTCGACGGCACGGCGCGCGGCGGCATCCTCGTGGCGCTCGCCGCCAAGTTCGGCCTGCCGGTGCACTTCATCGGCGTCGGCGAGGGCGTCGAGGATCTGGAGCCGTTCGCGGCCTGGGACTTCGCCCGCGCCATCACCGGCCTGCCCAGGGAGGAGCGCGCATGATCACCGACCGGACCGGCGCGACTGTCGAGAGCGTGCCCCCGCGCCGCCACCTGCCGCCGCTCTTGAAGCTCGCCCTGGAGATGGGCCCGCTCGTCGTGTTCTTCCTCGGCAACGCCTATGCCGAGCGCTTCGGCGTTCACCCCGAGAGCAAGCTGTTCGTGGCGACCGGCGTGTTCATCGCCGCCACCACCCTCGCGCTCGGCGTCCACTTCGTCCTGCTGCGGCGATTGCCGATCATGCCGCTGGTGTCGGGCGTCGTCGTGCTGGTGTTCGGCGGCCTGACGCTGGCGTTGCAGGACAAGACCTTCATCATGATGAAGCCGACCATCGTGAACACGCTGTTCGGCCTCGTGCTGCTCGGCGGGCTGGCCTTCGGCAAGCCGCTGCTCTCGGTGGTGCTCGACAGCATGTTCGCCCTCTCCGACGAGGGCTGGCGCAAGCTGACCTTCCGCTGGGGCCTGTTCTTCCTCGCGCTCGCCGCCCTCAACGAGATCGTCTGGCGCACCCAGACCGAGGACTTTTGGGTGAATTTCAAGGTGTTCGGCATCATGCCGCTCACCGTCGCCTTCGCCCTGGCGCAGACGCCGCTGCTGCTCAAGCATGAGAAGAAGGATGGGGCGGAGGGAGCTTAATCACTCCGCACGGCCTTCGATCATCCGCTTCGGCGTCCGCCTTACTCAATCATTGCGAGGCGGAGCCGAAGCAATCCAGTACGCCACGCTTCAAGATGAAACGAAGCAAGCCGCCGCTCACGTTGCCAGCAGAATGCGGTGAGCGGGATGACCATTCCGTCGAGTGCGGAGACCTGGATTGCTTCGGCTCCGCCTCGCAATTGTGGATGTTCACAAATTCGTTGATCGCGGCGGGGTGGTCAGTTGACGATCAGGGTGTCGAGGAAGGCCTTCGGCGGGATGCCGCCGAGGGCCTGATGTGGGCGCATCTCGTTGTAGTAGATCATGTATCGCAGAAGCTCGTGCGAGAAATGATCGACGTCCTCGAAGGTGGTGTCGTCGATCATGTCCTCGCCCAGGCTGCGCCAGAAGCGCTCGATTTTCCCGTTGGTTTGCGGCCGGTAGGGGCCGGCGTAGCGGTGCTTGATGCCGAGGTTGAGCAGGAGTGTCTCGAAGGGGTGCTCCTGCGGCTTCGATCGGCCGACGCACTCGGCGCCGTTGTCGGTCATCAGTTCGGAAAAGTGCAGCCCGTAGCGCTGGTTGAGCGTGTTGAGCGCCTTGAGGGTGGCAAACATCACCGCCAGCGCCTTCTTGCCGGTCACCATCTCGACCCAAACCAGCCGGGTGCAGGTGCAGATGACGCCGACGAGGTAGATGTCTCCCTTGGGCGGCGTGAGGAACAGGTCGCGCGACAGGAGATGCAAATCGACGTGACCGAGCTCGCCGGCCTTCTGGCGGATGATGCGGCGTATCTCCTCCGGCATCGGCTTGGCGTGGCGGTTGAGGCCCTGACGCTTGAGGGCACGGTAGATCGCCGAGGGTGAGGGCGGATCGGGCCGGCGCTCGGCCAGCACAGCATAGATCTCGTAGCGGTTGAGGCCAAGCTGGCGTTCGACGGCGACCTCGGCCTCGACCGCTGCCGACATCCGCCGCGCCGCCCAGCGCGGGCCGCGCTTATGCGGCAGCAGATCGTCCTCGCAGCCGCTGCGCAGATAGCGGTTGTAATACTTGCGGAAGGTCTGCGAGCAGGTGCCGTGATGGCGGTAGAACGCTCCGACCGAGGCGAACGTCTCCGATTGGCCGGCTTTGACCTGCTCGTATTCCTTGATCAGGAAGCGCCACTTCTGAACGTAGTTGCGCTCGATCGTCCGGTCGAAGCTGTTGTCGCGCATCGCTTGGGCCCTCCCAGGCCAGCGTGCCGCGATCAACGAATTTGTGAACCTCTACAGCAATGACGGGGGAGGTGTCAGCGCCGTATTCTCCGCGGCATCCGGAACGGCAGCATGAACTGCACCGCCGGGTTCCGAAACCGCCCGAGCGACAGGCTCTCGTGCACTGGCTGCACCGCCTCGCCGTCGAGCGTCGAGGCCAGCAGCGAGCGGGCGTAGAACGGCGTGTCTTCGAAAGTCTCGACCACGCTGGCCCGCCCGTCGTCGCTGCGGGTCGGGCGCGGCATCTTCCAGAAGCGCGTCTTCGGCAGTTCGGCCGCGAGCGGCGGGCGCATGTCGCGGCGGCTGCCGTCGGCGTCGAAGCGGAGTGTCAGGTTCTGGGCGCTGCCGTCCCTGCGATGCACGTCGTAGAGGATCGCCGAACCGCGCTTCAGCGAGGCGCGGCACCATGTCCAATCCGAAAACGAATCCTCGAGCCGCCCGTCACCGTCGTTGGTGTCGAAGTAGCCGTTGCCGCGCCACGCCAGATCGGGGGCGGTGAAGGCGGCCTCGACCTCGCAGGACGGGGCCATCGGCCACCAGCGATGCAGGCCGTGGGAATCGAGGGTGAAGGGCCGGGCGGTGATCGCCCGTGGGCGCACCCGCACGGTGCCCCGCAGCGCCCGCGGGATCGGCGCGCCGCGCTCGTCGAGGCGGATCGTCAGCACGCTGCCGTCCCAGTCGAGCGAGGACGGGCCGATGGCGATGGAGGTGGCGTCTCGGGAGAGCGAGCGGGCGTTGCGCTCCGTCATGGTGAAGCGCTTATCGGCGCCGTAGAGCACGACGTTGACGGCGCAGTGATTGAACGGGTCCTGCTTCGCGTTGAGAAAGTAGTAGGGCGAAAACACGCTGCCGATGAAGGCGATGACGGTGAGCCCGTGGCGCCCGTCCTCGCTCAGCGCATCGACGTACCACCAGACATAGCCGCCCCGCGCCACGTCGGCGTCGAAGCGAGGTCCACGATCAGTGCCGCCGCCGCGAGCCGGCCGGATTGCGCCGCCATCGGCACGCCCGGCCCCGGATGCACGCTGCCCCCCGCCAGGTAGAGCCCCGGCACCCGCGTCCGCGCCCCCGGCCGCTTGAAGGTCGCCGTCCAGCCGTGCGAGGCCCGGCCGTAGAGCGCCCCCCCGGTCCCCGGAAACAGGGCGCCGAACCCCTCCGGCGTCGTCACCGCGGCCGGCGAGGCCGGCTCCAGCTTCAGCCCGCAGGCCGCGAGTCTCTTCGTCCAGCTCGTCTCGCATGCGGCGATCTCCTGAGGGGTGAAGCGGCGCTCGCCGTCGGCGGGCGCGTTGACGAGGACGAGCAGGCGCTCAGAACCGTCCGGGCCGGCGCCCGCATCGTCCCGGTCCTGCGCGCAGACATAGACGGTGGGGTCCGGCGGCAGGCGCCGCCCGCGCAGGATCGCGTCGAACTCGGCGCGGTAATCGGAGGAGAAGAACACGCTGTGATGGGCGAGCGGGAAGCCGCGCGCCCGCGCGTTCAGGCAGAACGTCACCGCCGAGAGCGAGCGCTCGCGCGCCGGCACCCGGTCGCCCTCGCGCGCGGCGTCCGGCCCGAGCAGCCCGGCGCCGAGCGCCGCCACGTCGCCGCCCGCGATCACCGCGTCCGCCGCGATCCGCTCGCCATCAGCGAGTTGCACGCCCGCGATCCGGCCGCGCTCGGTGACGATGCGGGCGACATGCGCCCCCGTGCGGATGCGCGCCCCGCGCCGCTCGGCGAGGTCGGCCACCGCGCGGGCGAGCCGGCTCAAGCCGCCCTCGACGGTCCAGATTCCGGCCTGCTCGACATGCGCCACGAGCATCAGGGTGGCAGGCGCGGCGAAGGGCGAGGCGCCGCAATAGGTCGCGTAGCGGCCGAACAGCTGGCGCAGCCGCGGGTCGGAAAAATAGTCGCCGAGCGCCGACCAAAGCGTCGCGAAGGGCTGGATGCGCCAGAGATCGCCGATGCCGGTGAGCCCGACGCGCTTGCCGAGTTCGACCGGGTTCGGCCGGTCCGAGCGGATGAACGGCCCTTCCAGCGTGCGGTAGACCTCCGCCGCCCGCGCGCAGAAGCGCCGGTAGCCGTCGGCCTCCCGCGGTCCGGCGAAGGCGGAAACCGCCGCGGCCGAAGCGTCGATGTCGGCGAAGAGATCCAGCCGTTCGTTCGCCGTCCAGGCGTGGCGCGCCAGCACGGAGGCCGCCCGCAGCCGCACCTCCGATTCGAGCGAGGCGCCGGCCTCGGCAAAAAGCTCCTCGAACACCCAGCGCATGGTGAAGACGGTGGGGCCCGCCTCGATCGCGGCACCGCCCACCGGCAGCGCCCGCATCTTGCCGCCCACAGAAGCGGCGCGCTCCAGCACCGTCACGTCGAACCCGCGCGCGGCCAGCGTCAGGGCGGCGGAGAGGCCGCCGATGCCGGCGCCGACGACGATGACGCGCTTCTCCGTCACGAAACCCTCATGTCTGCCGCGATCAGCGTTGATCCGGGAAACGGAAAGTGTCAATCTGGAATGACAGAACAAGAGACAGCATGAATTGACATAGGGAGTCGGCGCCATGGATGTCGGCAGGCGGATCGAAACGGCGCTCGATGTGGCGGTCTCGCATCTGGAGGCGCCCGGCGCGCCGCCGCAGCTCGCGGAGGCGATCCGCTACGCGGTCTTCCCCGGCGGCCACCGCATCCGGCCGCGCCTGTGCCTCGCGGTGGCGCTCGCCTGTGGCGACGACGATCCGGCCGCCTCCGATGCGGCGGCGGCGGCGATCGAGCTTCTGCACTGCGCGAGCCTCGTCCACGACGATCTGCCCTGCTTCGACGATGCGCCGATGCGCCGCCAGAAACCCTCGGTCCACGCCGCCTTCGGGGTACCGCTGGCGGTGCTGACCGGCGACGCGCTGATCGTCGCCGCCTTCGAGACGCTGGCCCGCGGCGCCGCCCGCCGGCCGGAACGGCTCGCCGCCCTGGTCGGCCTCGTGGCGCGGGCGGCCGGCTCGCCCGTCGGCATCGTCGCCGGACAGGCCTGGGAATCCGAATCGCACGTGGACCTGAGCGCATACCAGCAGGCCAAGACCGGCGCGCTGTTCGCCGCCGCGACCGTCGCGGGTGCCGCCGCCGCGGGCGCCGCGCCGCTGCCCTGGCGCCTGCTGGGCGAGTGCCTCGGTGAAGCCTATCAGGTCGCCGACGACCTGCGCGACGTCGCCTGCCGCCAGGAGGAGATCGGCAAGCCCGCCGGCCGCGACGCCACCCTCGGGCGCCCCAACGCCGCGGCGCTTCTCGGCATGGGCGGCGCGCTCGACCGGCTCAAGCGCCTCACCCGCGAGGCCATGGAGGTGATTCCGGTCTGTCCGGGCCTCGACACGATCCGCGCCGAGATCGAGGCGCAGAGCCGGTTGTTCCTGCCCGCCTCGCTGCGCCCGGCGCTCGTCTGAAGGCGCCGATGACGGCCCCTTCGCCCGCCGCGACGACGCAGAGCGAACTGCCGGCGGCGCCCGCCCGCCGGAGCTGGCGCGAGCGCTGGCTCGCCTTCCGCAACGGCACGGTGGCGAGCCCGGCCTTCCAGCGCTGGGCCGCCGGCTTTCCGCTCACCCGCGGCATCGCGCGACGCAACACGCGGGCGCTTTTCGATCTCTGCGCCGGCTTCGTCTACGCGCAGGTGCTGTTCGCCTGCGTGCGGCTCGACCTGTTCCGCCTGCTCCAACCCGGCCCGCTCGCGCCCGACATCGTCGCCCGGCGACTCGACTTGCCGCCTGAGCGCGCCCTCACGCTGCTCAAGGCCGCCGCCTCGCTCGACCTGCTGACCCGCCTGCCCGACGGCCGCTTCGGCCTCGCCGATCTGGGGGCCGCGATGATCGGCAACCCGTCGATCTCGGCCATGGTCGAGCACCACGCCATGCTCTACGCCGACCTCGCCGACCCGGTCGCGCTGCTGCGCCAGAGGCCCGACCGCACCCGGCTCTCGGCCTACTGGCCCTATGCCGAGGCAAAAGCGGCGGATCATGCGGCGGTCGCCCCCGATTCGGTCGCCGCCTATAGCGGGCTGATGGCCGCCTCCCAGGCGATGATCGCGGGCGACGTGCTCGACGCGCTGCCGCTGTCTGAGCGCGCCTGCCTCATGGATATCGGGGGCGGGGAGGGCGTGTTTCTCTCGGAGGCCGCCCGGCGCCATCCGCACCTGTCGCTGAAGCTCCTCGATCTGCCGCCCGTCGCCGAGCGGGCCCGCGCGCGCTTCGAATCGGCCGGGCTCGGCCCCCGTGTCACCTGCCACGGCGGCAGTTTTCGCGACGAGGCGCTGCCGCGGGGAGCCGACGCGATCTCCCTGGTGCGCGTCGTCCACGACCACGACGACGCCGTCATCGAGCCGCTGCTGCGCGCCGTCCACGCCGCGCTGCCCCCCGGCGGCCTCGTCGCCATCGCCGAACCCATGGCCGGCACGCCGGGGGCCGAGCCCATCGGCGATGCCTATTTCGGCTT
Organism: Methylorubrum subtropicum; assembly: GCF_038442325.1. Lineage (NCBI taxonomy): Bacteria > Pseudomonadati > Pseudomonadota > Alphaproteobacteria > Hyphomicrobiales > Methylobacteriaceae > Methylorubrum > Methylorubrum subtropicum. Next base: position 296,164 of record NZ_JBBXMW010000003.1, on the reverse strand, counting down.
CTACCTCATGGCGATGGGCAGCGGCCGTCCGCGCGAAGCCGCCGAGCTTTCCGCGATGCTCGCCAGCGCCGGCTTCACCGAGATCCGCGAGCGCCCGACCCGCCGGCCGCTGCTCGCGCGACTGATCACGGCAAAGCGCGGGTGAAAGTGTAAACTCTGCTTGACGCCCTATGGTGTCAGTCTAGGATGACACAAAGGACGCCACCGACCGGTGGAGTCGCAACAACCAGGGCGGAGGCGAGGACATGGAGGCTTTGGCCGTCGTCCTTGAACGACCGGAGCACTTGGCGCTCAACCGCCTCGCGCTGACCCCTGCCACCGCCGGCGATGCGGTGGTCGCCGTCTCTTGGAGCGGCATCAGCACCGGCACCGAACGTCTGCTGTGGTCGGGCCGTATGCCGAGCTTCCCCGGCATGGGCTACCCCCTCGTTCCCGGCTACGAATCCGTCGGCACCGTCGTCGAGGCCGGACCCGATTGCGGGGTCGCGATCGGCCAGACCGTGTTCGTGCCGGGCGCCCGCTGCTTCGGCGAGGTGCGCGGCCTGTTCGGCGGCGCCGCCTCCCATCTCGTGGTCCCGGCCGCCCGCCTCGTCCCGGTCGATGCCGCCCTCGGCGACCGGGCCTGCCTCATCGCGCTCGCCGCCACCGCCTACCACGCGCTGTCCGGCGTCACACCGGGCTCCGCCAGCCTCATCGTCGGCCACGGCGTGCTCGGGCGGTTGCTCGCCCGGCTAACCGTGCTGGCGGGCGGCCAGCCGGTGGTGTGGGAGCGCGACCCCGTGCGGCGGAGCGGCAGCTTCGGCTATCCGGTGATCGCGCCGGAGGGCGACACCACCCGCGACTACGCCACCATCACCGACGTGAGCGGTAGCGCGGGCCTCCTCGACACGCTGATCGGCCACCTCGCGCCGCAAGGCGAGATCGTGCTCGCGGGCTTCTACGAGGCGCCGCTCTCCTTCGCCTTCCCGCCCGCCTTCCTGCGCGAGGCCCGCATCCGGGTCTCGGCCGAGTGGCGGCCCGACGACCTCGCGGCGGTGACGGCGTTGGTGCGCGGCGGCGGCCTCTCGCTCGACGGGCTGATCACCCATCGCCTGCCCGCCGCGAGCGCCGAGGCGGCGTACCGCACCGCCTTCACCGACACGGCCTGCCTCAAGATGATCCTCGATTGGAGGGCCTGCGCATGAACGTCCAGCTCAACAAGGCGTCGCTGAACGCCGCGGAGCGGCTGCGCGAGGAAGCCGCCCGCGAGCCGGACCCGGTCGCCACCGGCCCGGTCAAGCGCGAGACGCAGATCATCGCGATCTACGGCAAGGGCGGCATCGGCAAGTCGTTCACGCTGGCCAACCTCAGCTACATGATGGCCCAGCAGGGCAAGAAGGTGCTGCTGATCGGCTGCGACCCGAAGAGCGACACCACCTCGCTGCTGTTCGGCGGCCGGGCCTGCCCGACCATCATCGAGACCTCGACCAAGAAGAAGCTCGCGGGCGAGGCGGTCTCCATCGGCGACGTCTGCTTCAAGCGCGACGGCGTCTACGCGATGGAACTCGGCGGCCCCGAGGTCGGGCGCGGCTGCGGCGGGCGCGGCATCATCCACGGCTTCGAGCTCTTGGAGAAGCTCGGCTTCCACGAATGGGGCTTTGACTACGTCCTGCTCGACTTCCTCGGCGACGTGGTCTGCGGCGGCTTCGGTCTGCCGATCGCCCGCGATATGTGCCAGAAGGTCATCGTCGTCGGCTCGAACGACCTGCAATCGCTCTACGTCGCCAACAACGTCTGCTCCGCGGTCGAATACTTCCGCAAGATGGGCGGCAATGTCGGCGTCGGCGGCCTCGTCATCAACAAGGACGACGGCACCGGCGAGGCGCAGGCCTTCGCGGACGCAGCCGGCATTCCGGTGCTGGCCTCGATCCCGGCCAACGAGGACATCCGCCGCAAGAGCGCGAACTACGAAATCATCGGCAAGCCGGACGGGCGCTGGGGCGACCTGTTCGCCGAACTCGCCAAGAACGTCGCCGAGGCCGCCCCCCACCGCCCGACCCCGCTTAGCCAGGACGGCCTGCTCGGCCTGTTCTCCAGCGAGACGACGGGCCGCGACTACGTGCTGGAGCCCGCCACCATCGAGGACATGTGCGGGGTCTCGACCCTGGTGAAGCCGTCCCTCGAAGTCGTCTACGACGAGGTCTGAGGCATGGCGGTCTCCCTCGATATCGGGGCGCTCCGCGCCCGCAAGCCGGCGGAACCGGTCAACGTCGAGGCCACGAAGGGCGACGGACTCGGCTGCCACGCCGGCAAGGACGCGATGCGGGCGGCCGCGGAAGCCGCCGGCATGTCGGAGACGCTGGAGCAATTGCGCCAGGATTATCCGGCGGGCCCCCACGACCAGCCCCAGAGCATGTGCCCGGCCTTCGGAAGCTTGCGCGTGGGCCTGCGCATGCGCCGCACCGCGACGATCCTGTCCGGCTCGGCCTGCTGCGTCTACGGGCTGACCTTCACCTCGCATTTCTACGGCGCGCGCCGGAGCGTCGGCTACGTCCCGTTCAATTCCGAGACGCTGGTCACCGGCAAGCTGTTCGAGGATATCCGCGAGGCGGTCCACGCCTCGGCCAAGCCCGAGGACTGCGACGCCGTCGTCGTCATCAACCTCTGCGTCCCGACCGCCTCCGGTGTGCCGCTCCGGCTTCTGCCGAAGGAGATCGATGGCGTCCGCATCATCGGCATCGACGTGCCGGGCTTCGGCGTGCCGACCCACGCCGAGGCCAAGGATGTGCTGGCCGGCGCTATGCTGAAATTCGCCCGCTCGGAGGCCGAGCAGGGCCCGGTCCCCGCGCCCCGCGGCGGCCGTTCCGAGCGCCCGAGCGTCGCGCTCCTCGGCGAGATTTTCCCGGCCGATCCGGTGGTGATCGGCGCGCTGCTCGAACCGCTGGGCCTCTCGGCCGGCCCCGTGGTGCCGACGCGCGAGTGGCGCGAACTCTACGCGGCCCTCGACGCCAGCGCGGTCGCGGCGATCCACCCGTTCTACACGGCCAGTATCCGTGAGTTCGAGGCCGCCGGGCGCCCCATCGTCGGCTCCGCTCCCGTCGGCCACGACGGCACCGCCGAGTGGCTCTCCGCCATCGGCAACGCGTGCGACGTGCCCTCGGAAAAAATCGCGGCGGCGCAGAACCGCATCCTGCCCGCGATCCGCGGCGCGCTGTCGGCCATGCCGATCAAGGGCCGCATCACGCTCTCGGGCTACGAGGGCTCGGAGCTTCTGGTCGCCCGCTTGCTGATCGAGAGCGGCGCCGAGGTTCCCTACGTCGGCACCGCCTGCCCGCGCACGCCCTGGTCCGAGCCGGACCGGGTGTGGCTGGAGGAGCGCGGCGTCACGATCCGCTACCGCGCCTCGCTGGAAGACGACCTTGCCGCCTTCCACGAGTTCCGGCCCGATCTGGCGGTCGGCACCACGCCGGTGGTGCAGCACGCCAAGGAGCGCGGCACGCCGGCCCTCTACTTCACCAACCTGATCTCGGCCCGGCCGCTGATGGGGGCGGCGGGCGCCGGCTCGCTCGCCCGCGTGATCAACGCGGCGCTCGCCAACCGTCCGCGGTTCGACGCCATGCGCGACTTCTTCGAGGGCGTCGGCACCGGCCATGCCGCGGGCATCTGGCAGGAGATTCCGCGCGCCAAGGCCGCGCCGAAGGCTGCCGCTCCCCTGAAGCCGATCGGGGAGATGGCTTGATGCTCGTCCTCGATCACGACCGCGCCGGCGGCTACTGGGGCGCCGTCTACGTCTTCACCGCGATCAAGGGTCTGCAGGTCGTCATCGACGGCCCTGTGGGCTGCGAGAACCTGCCGGTGACCTCGGTGCTGCACTACACCGACGCGCTGCCGCCGCACGAACTCCCCATCGTCGTCACGGGGCTGGCGGAAGAGGAACTCGGCCGCCACGGCACGGAAGGCGCGATGAAGCGGGCGCATGCCACGCTCGATCCGGGTCAGCCCAGCGTCGTCGTCACCGGCTCCATCGCCGAGATGATCGGCGGCGGCGTGACGCCGGAGGGCACCGGCCTCCAGCGCTTCCTGCCGCGCACCATCGACGAGGACCAATGGCAGGCCGCCGACCGGGCGATGTCCTGGCTCTGGCAGGAATACGGCGCCAAGCGCTTCGCCAAGAAGGGCATTCCGGCCCGGCCCGAGCGCAAGGCGGGCGAGAAGCCCCGCGTCAACATCATCGGCCCGGCCTACGGCACCTTCAACATGGCGTCCGATCTCGCCGAGATCCGTCGCCTGGTCGAGGGCATCGGCGCCGAGATCAACCTGACCTTCCCGCTCGGCTCGCATCTGGCCGACGTGCCCAAGCTCGTCAACGCCGACGCCAACATCTGCCTCTACCGCGAGTTCGGGCGCCTGCTCTGCGAGAGCCTGGAGCGGCCCTATCTCCAGGCGCCGATCGGCGTCCTCTCGACCACCAAGTTCCTGCGGACGCTCGGGGAAATCCTCGGGCTCGATCCCGAACCGTTCATCGAGCGCGAGCGCCACACCACGATCAAGCCGGTCTGGGACCTGTGGCGCTCGGTGACCCAGGATTTCTTCGGGACCGCGAGCTTCGGCATCGTCGCGACCGATACCTACGCCCGCGGCGTGCGGCACTTTCTCGAAGACGAGATGGGCCTGCCCTGCCACTTCGCGTTCTCGCGCACCGCCGGGCAGAAGCCCGACAATGCCGCCGTGCGCGAGGCGATCCGGGCGAATCCGCCGCTCGTCCTGTTCGGTTCGTTCAACGAGCGGATGTACCTCGCGGAATGCGGCGGGCGGGCGGTCTACGTGCCGGCCTCCTTCCCCGGCGCGATCATCCGGCGGCACACCGGCACGCCGTTCATGGGCTATGCCGGGGCGACCTACCTCGTGCAGGAGGTCTGCAACGCCCTGTTCGACATGCTCTTCCACATCCTGCCGCTCGCCCGCGACATGGATGCGGTCGAAGCCACGCCCGCGCGCACCCACCGCGAACTGCCCTGGGATTCGGCCGCGCGGGAGAAGCTCGACGCCCTGGTCGAGGCGCAACCGGTGCTGGTGCGGATCTCCGCGGCCAAGCGTCTGCGCGACGCCGCCGAGCGCGCCGCCCGCCGCGCTGCCGCCGAGCGGGTGGCCCCCGCCCATGTCGAGCGGGCGCAGGCCGATCTCACCGTGGGAGCGGCCGCATGAGCGCCGCCGCCACGTCCCCCCTTCACCGTCCGGCCCGCGACAGCGGCGGACCCATCGCGGAGAGCCACTCCATGCAACGCTCCCTGACCGCACCGTCGCGCCAGCACAACGAGGCGATCCAGTTCCGGATCATCCTGGCGGCGACCTACCCGTTCTTCCTCGCCGCCGCCCTGGCGCAGCGGGTGCTCCCCGGGCGCGCCCCGACGCGCCGCGGCCTGCCCGTGATGCGCCGCTCCGTCTTCGGCGAGGCCAAGGCCATGGCGGTCTCGGCCATTCCCTTCGCCTTCATGGGCTGACCCAGCCCTGAGGCGAACTCACCTTCCGTGCGGTGTCACGGGGGATCCTACGCCGCGATTGTCATCGAGTTGCGGCGTCACCCGCTGCGTCCCTTCGAGGGCGCGGCCCAACCAGCGGAGGTTCAATCGATGGCCAGCGGAATGACCACTGAAAGACCGAGCAGCCTGTCGGGGCTGACGGAACCGGAAGCCAAGGAGTTCCACGCGATCTTCCTGACGAGCTTCATCATCTTCACGGCGATCGCCGTGGTCGCCCACATCCTCGTGTGGATGTGGCGCCCCTGGCTTCCCGGACCGAAGGGCTACGCCATGCTCGACGGCGTGCAGCAGGCCGCCCACGGCCTCGTCTCGATGATCAGCTGAGGAGGATCGCATGCACAAGGTTTGGCTTCTGTTCGATCCGCGCCGCACGCTGGTGGCGCTCTTCACCTTCCTGTTCATCCTGGCGCTGCTGATCCACTTCATCCTGCTCAGCACCGACCGGTTCAACTGGCTGGAAGGCCCGAAGGACGCCAAGGCGGCCGCCGCCCATAGCCTCGTCCTCCCGTCGATGCCGGGCTGACGCGCGAACACCCCGCCGCGGGCCGGTTCCGGCCCGCCCGCGGCATTCCCTCTCCGACCCCCCGGGAGGAACCGGCCCATGGCGATGCTGAGTTTCGAGCGAAAATACCGGGTCCGCGGCGGCACCTTGCTCGGCGGCGACCTGTTCGACTTCTGGCTGGGGCCGTTCTACGTCGGCTTCTTCGGGGTCACCGGAATGTTCTTCACGGTGCTCGGCACCGCGCTGGTGATCTACGGCGCGGCCATCGGCCCGACGTGGAACATCTGGCAGATCAACATCGCCCCGCCGGACCTGAAATACGGTCTCGCGCTGGCGCCCCTGAAGGAGGGGGGCCTGTGGCAGATCATCACCTTCTGCGCGGTCGGGTCGTTCTCGTCCTGGGCCCTGCGCGAGGTCGAGATCTGCCGCAAGCTCGGCATCGGCTACCACGTGCCGTTCGCCTTCTCGGTGGCGATCTTCGCCTACGTGACGCTGGTGGTGATCCGCCCGTTCCTGATGGGCGCCTGGGGCTACGGCTTCCCCTACGGCATCCTCAGCCACCTCGATTGGGTGTCGAACACCGGATACCAGTACCTGCACTTCCACTATAACCCGGCGCACATGCTCGCGGTGAGCTTCTTCTTCACCACGACCTTCGCGCTGGCGCTGCACGGCTCGCTGATCCTGTCCTCGACGAACCCGCCGAAGGGCGAGGTCGTCAAGACGCCGGAGCACGAGGACACCTACTTCCGCGACACGATCGGCTACTCGATCGGCACGCTCGGCATCCACCGGCTCGGCCTGTTCCTGGCGCTGTCGGCGGGCTTCTGGAGCGCGGTCTGCATCGTCATCAGCGGGCCGTTCTGGACGCAAGGGTGGCCCGAATGGTGGGGCTGGTGGCTCAACCTGCCGATCTGGCGCTGACCCGACACCGACACTCACACAAGCGGCCGGCGGCACGTTCCGCCGACCGCACCCCCGGTAACGATCGATCGACGGGCACGAGGGTCCACCTCGGGCGACCGTAGGTCCAGGGAGGGAGAACCCGTGGCCTACTACCAGAACATCTTCACCGCGGTGCAGGTGCGCCCGCGCGAGCCCGAGCACGGCATCCCGGTCGCGGTCGACAACCGCATCGGCAAGCCGTTCAACAGCTACCTGTTCGGCCTGATGGGCAATTCGCAGGTCGGGCCGATCTACGGCGGCTACCTGTTCACGCTGTCGCTGACCTGCGGCCTGATCGCCTTCGAGATCATCGGCCTCAACATGCTGGCCTCCGTGAACTGGGACCCGATCCAGTTCGTGCGCCAGCTCCCCTGGCTGGCGTTGGAGCCGCCGCTGCCGAAATACGGCCTCAAGGTGCTGCCGCCGCTCAACGAGGGCGGATGGTGGCTGATCGCCGGCTTCTTCCTCACCGCCTCGATCCTGCTGTGGTGGGTGCGCATGTACCGCCGCGCCAAGGCGCTGGGGCTCGGCTCGCACACCGCCTGGGCCTTCGCCGCGGCGATCTGGCTCTACCTCGTGCTCGGCTTCATCCGCCCGCTGATGATGGGCTCGTGGAGCGAGGCGGTGCCCTTCGGCATCTTCCCGCACCTCGATTGGACCGCCGCGTTCTCGCTGCGCTACGGCAACCTGTTCTACAACCCGTTCCACATGCTCTCGATCACGTTTCTCTACGGATCGACGCTGCTGTTTGCCATGCACGGCGCCACCATCCTGGCGACCAGCCGCTACGGCGCGGAGCGTGAGATCGACCAGATCGTCGATCGCGGCACGGCGACGGAACGCGCCGCCCTGTTCTGGCGCTGGACCATGGGCTTCAACGCCACGATGGAATCGATCCACCGCTGGGCGTGGTGGTTCGCGGTGCTCACCACGATCACCGGCGGCATCGGCATCCTGCTCACCGGCACGGTCGTCGACAACTGGTATCTCTGGGCGGTCAAGCACGGCGTCGCGCCGTCCTACCCGCAGGTCTTCGGACCGATCACCGATCCGCTCAGCGCACCGGGGGGCACGCCATGAAGACCCTGCTCCTCGTCGCGGCGGCCGTCGTCGCCGCCTTCCTCACCATCGCCCAGTTCGGCACCGCCGGCTGGACGAGGCCCCCGATCCTGGCCCAGCAGCACGGCTTCCGCGGCACGGGCATGGATCAGATCCAGACCAAGGCGGGGGCGGCCGCGCTCAAGGCCGCCAACGTCGCCCCCGCTCCGGCCGAGCCGGTCGAGCAGGGCACGGACAAGGCCGGCGCGGTCTACCAGAACGTCCAAGTGCTCAAGGACGTCAGCGTCGAGGAATTCAACCGCCTCATGGCCTCCATGACCGAATGGGTGGCGCCGGAGCAGGGCTGCACCTACTGCCACAACACCGAGAACATGGCCGACGACAGCCTCTACCAGAAGAAGGTCGCCCGGCGCATGATCCAGATGGTGCAGCACATCAACACCAGCTGGAAGGAGAAGCATGTCGGCGAAGCGGGGGTGAACTGCTACACCTGCCACCGCGGACAGCCGGTGCCGAAGAACATCTGGTTCGAGAACCCGGGCCCGAACTACAAGACCGCCTTCACCCCGCGCAACAACGGGCAGAACATGGCCTCCGCCACGGTCGGCCTGTCCTCGCTCCCGTACGATGTCATGACCGAATATTTCGGCAAGAAGGACATCGACAACAACGTCATCCGCGTCAACGCCACGACGGCGCTGCCCGAGACCAAGGGCAAGCCGATCCAAGCGGCGGAGAAGACCTTCGGCCTGATGATCCACATGTCGTCGGCTTTAGGCGTCAACTGCACCTACTGCCACAACACCCGGGCGATCTCGGACTGGTCGCAGAGCACGCCGCAGCGGACTCTGGCTTGGCACGCGATCCGGATGGTGCGCGACCTCAACGGTGACTACATCGAGCCGCTGACCGCGACCTTCCCGGCCAACCGCCTCGGTCCGACCGGCGACGCGCCGAAGCTCAACTGCGCCACCTGCCACAACGGCCAGAACAAGCCGCTCGCCGGCGCCCACGTGGTCGAGACCTATCCGGAGCTGACCCAGGTGACGGCGGAAGCCGGTGCAGCCCCGGCCAAGGACGGGGAGATGCCGGCCCCGGCACCCGCGCCGAGCCCGCCCCCGCAATAGCGGGACCGCGCAGCCCGAACGATCCCGAGAGACCAAGCCGCCGGCCCGAGCGATCGGGCTGGCGGTTTTTCGTCGTCCGATATCCGGGGTGCCGCGGACGCGCCGCTTTCGCCATCTTTCCGAAACCGATCGATGCCATAAGGCTCGCACGGCGATCCGCTGGGGCGGCGCGCCGACCTCGTTCGCCGTCCGCGCCCTTCGCGACAACAGACGCGCGGGCGCCGGCCGGTTCGTCATGGGTCAATACGCGCATGAACCGCCGCGACCGGCATCGAAATCCACGAAATCGCGTCTCGTCGCAGCGATCGACTGATTTTTACGACTCCTCTTCTCGAAAAATGCCGGGGCGGCGCGTTCGCTTTGACTTCAGCTTCGCAGTATCGGCGCGAAATAGGCTGAACGGGCGCTTAAATTTGGACACGATTGGCCTTATGAACGCAGGACGGTCGCAGTCTCCGAACGGAGCCGGCCGGAACGGCGGACGGTTGGCCGCCGGACATCGGGGGGCGGGGCGGTGAGCAAAGGGCGCGACAGGAACGAGATCGCCGCGGCACTGGGGCAGTGCAAGGCGGCGTTCATCGGCGTCGCCGTGATGAGCGGCCTCGTCAACATCCTCTACCTCACCGGCTCGTTCTACATGCTCGAGGTCTACGACCGGGTGATCCCGAGCCGGAGCGTGCCGACGCTGGTCGGCCTCAGCGTTCTGGCGCTGGTGCTCTACGGCTTCCAGGGCGTGCTGGAGGCGATCCGCTCGCGCATCCTGGCGCGCATCGGCGCCGCGCTCGACGAGTCGCTCAGCGGCCGGGTGTTCGACATTGTCGTGCGCGCGCCCCTCAAGGGCGCGGTGCCGGGCGACGGCCTGCTGCCCTTGCGCGATCTCGACCAGATCCGCTCGTTCCTGTCGGGCTCCGGCCCGTCGGCCTTCTTCGATCTGCCGTGGATGCCGATCTATGTCGGCATCTGCTTCCTGTTCCATCCCTATATCGGCATCGCCGCCATCGTCGGTACCGCGATCCTGGCCGGCCTCACCTTCCTGACCGACCGGGCCACCAAGGGGCCGACCCAGGCCGCCACCGGCCACGGCCTGCGCCGCAACGGGCTCGCCGAATCCGGCCGTCGCAACGCCGAGGTGCTCGCCGCCATGGGCATGCAGGATCGGCTGGCCGCCCGCTGGGCCGTGTCCAACCGCGACTACATGGAATCGCACCAGAGCGTGGCCGATGTCGGCGGCGGCTTCGGCGCCGGCTCCAAGGTCTTTCGCATGGCGCTGCAATCGGGCGTGCTGGCGCTCGGCGCGTGGCTGGTGATCCACGCCGAGGCCACCCCCGGCATCATCATCGCCGGCTCGATCCTCGTGTCCCGCGCGCTGGCCCCGGCCGAACTCGCCATCGCCAACTGGAAGGGCTTCGTCGCCGCCCGCCAGAGCTGGCGGCGCCTGTCGGAGCTGTTCGCCAAGCTGCCGGCCACCGACCAGCCGCACGCGCTCCCGGCCCCGAGTCAGGCGATCACGGTCGAGGGCGTCAGCATCGCCCCGCCCGGCACCGCCCGCATCGTCGTGCAGGACGTCACCTTCACCCTCAAGGCCGGCCAGGGCGTCGGCGTGATCGGCCCCTCCGCCTCGGGCAAATCCTCGCTGGTGCGCGCCATGGTCGGCGTGTGGCCGCCGGTGCGCGGCAAGGTCCGCATCGACGGCGCGGCGCTGGACCAGTGGTCGAGCACCGATCTCGGCGTGCATGTCGGCTTCCTGCCCCAGGAGGTGGAGCTGTTCGCCGGCACGGTGGCCGAGAACATCGCCCGGTTCGAGCCGAACCCGCCCTCGGAACTCGTCATCGCGGCGGCCCGCGCCGCGGGCGTCCACGACCTGATCCTGCGCCTGCCGGAGGGCTACGACAGCCGCATCGGCGAGGGCGGGGCCGGGCTCTCGGCGGGCCAGCGCCAGCGCATCGGGCTTGCCCGCGCGCTCTACCGCGACCCGTTCCTCGTGGTGCTCGACGAGCCCAACGCCAACCTCGACAGTGAGGGCGAGAACGCCCTGACCCAGGCGATCCTCGGCGTGCGCCAGCGCGGCGGCGTCTGCGTCGTCGTCGCCCACCGCCCGAGCGCGCTCGCCGCCGTCGATCTGATCCTGATGATGGCCGACGGGCGCTCCCAGGCCTTCGGGCCGAAGGACGAGGTGCTCAAGCGCGTGCTGCGCCCGGCTCCCGCCCCGGTCTCGGCCCCGCCCGCCGCGCAAGCCGTCGCCAACGCCCGGCAGGAGAGCGCCTGATGTCCACGAGCCTCGCGCCCCTCACGGGCCTCGCCCCCGCCCTGCCGCGGCCGACCGCCCACGGCTCGATCCGCCGCCACCTCGCCGTGACCCTCGGGCTCGCCGTCGTCCTCGTCTTCGGCATCGGCGGCTGGGCCACCTTCACCCACGTCTCGGCGGCCGTGATCGCGCCGGGCCAGCTCGTGGTCGAGACCGACATCAAGAAGGTGCAGCACCCCACCGGCGGCGTCGTCGGCCAGCTCCTCGTGCGCGAGGGGCAGAAGGTGTCGGCGGGCGACGTGCTGATCCGCCTCGACGAGACCCAGACGCGGGCCAATCTCGACATCGTCTTGAAGGCGATGGACGAACTCACCGCGCGCCGCGCCCGCGACGAGGCAGAGCGCGACGGCCACAAGACCATCGCGTTCCCCGACGAACTGGTCTCGCGGATCGACACCGACCCGTCGGTCGCCCGGCTCATCGACGGCGAATCGCGCCTGTTCGCCTCCCGCGTCGCCGGCCGCGAGGGCCAGAAGGCGCAGCTGCGCGAGCGCATCGATCAGCTCCGCCAGGAAATTTCCGGCCTCACCGAGCAGGCAGCCGCCAAGAACCGCGAGATCGTCCTGATCGGCCAGGAGCTGAAGGGCGTGCGCGAGCTCTATTCCAAGAACCTCGTGCCGCTGTCGCGCGTCACGGCGCTGGAGCGCGACGCCGCCCGGATCGAGGGTGAGCGCGGGCAGCTCATCGCCTCGACGGCGTCCGCCCGCGGCAAGATCGCCGAGACCGAGCTGCAGATCTTCCAGATCGATCAGGAGATGCGCACCGAGGTCGGCAAGGATCTCGCCGAAATCCGCGGACGGTGGTCGGAGCTGCGCGAGAAGCGCGTCGCGGCGGAAGACCAGCTCAAGCGCATCGAGCTGCGCGCGCCGCAGGACGGCTACGTCCACCAGATGACCGTGCACACCATCGGCGGCCTCGTGACGCCGAGCGAGCCGGCCATGCTGATCGTGCCGGCGGCCGACCAGCTCCTCGTCGAGGTGCGGGTGCAGCCGCAGGACATCGACAACGTCCGCGTCGGCCAGAAGGCGAACCTGCGCTTCTCCGCCTTCAACATGCGCACCACGCCCGAGATCGACGGCGTCGTCGCGCGCGTCTCGGCCGACGTGACGACCGACCCGAAGACCGGGATGAGCTTCTACACCGCCCGCATCCGCATCGCCGACGACGAGAAGAACCACCTCCAAGGCCTGCGCCTCGTGCCCGGCATGCCGGTCGAGTCCTACACGCAGATCGGCGAGCGCTCGGTGCTGTCCTATCTGGTGAAGCCGCTGACCGATCAGCTGGCGAAGGCGTGGCGCGAGCGGTAAGCGCGACACCTTGCCTGCGAAGCCCGTTGTCTGGTAAGGCGGCGGCCTTCCCGCGATGTCCTGAACCACCATCGCCGGAGTGCCGTCCGCGGCGCTCCGTTCCGATAAACACTTTCCGACAACAGGCGGCCGGTCTCGATCCGCGCCGACGTGAGACCGATGAAGATTCGCAACTCCCTCAAGTCCCTGCGCGGCCGTCACCGCGACAACCAGCTCGTCCGCCGCAAGGGCCGGGTCTACGTCATCAACAAGACCCAGAAGCGCTTCAAGGCCCGCCAGGGCTGAGTCCGGCCATCGCTCGGAACGAGCGATTGGGCCGCATGGCCGGGCGCGAAGAGCGCCCCGCTCGAGCGGCCTCGGCTTTTGCCGAGGCGTCTAGCGGAGCGAGAAGCCTTAAGGCTGCGGATGCGGCCGCCGGCGCTTGAGGCCGACAAGGAAACAAGATGATCGCTTTGGGCGATCATCCGCGGCGTGCGGGCGCGTTGACGCCCTCGGTGACCGGGTGGATGCTGGCTTCATGCCGCGCCGCCCGCTCCCGCTTCTCACGCTTCTCCTCGCGCTCGCGGGGACGAGTGCCATCGCCGCCCCGGCGCCCGAGCCGGGCGGGCGCGAGCAGGCGGACAAGGAGCGCAAGGCGCCCCCGCCGGTCAGTCTCGACGACCTCTACAAGCGGCTCAAGGAATCGGACGACGAGGCCGAATCGAAGGCCGTCGCCACCCTGATCGAGCGCCGCCTCGGCCGCTCCGGCAGTGCCACCGCCGACCTCCTCTCCGACCGCGCCCGCCAGGCCATGGCCGGCAACGAGTTGCCGCTCGCCGTCGAACTGATGGACCGAGCCGTCGCCCTGGAGCCGAACTGGGCCGAGGGCTGGAGCCGGCGCGCCACCCTTTTCTTCCGCCTGTCCGATTCGCAGAGCGCCATCGCCGATCTTCAGCGCGCCCTGGTTCTGGAGCCGCGCCACTTCGAGGCCTGGGCCGCGCTCGGCAAGCTCTACCTCGCCGCCGACGACAAGGGCCGGGCGCTGGACGCCTTCCGCCGGGCGGAGGCGCTGTATCCGCGCTGGGCAATCCTCAAGAAGGCGATCGACCGGCTGCGCCCCGACGTGGACGGCCGCGACCTCTGAAGCGCCCGTGTCCGACATCTTCCGCTTCGCCGCCGGCTTCCTCGCGCTCGCCCTCGGCCTGATCATTTCGGCACTCGCCGCCGCCGCGGGGGCGACCCTGCTGATCGCCGCGCGGGTCGAGGCCCGCTACCCGCCGGCCGGAACCCGCGTCGCCGTCACCGGCGGTGAGATCGCCTATCTCGATGATGGGCCGCGCGAGGGCGCACGGGGTACGGTCGTGCTGCTGCACGGGGCCTCGGCCAACGCCTACGATCCGATGGAGGGCGTCGGGCGCCGCCTCGCTGCGGCGGGCTTCCGCGTCGTCTCGTTCGACCGGCCCGGCTACGGCGGCAGCGACCGGCTCGCCGGGGCGAACGCCGCGACGCCGGCCTTCCAGGCGCGGGCGCTCGGCGAGGCCATCGATCGGCTCGGGCTCGGCCCCACCATCCTCATGGGCCATTCGTGGTCCGGCGCGCTCGCTCTACGCATGGCGCTCGACCGGCCGGAGCAGGCGGCGGGCCTCGTGCTGCTGGCACCCGTGGCGATGCCGTTCCCGCCGACCGCGCTGCCGTGGTGGGCCGGCCTCGCGCTGAAGCCGCCGGTGACGTGGCTGCTGACCCGCACCGTCGCGGTGCCGCTCGGGATGTACTACCTGCCCGGTGTCGCCAAGGGCGTCTTCCGGCCCGAGCCACCGGTGGAGGATTACGTCGAAAAAAGCGGGGCGCCGTTGATCCTGCGGCCGGGCGCGGCGCTCGCCAACATCCAGGACCTCGCCGGCCTGCCTGCGGCTTTGGCCGAACAGGCGCCGCGCTATCGGGATCTCCGGGTGCCGACCGTGATCGTCTCGGGGGCCGGCGATCCGGTCGTGGTGACGGAGAAGCAGGCCGAGCCGCTGAGCCGGGCCGTGCCGGAGACCCGCCTCGTCACCCTGCCGGGGGCCGGCCATATGATCACCTACACCGCCCCGGACGCCATCGTGCGGGAGACGGAGGCACTGCTCGCCCGGATGCCCGGGCGTTCGTGAGGATGTGCCGGGACGCGGTGAAGCGGCCTCTCCCACTCACGCCCTCATCCTGAGGTGCTCAGCCGTAGGCTGAGCCTCGAAGGAGGGCTCCAGTTCTCGCGCGATCCCTGGAGCCCTCCTTCGAGGGCGCCGCTGCGCGGCGCCACCTCAGGATGAGGGGAGTGGATAGGGGAGACCGTCCCGGCTTACGCCTGGTCGGCGTGCTCGCGCGTCACGAAGGCGATGCGGACCATGTTGGTGGCGCCCGGGATGCCGAAGGGCACGCCGGCCACGACGATGACCCGGTCGCCGAGTTCGGCGAAGCGCTCGCGCACGGCGAACTTCGCCGCGCGGAAGGCCATGTCGTCGATGTCGCTCGCGTCCTTCGTGACGATCGGGTGCGTGCCCCACACCATGGTGAGGCGGCGCGCGGTCTCGCGCTTCGGGGTCAGGGCGATCACGCTGGCGTTCGGCCGCGAGCGGGCGAGGCGCTGCACCGTCGAGCCCGAATGAGTCCAGGCCATGATGGCGCGCAGGTCGAGCGCCTCGACGATCTGGTGGGCGGCCGCCGCAATGGCGTCGGAGGCCGTCCGCTCCGGGTTGGTGCGCTGCGCCGTCAGGATCGACCAGTAGAGCGCGTCGCGCTCCACCTGCTCGGCGATGCGGCTCATCGTGGCGATGGCCTCCACCGGGAAGGCGCCCGCGGCGCTCTCGGCCGAGAGCATCACGGCGTCCGCGCCCTCGTAGACGGCGGTGGCCACGTCCGAGACCTCGGCGCGGGTCGGCACCGGGGCGGTGATCATCGATTCGAGCATCTGCGTCGCGACGACGACGGGCTTGCCGAGCCGGCGGGCGCCGCGGGTGATGCGCTTCTGCACGCCGGGCACCTGCTCCAGCGGCATCTCCACGCCGAGATCGCCGCGGGCCACCATGATGCCGTCGGAGATCTCGATGATCTCGTCGAGGCGCGTGAGCGCCTGCGGCTTCTCGATCTTGGCCATCACCAGGGCGCGACCCGCGGCGACCTTCTTCACCTCGGCCACGTCCTCGGGGCGCTGCACGAAGGAGACCGCGATCCAGTCGGCGCCCGCGGCCAGCCCGGCATCGAGGTCGGCGCGGTCCTTCTCGGTCATCGCCGGCAGCGGCACGACGGTGTGGGGCAGCGACACGCCCTTGCGGTTCGAGATGCGCCCGCCGACCTCGACGCGAGTGACCGCGCGGCCCTCGCTCACCTCGGTCACGATCAGGCGCAGCTTGCCGTCGTCGATCAGGATCGCGTGCTGCGGCTCCAGCGCCGAGAGGATCTCCGGGTGGGGCAGGTAGCAGCGGTTGACGTCGCCCGGCGTCGGGTCCGAATCGAGCACGAAGCTCTGGCCGTTCTCCAGTTCCGCGGCGGTGTCCACGAAGGTGCCGAGCCGGAGCTTGGGCCCTTGCAGATCGACGAGGATGCCGATGGGGCGCTTGGCCTCGCGCTCGATCGTGCGGATCACCTCGATGCGCTCGGGCAGCTTGGCCCGGTCGAGATGGCTCATGTTGATGCGGAACACGTCCGCGCCGGCCTGGAACAGCTTGGCGATCATCTCCGGCGATTCGGAGGCCGGGCCCAGGGTTGCGACGATCTTGGTGCGGCGCGAGCGCTTCATTCCAGCCTCCATGACCCGCTGGACCCGCCGGTTCGCGGGAGCGCGAGGCGGGAACGGCCCGGATGACGCGCGACGGATGGGAGGGTCGGCGGCCGGACGGGGGCTTGCCCGGCCAGAAGCATCCCCGCGCCACATAGGTCAAGCGCAGCGCTCCGGGCAGCGGCGCGCCGGCTTCCCGCGCAGGTTTCAAGAAAAGGGCGCGAAAGACGGCCTCGCGACCGCAGGCGGCGGCTGCGTGTTGCTCCGTTGCCATAGGCAGCTTGGCCATTGTCCTGCTACCTTCGGCTCACGAATTCAGCTCTTTCAGGCGGCCCTTCCGTGATCAGATCCCTTCTCCTCGGCGGCGTCGCCGCTCTGGCCTCCACCGCGGCGCTCGCCGCCGACCTGCCGCGCCGCGTCGCCCCGGCGCCGGTCTTCACGCCGGTCCCGGTCTTCACTTGGACGGGCTTCTACGCCGGCCTGCACACCGGCTACGCCTTCACCGACAACCCGAACATCCGCACCACCGGCCTCACCGCGGTGACGCAGGCGAACGTGGACGCCAACTTCCGCCCCGCCACGCTCAAGAGCGAAGTCGACGGCTTCTCGAAGATCGGCGGCGGCATGGGCTACAACTGGCAGGTTACGCCGGGCTCGGGCTTCGTCATCGGCGCGGCCTTCGACATCACCTGGACCGACCTGCACAAGAACACCGGCTTCGGCGGCGCCTTCAACCCGGCCCAGGGCGGTTCGAACGCCAGCGTCTACACCCAGAACCTCGACTACCTCGGCACCGTCAACGGCAAGCTCGGCTACGCCTTCGACCGGTTCCTCGTCTACGGGACCGGCGGTCTCGCCTTCGGTCAGGTCGCCTACGGCGCCCAGCTGTTCGGCACCCCGGCCAACGGCCTGCCGCTGCAGTTCCTCGGCGGCTACGACAAGCAGTTCGAGACCGGCTACAACTACGGCGGCGGCATCGAGTACGCGATCCCGACCGACTCGTTCCTGAACACCTTCGCTTTCGGCAAGCTACTCGGCATCAAGTCGGACGTGACGATCAAGGCCGAGTACATCCGCTACGATCTCGGCAGCCGCACCATCGCCATCCTGAACCCGGCCGGCACCAACGGCTACGCCGCCCGCTTCGGCACCGAGGGCAGCCTGATCCGCGCCGGCTTCAACTACAAGTTCAGCGCCTACTGATCGGATTTCGCCTCACCGGCGAGATGGAGCGGGCGCCCCTCGGGGCGCCCGTTTTCGTTTGGGGCGACGATTCCGAGCCTAGCGCTTCCGAACAATCCCCCTCATCCTGAGGTGCCGAAGCGAAGCGGAGGCCTCGAAGGAGGGATCCAGTTCGCTCAGCGATCGCTGGAGCCCTCCTTCGAGGCTGCTGCGCAGCACCTCAGGATGAGGGGATCGAGTGGGATGAGGGGCGGTCGCCGCTCACTCCTTCTTCTTGCCCTTCTTCTTCTCGGGCTCCTTCCGCTCCTTCTTGGCCACGGCCTTCGCCTCTTTCCTCTCCGCCTTCGAGGCGGCGGGTGCGTCGTGATCGACGCCGTCCCACACGGCCGCGAACGGGCGGCTGCCGAGCGCGCGGGGCGGGGCGGGGGCGGCGGGCTCCGGCGGGGCCGATTCGCCCCGGCGTAAGGGGGCCTCGCCCGCGGCCAGCGCGGCGAGGCGGCGGCGGAGCCAGCCGGGGGTCGCCTGCTTCAGGGTCGGGTGGTGCGGGTCGAGGCGGGCGACCACCGCCTTCACCTCGGCGTCGGTCATGCCGTCGGCGATCAGGGCGAAGGCCTCGGTGCCGATCACGTCGCGGATGTTGCGCAGGGCGTGCGCCTTAAGGCCCCGCGCCTTTAGCTGGCGCACCACCAGGGTGCGGGCGGCCTTCGGGATCTCGGCGCGGATGTCGGGAAAGGCTTCTGGCGCGGCGGCGATGGCCTGCAGCACCGCGTATCCATCGACATCAAGGGCCATGGAGGATGTCCTTCACTTCCGCGACGAGGGGGATCAGCACGTTCGGCACGTGCGCGCCGTACTTGGCCGAGAAGGTCGGCGGGGCGCCGCCGACCGGGACGAGGGCGTCGGCCAGCGCCGCCGCCTGGGGGATGCGGGTGTCGAGCAGATGGAAGCCGGCATCCGCTGCTGCGGCCTCGGCGACGAGGCGGGCCAGCGTCTGCTGGTGCTGGCGCACCTGCGCCTGATAGCGGGTGACGAGCACGTGGGGCGCGCTGCGCGGCGCGATGTGCCCGTCCTTGCGTCCGCTGCGCCGCCAGATCGTCTCGACGAAGGCGTTGAGGCCGTAGGTCGAGAGGAAGTCGGGGATCGAGGTGACGAGCACGAGGTCGGCGGCGCGCACCGCGACCTCGGTCATCGGCGAGATGCCCGGCGCGCAATCGAAGAACACGTAGTCGTAAGCCTGCGCGAGCGGCGCGAACTCGTCCTGGAACAGCGTCCACAGCCGGCCCTCGATGTCGCTCATCGAGAACTTCCGCTCGGTCAGCTCGTACAGAATCTCGCGCTCGACGAGGCGCAGATGCGGGCCGGACGGCAGCAGCGCGAGTTCGAGCGGCCGGTTCTTGTGCGTCGTCAGGCTGACGCCGGGCTGGATGCGGGCGCGGAGATCCGGCTTGTGCCGGGTGATCAGCTTGAGGGCGAGATAGGCCTCCAGCGTCCGCCCGCGGGAGATCATCTGCGCGAGCAGGTCGTCGCCCGCGAGGCAGACCGAGACCGAGGCCTGCGGATCGAGATCGACCACGAGCACCCGCGCCCCGTCGGCGGCGAGCGCCTCGGCCAGCATGACGACCGTCGTCGTCTTGCCGACGCCGCCCTTCATGTTGGCGACCGCGATCAGCTTGCCGCTCAACCCGAGTCCTCCTTGCAGCGCCCGGCACCGACATCGGCGCGAAGCGCAACAGACTTATGTCAGGCTTCGCCTTTCCCCAGCGATGCGGACGCGCGAGCGCACGGGGACAATCCACAGGGCATGAAACGGAGCCGTTCACGTCCGCGCGGGCGCCGGAACAAGCGGGGCCGGGACCGATTGGTGCGATGCCCCAACGACGGAGACGAGCGCCTGTGATCTTCCCGGCCACCACCGCCTTCTATGCCGGCCTGCTCGGCCTGATCTATGCCGGCCTGTCGGCCTGGGTGATCGGCGGGCGGGTCACCAGCAACGTGCTGTTCGGCGACGGCGGGAAGGACGGATTGCAGCGGCGCATCCGCTCGCACGGCAATTTCAGCGAGTTCGTGCCGTTCACGCTCCTGCTGATCGCCCTCTACGAGGCCGGCGGCGGCTCGCGCGCATGGGTGCAGGGCCTGCTGATCGTGCTGGTGATCGCCCGCATCCTGCACCCGATCGGCATGTTCGCCGTCGCCAACACCCCGCGCCAGTTCGCCTGCCGCGGCGGCGGCATCATCGCGACGATCGCCGTGATGACGATCACCGCGATTCTCCTGTTGCTCCGCGCCGGCTGATTCTTTGGATGGTCTCGGCTCTGTCATCCGCTTCTGCTTGATGGGGGACGGATCGCCGGGCGACAATCGTTGAGAGTGAAACGCGAGGCTCGGTGGCGGGACGCCGCGAGACAATGGGGGCGGCTCGCCGCACTCGCGACCGCGCTCGCCTCCGGCCCCGCGGCCGCGCAGGATTTCCTGCTGCCGCTCACGGGCGCCGGCGGCGATCCGCAGACCGCGGTGGCGCAATCGCGCACCTCGGATCAGGTCTCGGTCACCAACAGGGGCTCGATCGAATCCGCGCTCGGCCCCTACGGCGACCCGTTCGGCCTGCGGGCCTACCTCGCGCAGCGCGGCATCACCTACGTGCTCACCTATATCGGCGAAGGCCTCGCCGACGTGTCCGGCGGCCTCCGGCGCGGCGCGACCTACGGGGGACGCCTCGACACGGCGCTCGACATCGATCTCGACGGCTTCATGGGCTGGGAGGGGGCGCGGTTCCACACCGACTTCTTCCAGATCCACGGCCACGGGATGTCCCGCTCCTTCGTAAACAACCTCACGACGGTCAGCGGCATCGAGGCGCTGCCCTCCACGCGGTTGTTCGAGCTGTGGGTCGAACAGAGTTTTTGGGACGGAAAACTCTCGATCAAGGTCGGGCAGGTCTCGGCCGACACCGAGTTCGCCATCGCCCAGTCGGGCGTGGTCTTTTTGAACGCCGGCTTCGGCTGGCCGAATGTCGGCGCCGTGGTGATGCCGAGCGGTGGGCCGATCTATCCGCTCGCCACCCCGGCGATCCGGATGAAATACGTGCCGACCGACGCCCTTTCGTTCCAAGCCGCGATCTTCAACGGCGACCCGGCCGGCACGCCACGCGTCGACGACGGCACCGATCCGCAGCGACGCAACCGCCACGGCACGGATTTCCGCGTCAACGATCCGGCGCTGCTGATCGGCGAGGCGGCCTACGCCTACCCGTCGCTGCCCGGCACCACGGGCCTGCCCGGCACGGCGACGCTCGGCGCGTGGCATCATTTCGGCCGCTTCGACAGCCCGCGGCTCGACAGCGTGCAGGGGCGGCTGCTCGCCGACCCCGAGGCCAGCGGCATCGCCCGGCGCTTTCGCGGCGACAGCGGCGTCTACGCCATCCTCGACCAGACGATCTTCAACGAGCCCGGCGCGCCGGGGGAGGGCGCTTCGGCCTTCGTCCGGCTGTCAGCGGTGCCCGGAGACCGCAACCTGATCGACCTCTACGTGGATGCCGGCGTGGCCTACAAGGGGCTGATCCCGGGGCGCCCCAACGACACCGCGGGCCTCGGCGTGATCCACTCGCGCATTTCCCCGGCTGCCCGCGGCTTCGACCGCGACGCCGTCATCCTCGGCACCGGGACGGGCCCGATCCGCAGCAGCGAGACGGTAATCGAGGCGACCTATCAGGCCGAGATCGTGCCGGGCTTCACGCTCCAGCCGGACCTGCAATACGTGATGCGCCCCGGCGGTGGTTTGCCGGATGCCAGCGGGCGGCGCATCCGCAATGCGACGGTGATCGGGTTGCGGGCGACGGTGAACTATTGAGCGTCCGCTCGTCCCACCCATCCCCCTCATCCTGAGGTGCCGCGCAGCGGCCTCGAAGGAGGGCTCCAGTTCGCGCGCGATTCCTGGAGCCCTCCTTCGAGGCTACGCTACGCTTCGCACCTCAGGATGAGGGGGTTGGGTGGGAGGATACTTGCAAAAAACTAATCGGCGACCGCGAACATCTCGTCGAACGAATACCCCGAACCCCGCACGGTGCGGATCGGGTCGCTCTGGCGGGGGCGGTTGATGGCCTTGCGCAGGCGGCCGACATGGACGTCGACGGTGCGCTCGTCGATGTAGACGTCGTGGCCCCACACGCCGTCGAGCAGTTGCTCGCGGGAGAAGACGCGGCCGGGGCTCTGCATCAGGTATTCGAGCAGCTTGAACTCGGTCGGCCCGAGATGGATCTCGCGGCCCTGGCGGCGGATGCGGTGGCTCACCCGGTCGAGCTCGATGTCGCCCGCGGTCAGCATGTCGGCCACATGAGCGGGCTTGGAGCGGCGCAGGAGCGAGCGCACGCGGGCCAGAAGCTCCGGCACCGAGAACGGCTTGACCACGTAGTCGTCGGCCCCCGTCGAGAGGCCGCGGACCCGGTCGGCCTCCTCGCCACGGGCGGTCAGCATGATCACCGGCAGCCGCTCGGTCTCGCGGCGGGCGCGGATGCGGCGGCACAGCTCGATTCCCGAGAGGCCGGGCACCATCCAGTCAAGCAGGACGAGGTCGGGGGTGGTCTCGTGCAGGCGAAGGTCCGCCTCGTCGCCGCGGACCGCCACGTCCACCACGAAGCCCTCGGCTTCGAGGTTGTAGCGCAGCAGCATGGTCAGCGATTCCTCGTCCTCGACGATCAGGATGCGCGCGCTCGTCATCGAACGTTGTCCCATTCGCATGGTTTGCCGAGAACCTCTCCGATCACCGCAACGGTGACCGAGGCGCGCGCGGGAATCCAGTCCCGCGCGCCAAGTCTACCCTGCAAACAGCGTCTCACGTCGGCCCCCGCGCGCGCCGATACACGGGTCGCGCGAAGACCAGGCAGGTTCAAGTCTACTCAGGCGCCCGGCTGGACGGTGGCGTAGTTCGAGGCGTCGTTCTTCGGGCGCTCGGTCGTCGGCACCTCGCCGGTGGCGAGATACTGGATCGTCTCGGCGACGTTGGTGGTGTGGTCGCCGATGCGCTCGACGTTCTTGGCACAGAACAGCAGGTGCGTGCAGAACGAGATGTTGCGCGGGTCCTCCATCATATAGGTCAGGAGTTCGCGGAACAGCGAGTTGTAGAGCGCGTCGATGGCGCCGTCCCGCTCCCACACGTCGTGGGCGGCGGCCGTGTCGCGGCTGGCATAGGCGTCGAGCACGTTCTTGAGCTGCTCTTGCACGAGGTCGCTCATGTGTTGCACGCCGAGCACGATCTTCTGCGGCTGGGCCTGATCGCTGATCGCGACGACGCGCTTGGCGATGTTCTTGGCGAGATCGCCGATCCGCTCGAGGTCGCCCGCGACGCGGATGCCGGAAATGGTCTCGCGCAGGTCGATGGCGAGCGGCTGGCGCCGGGCGATGAGCAGCACCGAGCGCTCCTCGATCTCGCGCTGGAGCGTGTCGAGGCGCTTGTCGGCGACGATGACGGCCTGGGCCAAAGTGGTGTCGCGGCGCACCAGCGCCTCGGTGGCTTCCGCCAGCATCTTCTCCGCGACGCCGCCCATCTCGGCGATGGAGCGGCGCAGGTTCTCGAGGTCGTTGTCGTAGGAGGAAACGATATGCTCGGGCATGATCTCGAACTCTCCGGTGGAGCCGATCCGTCGCGACGAACGCGTCACGACACGAAGTGGGGACGGATCAGCCGAAGCGGCCGGTGATGTAGTCCTGGGTCTGGCGCTTGGCCGGGTTCATGAAGATCTTCGAGGTCGCGTCGAACTCGATCAGCTCGCCGAGATACATGAACGCGGTGAACTGCGAGATGCGGGCGGCCTGCTGCATGTTGTGGGTCACGATGACGATCGTGAACTCGGAGCGCAGCTGCTCGATCAGCTCCTCGATGCGGCCGGTGGAGATCGGGTCCAGCGCCGAGGTCGGCTCGTCGAACAGGATGACCTCCGGGCGCTGGGCCACGGTGCGGGCGATGCAGAGACGCTGCTGCTGGCCGCCGGACAGGCCCATGCCGGACTGCTTGAGCTTGTCCTTCACCTCGTCCCACAGGGCGGCCTTGCGCAGGGACTCCTCGACGCGGACGTCCAGCTCGGCCTTGGGCAGCTTCTCGTAGAGGCGCAGGCCGAAGGCAACGTTGTCGTAGATCGACATCGGGAACGGCGTCGGCTTCTGGAACACCATGCCGACCCGCGAGCGCAGCTCGTTGAGATCGATTTTCGGGTCGAGCACGTTCTGGCCGTCGAGCAGGATCTGCCCTTCCGCGCGCTGCTCGGGATAGAGGCTGTAGATGCGGTTGAAGGTGCGCAGCAGGGTGGACTTGCCGCAGCCCGAGGGGCCGATCAGCGCGGTGACCTGACGGTCGCGGAAGTCGAGGTTGATGTTCTTCAGGCCGTGGAACTGGCCGTAATAGAAGTTCAGGTCCTTGCAGGCGATGCGGATCGGCGCGGCGTGGTCGGCCGGGTTGCGGCCGTCGAGCTGGCTGCGGATCGCGGGGGAGGCGCTCATCGGAGGTCTCTCGTCGGGTAGGAGGTCGGGACGCGGGCGGCGCAGATCAGCGCTGCCGCTGTTCCTTGATCACGAAGCGGGCCGTCACCGAGAGGGCCAGGATGGTGACGGTGATGAGGAGCGCGCCGGCCCAGGCGAGGCTCTGCCAGTTGGGGTAGGGCGAGAGCGCGAACTGGTAGATCATCACCGGGAGGTTGGGCACGCCGCCGAACAGGTTGGCGTTGAACCACGAGTTGTTGTTGAGCGCGGTGAAGAGCAGCGGCGCGGTCTCGCCGGCGATGCGGGCCAGCGCCAGGATGATGCCGGTGACGATACCGGCCGACGCCGCCCGCCACGTGATCGCGCGGATCACCAGGGAGCGGGGGGCGCCGAGCGCCGCGCCGGCCTCGCGCATCGGGCTCGGCACGAGGCGCAGCATGTCCTCGGTGGTGCGCACGATCACCGGCACGGCGATGATGGCGAGCGCCACCGCGCCGGCCCAGCCGGAATAGGTCCCCATCGGCCGCACCATCAGGGTGTAGACGAACAGGCCGATCAGGATCGAGGGCGCCGAAAGCAGCACGTCGTTGAGGAAGCGGATGACGTCGGCGATCTTCGAGGTCTTGCCGTATTCGGCCAGGAACGTGCCGGCCATCAGCCCGATGGGCGTCGCGATGACGATGCCGATGAAGGTCATCACGAGGCTGCCCAGGATGGCGTTGGCGATGCCGCCGCCTTCCGAGCCGGGGCCGGGGGTCGGCGCCGTGAACAGGGCCGGGGTGAAGCCCTTCACGCCCTCAACGATGAGCATGAGCAGGATCGAGCCGAGCACGATCACGCCGAGCAGGGTGGCGAGCGTGCTCGCCACGATCAGGATGCGGTCGGAGACCCGGCGGCTCGATCGCACGCGGCTGGCGCGGGGCGCGTGAGCCGTGGTCGCGAGGGGGTTGGTGGCGTCCATGGTGGCGCTCGTCCCGGTTGGAGGCTCAGGCGACCTTCGAGCGCCGCACCAGCAGGCGCGCGATGATCAGCACGATGAAGGTGATGATGAAGAGCAGGCAGCCCAGCGCCATCAGCGAGGAGAGCTGCAGGCCGTCGGCCTCGTTGAATTCGTTGGCGATGCGCGAGGCGATGGTCGAGCCCGGATCGAAGATCGAGGCGGAGAGCCGGTTGGCGTTGCCGATGACGAAGGTCACCGCCATGGTCTCGCCGAGCGCGCGGCCGAGACCCAGCATGATCGCGCCGATGATCGAGACGGAGGCCTGCGGCACGAGGACGTGGCGCACCACCTCCCAGGTGGTGCAGCCGATGCCGTAGGCGCTCTCGCGCAGCACGGTCGGGATCTGGTCGAGCATGTCGCGGGTGATCGAGGCCACGAAGGGCACGATCATGATGGCCAGGATGATGCCGGCCGTCAGCACGCCGACGCCCGAGGGGATGCGGGCGTAGAGGACGGTGCCGACGATCGGCATGCCCTCGACGAGGTTCGACACCGGCACCTGCACGAAGCGGGCGAAGAGGGGGGCGAACACGAACAGGCCCCACATGCCGTAGATGATGCTCGGCACCGAGGCGAGCAGCTCGATCGTCATGGCCACCGGCTTGCGGGCCCAGCCGGGGCAGAGCTGCGTGAGGTAGACCGCGATGCCGAGCGAGATCGGCACGCCGATGAGGAGCGCCAGCAGCGCCGCGGCGACTGTGCCGATCACGGCCGGCAGCGCACCGTACTGCTCGGTGCCGATGTTCCAGGCCGAGGAGGTGAGGAAGCCGAAGCCGAATTCGGCAAAGGCCGGCCACGCTCCGTAGACGATGGAGCCGAGGATGCCGGCGAGCACCAGCAGGACCAGCAGCGCCGAGGCGTAGGACAGCCCCTGGAACAGGCGGTCGCCGGTCTTGCTCGGGGCGATGCGGGCGGCCACGCCGCTCTCGCGGGCCAGGGCGACGGAATGGGTCAAGGCGGTCATCCGCGAATGCTCATCGAGTGCGTGGCGTTTAGCGCGGTCGCAGGCGCGAGGCGAGCCGGTGCGAAAAGGGGCCCCTCGTGAGGGGCCCCCGGTACGCCTCAGTTGGTGGCGAAGACCGGCTTGCCGTCCTTCTTGATCGACTTCCACTCCTCGTGGATCAGGCCGACCACGTTGTCGGGCAGCGGCACGTAGTCCAGCTCGGTCGCGAGCTTGTCGCCGTTCTTGTAGGCCCAGTCGAAGAACTTCAGCACTTCGCCGGTCTTGGCGGCGTCGGCCGGGTCCTTGTGGACGAGGATAAAGGTCGCCGCCGTGATCGGCCACGCGTCGTCGCCCGCTTGGTTGGTCAGCGCGATGCCGAAGCCGGGGGTGGACTTCCAGTCGGCGCTGGCGGCGGCGGCCTGGAAGGCCTTGTCGTCGGGCTGCGGGAACTTGCCGGCCTTGTTCTGGATCAGGGCGTAGGCGAGCTTGTTCTGCTTGGCGTAGGCCGACTCGACGTAGCCGATGGCGTTCGGGACCTGCTTGACGGTGGCGGTGACGCCCTCGTTGCCCTTGCCGCCCTGGCCGACCGGCCAGCTGATCGTCGTGGCGGCGCCGAACTCCTTCTTCCAGCCCTCGGAGACGCCCGAGAGGTAGGTGGTGAAGATGTTGGTCGTGCCCGACGCGTCCGAGCGGTAGATCGGGGTGATGTTGGCCTCGGGCAGCTTGAGGCCCTCGTTCAGCTTGGCGATCTTCGGGTCCGACCACTTCTGGATCTTGCCGGCGTAGATGTCGGCGACGATCTCGCCGGTGAGCTTGAGCTTGCCCGGCTCCAGGCCGGGGATGTTTACCACGGTGACGACGCCGCCCATGACGGTCGGGAACTGGACGAGGCCGTCCTTCTCGAGCTGGGCGGGCTTCAGGGGCGCGTCGGTGGCGCCGAAATCGACGGTCTTGGCCTGGATCTGCTTGATGCCGCCGCCGGAGCCGATCGACTGGTAGTTCAGGCCGTTGCCGCTCTCCTTGCGGTAGGCCTCGGCCCACTTCGAGTAGACCGGGAAGGGGAACGTCGCACCGGCGCCGGTGATGTCGGCGGCGAGCGCCGAGGTCGCGAGCTGGGCGACCGCGAGGCCGGCGGCCAGGGCGTAAGCGAAGGGTTTCACGAGCATCTCCGTAACGGGTCGGGCGCTGCCTGCGGGCATGGGCCGGTCCGGGACCGGCTCCCTGCCACGGCGGGGCAGCCTTAGCCCTCCGACGCGCCGCCTCTATGACGGCCACATGACGGGGACATGACAGCGCAGGCCCGCGCCCTCTTCTCGCCAAAATCCGTTGAGGATGGACCGGTTTGCGGCGCTCGAACGTTGAGGGAGGTCGATGAGCCGGCCGGACGCGACCGGCAATCAAATGATGCAACGGAGGAAATCAGCGTGGCGGAGCCATCCCGCAGGGACGACCGGGCGGCCGGTCCGGCGACGGGCGAGCCGCAGGCCGAGATCGAGACGCTCGATCCGCAGGAGGCCGCCTACCGCGCGCTGCACGGCGAGCGCGAGGCGCTGGAGCAGGCGCTTACCCTGGCGCAGCAGCGGCAACGCTTCGGCGACGACGCCGATTCCGAGGCCGCCCGCGAGAGCGAGGCCGAACTGCTCAAGGACCTCGACCGGGTGATGACCCTGATCCGCGCCGCGGAGATCCGGCGCAGCCAGCCGAAGGCACGCCGCTGGCAGTAGTTTTTTGTTTTTTGTTTCTCGGCTTCAGAGCCTGTTCGACGCGCGCATCCCATCCGATCCCTTCATCCTGAGGTGCCGCAGCGAAGCGGAGGCCTCGAAGGAGGGCTCCAGAAGTCTCAGCGATCCCTGGAGCCCTCCTTCGAGGCCCGCTCGCGCGGGCACCTCAGGATGAGGGGAAGGGTTGGAGAGACGGCTGGAGGATGCTCAGAGACCGCGGCGGCGGTCGCGCTCC
The DNA here is from genome assembly GCF_038442325.1 of Methylorubrum subtropicum. Classification (NCBI taxonomy): domain Bacteria; kingdom Pseudomonadati; phylum Pseudomonadota; class Alphaproteobacteria; order Hyphomicrobiales; family Methylobacteriaceae; genus Methylorubrum; species Methylorubrum subtropicum. The sequence continues at coordinate 268,125 of NZ_JBBXMW010000003.1, read as the reverse complement.
TTCTGGCGCAGGCGCAGCAGCAGTTCGACCTGCGCGTCGGTGATCGGCTGCGATTCGCAGGCGCCGACATAGGCCTCGCGCAGGGCGTGGCCGAGGCGGGTGCGCGTCTCGCCGCTGAGGTTCGGCAGCGGCGCGGAGGCGAGGGTGTCGACGGCGTAGTCGGTCGCGAGCTGTGCCATGGTGGACCGAAGCGAGGATGAAGGTTCCGTCACCGCGGGGATGCGGATCGGCAACCGAGGGTGCAGTCTGCCCCGAGATGGTTAACGAAAGTTTATCGCCGGGCCGGTTATCGAAATCTTCATCCACCCTGCGACGGGCCGCCGCGCTCGTACGGGCGCGGCGAAAACCGTCAGCCGATCAGCAGGATGTCGAGCAACACCACGGCGATGCCGCCGGCCACCGCGATGCCGAGCAGGACCAGGCTCGACACCTGATCGACGCTGTCCACGTCGTGGCCGACGCGGTGGGTGTAATCGTTGGCGGACAAGGGCTTCTCCTCAAATGGCCTTCCGCCGACAATCGTCCGAGGCGCGTTTCGGTTTCAGCCGGTCGAGGCGGCCTTGCGGATGCGCTCCACCGCCGCGTCGCGGTCGAAGCCGGGCGACAGCAGTTCGTCGAGGGTGAAGGGGCAGGCCCGCGGCAGGGTGAGGTTGACCCGGCCCTCCTCCGGCTGAAGCTCCGGCGCTTCCGCCGCCTGCACCGCGAGGGTCCAGGCGCCGTCCATGCGCAGCGCGGCCGGGTCCGGCGGAGACTCCCGTAGGGACGCGAGTCCGGTTTCCGCCGCCTGCCGGAAGGTGAGGCTGCGGCCGTCGTCGGAGACCAGGGCAGCCTTGATCAGTTCGGCCAGGATGTCCCTGACGCGCGCGACGCTCTCGTTCATCGGTTCCTCTTTCGCAAAGTCTCGAAGAACACGGGCAAGGGCGATGCCAGGGCGCTCAATACGGTGTGCCGGTGGCGCGCTTGGCTTGGAGCGCCTCGGCGTACCATGTCAGCTCGTCGAGGAATTTTTGGGTGGCCTTGGTCAGCCATTCATCGGTGGGTTCACCGGCCTCGCTGAGCGCCTTGTGGATGCGGGGGATCGGCAGGAGCGAGGGGATGCTCGGCGTGCCGAGTTCGCACAGCATCGCCCGGAGCTGCATCGCCGCGCGCACGCCGCCGTATTGGCCGGCCGAGTAGCAGCAGATTCCGGAGGGGCGCCAGTAATACTCTTCCAAAAAGTGGTCGAGGGTGTTGGAAAGCGCCGGCGGGATCGAGTGGTTGTACTCGGCCGAGACGACGATGAACGCATCCGCGCGGCGGTAGAGATCGGCCAAGTGCTCCAGAGGCGCCGGCGCTTCGCCTTTCGGGTACTCCTTGTACATCCGGTCGAGAAGCGGCAGGTCGAGTTCGGCCGGATCGACCAGCGGCGCGGCGTGGCCCCGCGCCTCGATCTCGCGCACGAGGAAGCGGGCGGCGCGGAGGCCGTTGCGGTCGGAGCGGACCGAGCCGAGGATCACCGGTATCGTCAGGGGCATCGTGTTTCGCCTCGCGGTTCTCGATTTCGAACCGAAAACCTACCCGATCCTGCCCGATCGGTCCCGCGATTCAGGCGGCTTCCGAGCGCGGTCCGGGCCAGCGCGTCGGCTCGGCGGCGGAGGCCTCGAAGGCCGGGATCGCGTCCGCCGGCATCGGCCGGTGGAACAGGTAGCCCTGCATCATGCGGCAGCCGACCGAGCGCAGCAGCAGCATCTGGTCGGCGGTCTCGATGCCCTCCACCACGCAGTCGAGGTCGAGGTGGCGGCACAGGTCGAGGATCGAGCGGACGATGGCGAGCGAGGTCGCGTCCTCGGTGAGGCGGGTGACGAAGCTGCGGTCGATCTTGAGGCGATCGACGGGCAGGCGCTGGAGGTAGCTTAAGGAAGAGTAGCCGGTGCCGAAATCGTCCAGCGCGATCTTGACGCCGAGCGCCTTGAGGGAGGCCAGCGCCCGGTTCGCGTCGCCGAGGTCGCGCATCAGGCCCGATTCGGTCACCTCGAAAACGATGCGGCTCGGATCGATGCCGCTGGCCACCACGATCGCGGTCAGGCCGTCGACGCTCTCGGGGGCGGCGATGTCGTGGGCCGAGAGGTTGAACGAGAGCCGCCGGTCGGGGGACCAGCGGTGCATCGCGTCGAGGGCCTGCGCCAGCATGGCCTTGGTCAGATCGCGGATCAGGCCGCTGCGCTCGGCGACCGGGATGAAGTCGGCGGGCGAGACGGCGCCGAGCGTCGGGCTCTGCCAGCGAGCCAGCGCCTCGTAGGCCTCGACCCGGCCGCTGACGGCGTCCACGATCGGCTGGTAGAGCAGGTGGAACTCGCGGGGCAGATCGGCCCGGCGCAGGGCCTGCTCGATGGCCGCGTCCCGGCGCAAAGCCGCCTCGTGGGCGGGAGCGAAGCACACGGCGGAACCGCGGCGGCAGGTCTTGGCGTGGTAGAGGGCGAAGTCGGCGCGATCCACCAGGGTGTCGGCGTTCGCCGCCGCCTCGGGGAAGCGGGCGAAGCCGACCGAGGCGCCGATCTGGGCCGTGCCCTCCCGCAGCAGGTAGGGCTGACCCAGCAGCCCGCAGATGCGCCGGCCGGCGGCGTCGAGGTCGGCGTCGCCCTCGACGATCAGCCCGAACTCGTCGCCGCCGAGCCGGGCGACCCAGCCGAGCCCCGCGCCTTCGAGGCGCGCGGCGACCTCGCGCAGCACCGCGTCGCCCGCCCCGTGGCCGAGGCTGTCGTTGACCGGCTTGAAGCCGTCGAGGTCGATCATGCCGACGCCGAAGCGCCCACCCGTGGCGGCGGCCCCCGCAACGGCCTCCTCCAGCCGGGCGGTGAAGGCGCGGCGGTTCGGCAGGCCGGTGAGCATGTCGGTGAGCGCGAGGCGACCGTTCTCGGCGGTGAGATCGACCAGATGGCAGAAGTCGCGGTAGGCGAAGCTCTGCATCGCCGTCGAGCCGATCAGGACGAGGACGTAGCTGACCACCGCCATCTGCACCATCGGCTCGCCGATCGCGAGGAAGTAGACGCAGTAGGGCACCGCGATGGTGGTGAGGATGTGCGCCGCGCTGCGCAGATGCGCGAGGCACTGCATGCAGAACATCATCGTGATGGTGAGGAAGAACACCACGTGCATGTCGCTGGCGCTGTTGCCGTAGCCGTAGAGCAGGCTGGCCCAGAACGAGGCACTGAGCCCGAGGATCACGGTGAAGCGGTTGACCATCCGCAGCCGGGCGAAGGCCTGCCGGCCCTGGAGCGGGCGGCGCGCCGCGCGGATCCAGGCGAGAGAGCGCCCGCCGACGGCGAGCAGAAGCACGACAGGCGGCCCGACGACGATCCAGTCCGGCGCCAGCCCGTAATGAGCGTAGGCGAGCCCGACAGCGTTCAGGCCGAGGAAGGCGTAGAGCATCAGGATCTGGCGGGCGAGCGCCTGGAACTGCGCCGCGGCCAGAACCGGATCGTTCTCGCGCACGGCGTAGAGGCCGATGAGGCGGCGGAGCCCCGGGATCAACATCGCACACTCGTGATCGGCACGTCGGATGAACGACTTGAAACTTACATTTCCTAATAAATTCGAACGCCGCTCGCACGCATCCCGCGCATCCCGACCGATGCGGCAAACGAGGAACGCCGCGGTCGAACGGGGTCGTCAGGTTTCGCGCAGCCACTTCCAGACATGCTGCTCCGTCCCCCCACCGCTGACCTGCTGGACCACCCGGCGCTCGCCGCGCCAAGCCTGGGGTGGGACGCCGTAGCGGTTGCGGAAGCTGCGGCTGAGCTGCGACGGACTGCCGAAGCCGAACGTCTCGGCCAACCGGCCCAGCGTTCGGGTCTCCAACGGATCGGCAAGCGCGTCGCGTACCGCGCCCAGGCGCTCGCCCTGCACGAAATGCATCACGCCCCCCTCCGGTTCGAACAGCCGGTAGAGGGTGGCCCGCGACACCCGCATCGCCCCGGCGATGATCTCGGGCGAGAGATCGGCCCGCGTGAGGTTCGCCCGCACGATCATCCGGGCCAGCGCCATCAGGCCGCCGTCGAGTTCACGGCCCTCCAGCACGTCCCCGGCCTGCGAGCCGTCGAGCAGGCGACGCAGGAAGGCGGCGAAGTCGTCGGCGAGCGCCGCGGCCCCGTCGGCGCGCAGGGTCGGCAGGCGGCGGTAGATGTCGAGGAGGCGTGCGGCCAGCAGCCGGTTGCGGTCCGCATCGAAGCGCATGCCGTGCGCTTCGAGGGGCAGCCCGTGCAGGCGAGGGGTGGGTACGACGATGCCGATCGTGTCGGCCCGGTCGAGCCGGCCGTCGAGCAGATGACGGCGGCCGATGAGGGTCACGGTGCCGCGCGGTGCCGTGAGCGGTTTGCCGGCGACGCTGCCGTCGAAGCGGCCGGCGCGGTAGAGCTGGACCAGGTAATGGTCGGGGCCGGCCTCGACGCGCTTGCGGTCCCGCCGGAGCCGCTGGGTCGAGAGTTGGGTGCGGTGGGTGACGAGGTCGCCGACTTGGTAGGCGACGTTGGCGCCGAACGGCAGGGCGGGGCCCGGCACCGTCGGACGGACCTCGTACATAGGCGCCAGGAGGGTGCGCCATCGCTCGAAGGCCTCGTCGGGCGGCAGGCCCGATGTCGTGAGGACGTAGTACGGCAGGCCCTCGTCGGCCGACATGAAGTCCACATCCCGCGGGCCGAAGCGTCCGTGACGGCCGCCGACCGGCACCGATGCTCGGAGCATCGGCCCGAAGGGCTGCCGCCGACTTTCGGAAAAAAGCCGATGCGGCACAAGAACCTACCGCATCGGCTCGGAAGATCGCGATCAATTTTCGGAAAGAAGCCGATGCAAGGCGATCCGCCGCGACCCGATGCCCTCGACAGGCCCTCGTCGGCCGGCAGCGGCGGCACGAACCTGCGCCGAAACGTTCGATGACCCTGCGGCCGACGCGTCGCGGAGGCAGGCGACAGCCCGGACTGCGTGAGGCGCCTCGGCCGAACGGGACGCGTCCGGCCGAGGCGTTTCGCCGGGTTTACGCCAGGAGGAAGTCGGCGTGGGTCAGCACCGCCTTCGTGTCGATGGTGGCGAACTGCACCGCCGCCTTCGCGCCGCTGCCGTCGGAATCGTAGGACAGGGCGCCCGTCGCCTTGTTGTAGAGGATGCGGTCGTCCGCATCGACCATGGCACCCGCCACGCTCAGATCCTTGAACGCGCCCGCCGCGAGCGTCGTCCCGGCCGAGAGGGCGGTGAAGATGCCCTTCGACAGCTGGATCGTGTCGTCCGCGACCGAGAAGTCGGTGATGCGATCGACGTTGCCCGCCCCCAGCATTGTGGCGAACACGAAGGTGTCCTTGCCGGCACCGCCGCTCAGCGTGTCGCCGCCGAGCCCGCCGTCGAGGACGTTGGCCCCGGCATTGCCGGTGATGGTGTTGGAAAATTCGTTGCCGGTGAGCCTGAGGGCCGCCGTGCCGGCGGCGCTGGTGGTGGCCAGGGTGTCGATCTCCTGTCCGGCCGCCAGCGTGTAGGACACGCTCGTGACGACCCGGTCGGCGCCGCCGCCCTTCGCCTCGAAGACCCGGTCGCCCGCGTTGTCGATCACGTAGATGTCGTGGCCCGCCCCGCCGGTCAGCGTGTCGGCTCCGGCGCCGCCGTTGAGGACGTTGGCCCCGGCATTGCCCGTGATGGCGTTGGAAAATTCGTTGCCGGTGAGGTTGAGGCCGGCCGTGCCGGTGGCGACGGTGGTGGCCAGCGACTCGACCTCCTGCCCGGCCGCGAGCGCGTAGGAGACGCTCGCGACGACCCGGTCGGCGCCGCCGCCCTTCGCCTCGAAGACCCGGTCGCCCGCGTGGTCGACGACGTAGGTATCGTTGCCGGTCCCGCCGATCAGCGTGTCGGCCCCGGCGGCACCGTTGAGGATGTTGGCGGCGCCGTTGCCGGTGATCGTGTTCGCCAGCGCGTTGCCGGTGCCGTTGACGGCGATGCCGCCGGTGAGCGTCAGGTTCTCGACGTTGGCCGCCAGCGTGTAACTGACGGAGGCGTGGACGGTGTCGGTGCCGCCATCGGCCGCCTCGACCACGACATCGGCTGCGGTGTCGACGACGTAGGTGTCGTTGCCGCCGAGCCCGGTCATGGTGTCGGCACCGCCCTTGCCGTCGAGGACGTTGGCGGCCCCGTTGCCGCGAAGCGACTGCGCGAACGCGTTGCCGGTGAGGTTCAGGGCGCCGGTCGCCTTGGGCGAGATTTCCAGCCGCTCGATCTCCTGTCCGGCCGCCAGGGCGTAGCCGACCCGCGTCAGGACGAAATCCTGCCCGCCGCCCTTCGCCTCGAAGACGAGATCGCCGGAATCTTCGACGACGTAGGTGTCGTTGCCGGCCTCGCCGTACATCAGGTCCTTGCCCAGGTTGCCGTCGATGTAGTCGTTGCCGGCGCCGCCGCGGATGGTGTTGTTCAGGATGTCGCCGGTGAGACGATCGTTGAACCGGCTGCCGACGAGGTTCTCGATGCTCTGGAGGCGGTCTTTTTCCGCCGGAATCGTCACGATGACATCGGGTGGCGTATAATATTGTCCGCTGTCGGGGTTCAGGACGGGGTCCTGTTTCACCGCGACCGTCTTTGCGGGGACGATCACCTGCCAGCCCTGCAGATCGAGGGAGACGGTCACGCCCACGCTCGCCGAGGCGTAGCTCGCCGTGTCGCTGCCGGCGCCGCCGTCGAGACGGTCGTTGCCCGCCCCCCCGTCGAGCACGTCGTTGCCGAGGCCGCCGAGCATGATGTCGTCGCCGCCCTTGCCGTGGAGCGTGTCGTGGCCGTCACCCACGACGCCGTATCGGGTGTAGTCCTGGTTTCCACCGCCGCCCCTGAGGGTGTCGTCGCCCTCTCCGCCGATGAGCGTATCGTTGCCGGCGTAGCCTTCCAGCGTGTTGGGCGTCTTGTCGTAGGTCGGGTGATCGATCTCGATCGTTCTGCCGACCGAGTCGGCGATATCGAACTTGTGCTGGCCGCTCGTCAGCTGCCGCAGGGTCGCGACGGACGCTTCCAGGTTCGTGGCACCCTTCGGTGCGTAATAGACACTCTCGACCCAATCCTTCTCGACCCGGTCGAACGTATACCCATAGCCGTTTTTTACGTAGAGATTTTTGATGACATCGTAATTCGTGACGGAGCGCTGATAATAAACGCCGTTGGTGCCGGGCACCGGAATCGCGGGGGACAGGCCGGTATCCATATACTTATGGTCCGCCGAACCCGCCTTGCCGATGTTGATTTCAGGCTGCTGAGGCTGCAGAAAAATATGCTTGGAGGGATCCTTGTATTCCAAGGTTATGATGACATCCCCACCAATCAGCCTGGTGTAGAATACCATATTGTTCGAGCCGGGATCTATTGCGATATCGTGGAGATCCTGCTTATAGGTCGAAACGGCTTCGTTCAGTCGATCGATCCCCGCGTTCAGGAGCGTCTTGAACTCGCCGGAGGTCGCCCCCTCTTCGATCTCGCGAATGACGTTGATCCGAGCGGTGAGCGCCGACAGCAGGGCGGGCATGACGAGGCCGGCATCGGCATTGTCCTTTCCGGCGAACTCGATCGCCATGGCGAGCGCCTTGTTCGACTCGGTGATCGCATTGCCCCGATAATCGGCGTTCTTCGGATCGGAGGCGCTCGTCGCCATGTAGAGGCCGAGATTGTCCTTGGCCGACCTGACGAGGGCATCGACCTCGACTTTGTACTTGAGGTTGATCTCCCTCTTGACCTCATCGATGCCCTGAAGCAGCTTCTCACCCTGCTTGGCGATATCGGCCAGTTTCGAATCCATCTCCTTCAAGTAGGCTTCGGTCGGATCTTCCTGCTCGCCGAAGATGGACTTCAACGGACCCGGAATCTCGACGCCGGGGATCAGCCCGATCAAGTTGACGGCCATATTGGCGATGGTCAGCACATCGCCGATATAGCCGAGCGACTTCAACTTGGTGCTTTCACCGGCCATTGTAATTCCCCCACGCGAACAGTCCGGGGGCGTGTTTGCCCAGTTTCCAGCCTGCCGGATAGGGGCGGATGCTACCGACCCGAGCGATTCCCTTGACGCTGCGTCTCATCGCGTCGGTCCGCGGGGTCTCGCCCCGGAACCGACCGACTCGGTGATCGACGGTGCCCGTGCCGAACCCGAAGCCGTGACGGTCGGGACGGTTCTTCGCGCCGCGCGCCGAGCCCGCCCGACACGCGAACGCCGGAGCCCCTCGCGGGGGCCCCGGCGCTGCGGGTCGTCTCTCGATTGCGTGCGGGCCGGCCCGCCCCTACAGGCGATCCCGCGCATCCTTCAGCATAGCGCGAAGATGGCCACCTTCCGGAAAATAGATTTCGTCGTTCACCGACCGCCAGAGCTTGTCCAATTCCTGATCCGACACCGTCTCCTGCACGATATCATTGAGGAAGGCTTTCAACCTAATCCGGTCATCACCCCGGAAATCCCCCAAGTATAAACTGAAATATTTCATCCTCATTCGATCCAAACGTCTCCAGATCTTGGATAAATAAGCTCGTGAACCTTTTAAATTCTCGAGATGGCTGCACCGCATTCTCCATCGTTTCTTCGATAAGCCGGGTGCACCCGGAATCCACCCCGACTTCTCGCATCGTGCAGCAATGAAATCCCGACATGCAAATGCCGGAGCCCCTTGCGGGGCCCCGGCGCTGCGGGTCGACTCGCAAAAAGGTTGAAAACCGGTCAGGCTGACCCTCACGCCGCAGGCCGGCGCCAGCAAGCCGCCGTTACAATCCCCGTCATATCATAACAGCCGGTCTCGCGCGCCCTTGAGCACCATGCGGAGACCATCGGCTGTGAAAAACTGAACTTCGTCGTTCACCGACTTCCAAAGGCCCATCAGCTCATGATCAGACACCGTGTCCTGAGTGGCTAGATCAAGAAAATCCCGCAACCTTGTGCGCTCAACTCCCTTGACGGAGGTCAATACGAACCCATACATCCTCTCATAGTCCGGCAAAAAATCGTCCAAATCTTGGATGAAAAAGCTGGCGAATTTTTCGAATTCGGGGGATGCCTTCATGTCAATCTCCATCATTTCGCGGATACGCTGTGTGCACGCGATATCCGCGCTTACTGCCCGAGTCACGCATAATTAAAATACCCACACCGTATGTATTCCTGAGATAGGGCTCGACACGCCCGTTTGTATATGCCTCACGTCCTATAATATACCCAAATCGATGCTTAATAAAATATCCATCCTCACTTCCCGATAACACGAGATCGACTTTATCGGCATTTTGCTCAAGCGCTCGATTGACTAAATCGTTGGCCACCTCCGGAGAGGCAAAAGAGCCATGGCGCTGGCGTCCATATACATGGAACGGCGTCCATCCTCGACTCGCCTGCACCCGCCCCATCAATTCGGCATCCGTCTTGCCGACGTGGTCGCGGAGGGTGTGTCCCCCACCGCGGCCCTCGTCCTCGGATAGGACCACCGTATAGCGTCGGTCCCCGTCGTCCGCGATCCCGACGAGTTCCGCATCGTCAGGCGCAAAACCCGGATCGAAGCCGGCATCACCGTCGGTCCAGCGACCGCCCTCGCTGCTCCCGGCCGGAACGCGTGGCTGGTTCGGGTCGTAGGCCCGCAGCAGGGCCAAGCACGTCCGGGCCAGAGCCGTCCGGACGGAAAGGGCGGCCAAGTGCCAGCGCGCCCGTTGAAGAATGAACATGGGTGACGACATCGTCGGCCTCCGTCCCACAAATTTGACGGAAGTCCTATATAGGATAAAATTCAAAACAATAATCTGGACGTGTGCCGGGTGTCCGACGCGCGAACGCCGGAGCCCCTTGCGAGGCCCCGGCGCTGCGGGTCGTCTCTCTTATGCGTGTGGGCCGGACGAACCGGCCCGCGATCCGCTTACAGCGAGTAGTACTGCACGAACTCGATCGGGTGCGGGGTCATCTCGTAGCGCAGCACCTCGGTCATCTTGAGTTCGATGAACGAGTCGATCTGGTCGTCCGAGAACACGCCGCCGGCCTTGAGGAAGGCGCGGTCCTTGTCGAGGTTCTGCAGCGCCTCGCGAAGCGAGCCGCACACGGTCGGGATCTTCTTCAGCTCGCGCGGCGGCAGGTCGTAGAGATCCTTGTCCATGGCCGGGCCCGGATCGATCTTGTTGAGGATGCCGTCGATGCCGGCCATCAGCAGCGCCGAGAAGGCGAGGTAGGGGTTGGCCATCGGATCAGGGAAGCGGACCTCGACGCGCTTGGCCTTCGGGTTCGTCGTCCACGGGATGCGGCAGGAGGCCGAGCGGTTGCGGGCCGAGTAGGCCAGCAGCACGGGGGCCTCGTAGCCCGGCACCAGACGCTTGTAGGAGTTGGTGGACGGGTTGGTGAAGGCGTTCAACGCCTTGGCATGCTTGATGATGCCGCCGATGTACCACAGGCATTCCTGGGAGAGGTCGGCGTACTTGTCGCCGGCAAACAGCGGCTTGCCGTTCTTCCAGATCGACTGGTGCACGTGCATGCCCGAGCCGTTGTCGCCGTAGACGGGCTTGGGCATGAAGGTGGCCGACTTGCCGTAGCTTTGCGCCACGTTGTGGATGCAGTACTTGTAGATCTGCATGTGGTCGGCGAGCAGGGTCAGCGTGTCGAACTTCATGCCGAGCTCGTGCTGGGCGGACGCCACCTCGTGGTGGTGCTTCTCGACCTTGACGCCCATCGACTGCATCGCGGCCAGCATCTCGCCGCGCATGTCCTGGGCCGAATCCTGCGGCGGCACCGGGAAGTAGCCGCCCTTAGTCTGGATGCGGTGGCCGAGGTTGCCGCCCTCGTAATCGGTGAAGCCGTTGGTGGGCAGCTCGGTGGAATCGAGCTGAAAACCCGTGTGGTAGGGGTCGGCGCCGAACTTCACGTCGTCGAACACGAAGAACTCGGCCTCGGGGCCGACGAAGATGTCGTCGCCGATGCCGGTCGAGCGCAAGTAAGCCTCGGCGAGCTTGGCCGTGCCGCGCGGATCGCGCGAATAGGGCTCGCCGGTCGAGGGCTCGAGCACGTCGCAGACGATCGACATGGTGGACGCCGAGAAGAACGGGTCCATGCAGGCGGTGACCGGATCGGGCATCAGCAGCATGTCGGACTCGTTGATCGCCTTCCAGCCGGCGATCGAGGAGCCGTCGAACATCGTGCCCTCGGAAAAGATCTCCTCGTCGACGAGGGAGACGTCGAAGGTCACGTGCTGCCACTTCCCGCGCGGGTCGGTGAAGCGGAAGTCGACGTATTTCACGTCGTTGTCCTTGATGGCCTTCAGCACATCAGCGGCCGTTTTCATCGTGTGCGTCTCCTCGGGTCGTCTCGTCAGGCGGACGCGGCCGGATCGGTCGCGTCCGGGCCGGGGCTGATCCCGGCCGGTCGTCGGATCGTTCGGGGGAGGGGGGGTCGTCGCGACAGCCCCGCGCGCGATGGACGCGGCACGGGTCCTGCAAACGGACCCTTCCTCCTCGTGCTCCGGCCGACGGGCGCGGACGTTACTGCCCGCGCCCCGCCGCCGCCACCCGTCCTGAGACAAAAATCTCCGCCCCGGCGGGCGTTTCGCGGAAAAAGTCCGCCCTGAAACCGCCGACAGGGGCGACGCTTTCACGCGGGAACCGGTGGCGCATTTCGCGGCAGGTTGGCACGGCACATGCTAGAGGCCGATCCGAGGCGGACGGGTTTTGACCCGGCGCTTCGGGGTCGGGCGAAAGCCTTCGAGCCAGCCAGGGTATCGGCGCCCGCTTTGCGGCGACGGTCCTGGGCCAAGGCGAGGGCGAACAGGGCGCCGGACTCAGGGGCTGTCAGACGGATTTCGTCGATCAGGAACGAGAGACAGGCAATGACGAAGTACAAGCTCGAGTATATCTGGCTCGACGGCTACACTCCGGTTCCGAATCTGCGCGGCAAGACGCAGATCAAGGAGTTCGACGGCTTCCCGAGCCTCGAGCAGCTCCCGCTCTGGGGCTTCGACGGCTCCTCGACGATGCAGGCCGAGGGCTCCTCGTCCGATTGCGTGCTCAAGCCGATCCGCCACTTCGTCGATCCGTCCCGCTCGAACGGCGTGCTGGTGCTGTGCGAAGTGATGATGCCCGACGGCAAGACCCCGCACCCGTCGAACAAGCGCGCCACCGTGCTGGACGATGCCGGCGCGTGGTTCGGCTTCGAGCAGGAGTACTTCCTCTACAAGAACGGCCGCCCGCTCGGCTTCCCCGAGACCGGCTACCCGGCCCCGCAGGGCCCGTACTATTGCGGCGTCGGCGCCTCGAACGTCGGCCCGGTCGCGCGCAAGATCGTCGAGGAGCACCTCGACCTGTGCCTGGCCGCCGGCATCAACCACGAGGGCATCAACGCCGAAGTGGCCAAGGGCCAGTGGGAATTCCAGATCTTCGGCAAGGGCTCCAAGAAGGCCGCCGACGAGATGTGGATGGCCCGCTACCTGCTCCAGCGCCTGTGCGAGACCTACGAGATCGACATCGAGTACCACTGCAAGCCGCTCGGCGACACCGACTGGAACGGCTCGGGCATGCACTGCAACTTCTCGACGACGTTCATGCGCGAGACCGGCGGCAAGGAGTACTTCGAGGCCATGATGGCCCAGTTCGAGAAGAACCTCGACGACCACATCGCCGTCTACGGCCCGGACAACCACATGCGGCTCACCGGCAAGCACGAGACCGCCCCGTGGAACAAGTTCTCCTACGGCGTGGCCGACCGCGGCGCCTCGGTGCGCGTGCCCCACTCCTTCGTGAACAACAACTACAAGGGATACCTTGAGGACCGCCGCCCGAACTCCATGGGCGACCCCTACCAGATCGCTAGCCAAGTGCTGAAGACGATCTCCGAGGTTCCGCTCCCGGGCGAAGCCGCAGAGAAGGCCGTCGCGTAAGGGTCTACGAGGCCGAAGCTTTTTCGAGCCGATGAGAACCGCCCCGCCGCAAGGCGGGGGCGGTTTCTTTTTGTCTGCCATGCGGAGCGCCGGAACCACCCCCTCTCCCCGCACGCGGGGAGAGGGTCGCGACGACCCCGTCGTCGTCGCGACAAGCGGCAGCGGGGGTGAGGGGGCCTCTACGGAAGAGGCTGACCTTGAACCGCCCCCTCACCTTCGCCTGCCGGCTCGCTTCATGCCCCGACGAGGGGGCATGAAGCCCTCTCCCCGCGTGCGGGGAGAGGGGCGGCGGTAGCCGCTACACCCCGAAGATCGACCACCCGGTGCGCTTCACCAGCATCTCCAGGGCGATGCGCCCGAGATGCGAGTTGCCCGCCGCATCGAGCCCCGGCGACCAGACGCAGATCGAGGCCTTCCCCGGCGCCACCGCCAGAATCCCCCCGCCGACGCCGCTCTTGCCCGGCAGGCCGACCCGGTAGGCGAAGTCGCCCGAGCCGTCGTAATGGCCGCAGGTGAGCATGATGGCGTTGATGCGCCGCGCCCGCTCGGCCGAGATCACCGAGTGGCCGGCCAGCGGATGCAGGCCGGAATAGGCCAGGAACAGCCCGGCGGTGGCGAGCTGGCGGCAGGTCATCGCGATGGCGCAGTGGTGGAAGTAGACGCCGAGCGTGTAGTCGACCGGGTTTTCCAGCACGCCGAACGAGCGCATGTAGTTGGCGAGCGCCGCATTCCGAAAGCCCGTGCGCTTCTCCGAGGCCGCCACGGTCTCGTCGATGGCGATGCCGCTGTCCTGCGCCAGGAACTGCATGAAGCGCAGAATCTCGCCCAGCGCTTCCCGCGGCTGGTGGCCCGACAGGATCACGTCGGTGACCGCGATGGCGCCCGCATTGATGAAGGGATTGCGCGGGATGCCCTGCTCGCGCTCCAGCTGGACGATGGAGTTGAACGGGCTGCCCGAGGGCTCGCGCCCGACCTTGCGCCACAGCCGGTCGCCGACCATGCCGAGCGCCAGCGTGAGGGTGAAGACCTTGGAAATGCTCTGGATCGAGAAGGGGACGTCGGCCTCGCCGCCGGCCGCGACGCGCCCCTCGCGGTCGATCACCGCGAGGCCGAATTGGCCGGCATCGACGCGGGCGAGTTCGGGGATGTAGCTCGCCACCGCGCCGCGGTCGGGCCGCGCCCGCATCTCGTCGGCGATCTCTTTGACGATGGTATCGAGATCGGGCACGGGCACGCTCGCTGAGGCACGCGCCTGATCCAGGCGCGCGAACGCCCGTTCACGAAGCGCGCCAAGTCGTGTGTCGGAGGAGCGAAACGCTCAGATCGCGTCGGCGCCGGTCTCGCCGGTGCGGATGCGGATCGCTTCCTCGATGGTCGAGACGAAGATCTTGCCGTCGCCGATGCGGCCGGTCTGGGCCGACTTGCGGATCGCCTCGACCGCGCCCTCGACGAGGGCGTCGGACAGCACGATCTCCAGCTTCACCTTGGGCAGGAAGTCCACGACGTATTCCGCGCCGCGATACAGCTCGGTATGGCCCTTCTGCCGGCCGAAGCCCTTCGCCTCGATGACGGTGATGCCCTGGAGGCCGACCTCTTGGAGCGCCTCCTTCACCTCGTCGAGCTTGAACGGCTTGATGATCGCCTCGATCTTCTTCATCCCGGCTCGGTCCGATGCGCGCGTCGTCGATATGTTGCCTCATATCTACCATCGCACTCGCGGGACCGCCACGGCGATTTGCGTTGCCGACCCATGAAGCTGCGCATCGCGCAGGCATTGTCTGCGGAATGTGCAGGCAATCGCGCCGGTTTAGATCATTTTTTAGGCAGAGAGTGAGCGCCACGGATGCATGAGCCGGCCCACCCCCCGAAATCGGCCCTGCGGCTGCTCACCGTCGAGGCGATGCGACGGGTGGATGCGGCGGCGATCGAGGCCGGAACGCCGGGCCTTACCTTGATGCAAAGGGCCGGCGCGGCGGTCGCCGAGCGGGCGCTGGCGCTCGGGTCGGAGCGGATTCTGGTCCTATGCGGGCCGGGCAACAACGGCGGCGACGGCTTCGTAGCCGCCCGCCTGCTGGCGGAGGCGGGCCGCGCGGTCGAGCTGCGGCTTTTGGGGAACCGCGACGCCCTCGCGGGTGACGCCGGCCTCGCGGCGGCCGAGTGGACCGGCCCGGTCGGTTCCGCCGAGGCGACGCTGCCCGATTGCGACCTCATTGTCGACGCGCTGTTCGGCGCCGGCCTGTCGCGCGATCTCGACGGCCCCGCCCGCGCCCTGGTCGAGGCGGTGAACGCGTCCGGCCGTCCCGTCCTGTCCGTGGACGTGCCGAGCGGGCTCGACGGCGATACCGGCCGGGTGCGCGGCGTCGCGGTGCAGGCGCGCGAGACCGTCACCTTCGTGGCGCTCAAGCCCGGCCACCTGCTCCAGCCCGGCCGGTCGCTCTGCGGCGCGATCACGCTGGCCGACATCGGCACCGGCCCCGCGGCGCTCGCCGACGGGTTGGAGGGCGCACCTCACCTGTTCCGCAACGCGCCGGGGCTGTGGACGCTGCCCGCGCTCACGGCTTCGAGCCACAAATACACCCGCGGCCACGCCCTCGTCCTGTCGGGCCCGGCCTACAAGACCGGTGCGGCGCGGCTCGCCGCCCGCGGGGCGCTGCGGGTCGGGGCCGGCCTCGTCACCGTCGCCTCGCCGGCCTCCGCATTGCCGGAGAATGCCGCGCATCTCACCGCGATCATGCTGCGGCCTTGCGAGAGCGCCGACGACCTCGACGACATCCTCGTCGATGATCGCCTCAACGCCCTGCTGCTCGGCCCCGGCCTCGGCACCGGCCCGGCCACCTGCGAGTTCGTCGCGGTGGCGGCCTCGGCCGGCCGCGCCCTGGTGCTCGATGCCGACGCGCTGACGAGCTTTCGCAGCGAGGTGCGGACCTTGGCGCGCCACCTCCGCGACGGCGAGGCAGGGGCCGTGCTGACTCCGCACGAGGGCGAGTTCGCCCGGCTGTTCTCGGGCACCGAGGCCGTCGCCGAGGGTCTTTCCAAGTCCGGGCGCGCCGCCCGCGCGGCGGAACTCGCCGGCGCCGTGGTGGTGCTGAAGGGCGCCGACACCGTCATCGCCGCCCCCGACGGGCGCATCGCGATCAACGACCACGGCTCGCCCCATCTCGGCACCGCCGGCTCGGGCGACGTGCTCGGCGGGCTGATCTGCGGGTTGCTGGCGCAGGGGATGGACCCGTTCGAGGCGGCCTGCGCCGCGGTGTGGCTCCACGGTGATGCCGGGCTCCGCCACGGGCCGGGGCTGATCGCCGAGGATATCCCGGAGCTGATGCCGGCGGTGTTGCGCGACCTCGCCTGAGCGCCACGCGAGCCCTGCTGAGCGTTGCGCGAAGCCTTGAGGGTGACGCCCGGCACGCACCGTCGCGTGAAGGCCGAACCGATGCGGACACGGGCCGAAGAATTGCTCTAAGGAACCGGTGGGGCCGGCGGCGCCCCGCGGGGGCCCTTTCGCGTTGCATCACGCCACCGGACTCATCTCGATCATCGCGCTGGGGCTGGTCTGCGCCTTCGTCGGCGGCATGGCGGCGCAGCGGCTGCGGCTGCCGCCGCTGGTCGGCTACCTCGTGGCCGGCATCGCCATCGGCCCGTTCACGCCGGGCTTCGTGGGTGATGCCGAACTCGCGGCGCAACTCGCCGAACTCGGCGTGATCCTGCTGATGTTCGGCGTCGGCCTGCACTTCTCGCTCAAGGACCTGATGGCGGTGCGCGCCATCGCGCTGCCGGGCGCGGTGGTGCAGATCGCCGCCGCCACCGCCATGGGGGCGGGGCTCGCCGCCGCCTTCGGCTGGTCGCTCGGGGCCGGCATCGTGTTCGGGCTTGCGCTGTCGGTCGCCAGCACCGTGGTGCTGCTGCGGGCGCTGGAGGGGCGGGGCCTGCTCGACAGCGACAAGGGCCGCATCGCGGTCGGCTGGCTCATCGTCGAGGACCTCGCCATGGTGCTGGCGCTGGTGCTGCTGCCCGCGCTCGCCCCCTCGCTCGGCGGCGCGGCGCCGAAGGGCGATCCCGCCCCCCACTACGGCATCGGCGTGACGCTGGCGCTGACGCTCGCCAAGGTCGGCGTGTTCATGGCCGTGATGCTGATCGGCGGGCGGCGGCTCATTCCCTACCTGATGGGGCTCGCCGCGCGCACCGGCTCGCGCGAGCTGTTCACGCTGGCGGTGCTCGCCTCCGCGGTCGGCATCGCCTTCGCCTCCTCCGAGCTGTTCGGCGTGTCCTTCGCGCTCGGCGCCTTCTTCGCCGGCATGGTGCTCGCCGAATCCGACCTCAGCCATCAGGCCGCCGCCGATTCCCTGCCGCTGCAGGACGCGTTCGCGGTGCTGTTCTTCGTCTCGGTCGGGATGCTGTTTGATCCCGGCATCCTGATCCGCGAGCCGCTCTCGGTGCTGGGCGTGCTCGGCGTCATCGTCGTCGGCAAGTCGCTGGCCGCCATCGCCATCGTGCTGGCCTTCGGGCATCCGGTCGGCACCGCGCTCACCATCGCGGCGAGCCTGGCGCAGATCGGCGAGTTCTCGTTCATCCTGGCGGGGCTCGGCATCGCGCTCAAACTCCTGCCCGAGCCCGGCCGCGACCTCATCCTCGGCGGCGCGCTCCTGTCGATCACCCTCAACCCGCTGTTCTTCGCGCTCGCCGAACGCGCCTCCGCGTGGCTCGGCGAACGGCCGGACTGGCGCCGCCGGCTGGAGCGCCGCCGCGCCGCCGCCCTGCCGATCCGCGTCGGCGAGCCGGGGATGCGCGGCCATGCCGTGCTCGTCGGCTACGGCCGGGTCGGCAGCGCGATCGCTAAGGCGCTCGCCGACTGGAGCCTGCCCTACGTCGTGATCGAGCGCGACCGCCGCCGGGTCGAGGAGCTGCGCTCGGACGGCGTGCCGGCCGTGTTCGGCGACGCCGCCGCGCCGGGCATCCTGGAGGCCGCCGACATCGCCTCCGCCCATCTCCTCGTGGTCGCGACGCCCGATTCGCACCAGGGCCGGCGCCTGCTCGCCAAGGCGCGGGCGGCCAATCCCGGCATCGACAGCGTGGTCCGCACCCACAGCGACGCCGAGCGCCGCCGCCTGGAAGAGGACGGCGTCGGCCTCGTCCTCATGGCCGAACGCGAGCTGGCGCTCGGGATGATGACCTACGCGCTGCGCAGCCTCGGCGTGCGCGAGGGCGACGCCCGCCTGTTCGTGGACACCAGCCGCACCGAGAGCCAGGTCGCGCCCTCGACCGAGCCGGAGCAACCGGCCCCGGAGCTGCGCCAGCGTCGGGACGAGGGGGAGTAGGGGGGCGGCCTTCGGACCGCTCATCCCCCCGCATCCCATCCAACCCCCTCATCCTGAGGTGCGGAGCGAAGCGGAGCCTCGAAGGAGGGCTCCAGGGATCGCGCGCTACACTGGAGCCCTCCTTCGAGGCCTACACTGCGCTTCGGCACCTCAGGATGAGGTGGAGGGTGGGATCAGGATGAGAGGGGTCGGATGGGACGAACCACGGCCCGTCAGGGCTGGCGGCACTCCATCGCGGCGGCGGCCTGGGTCACGCTGAGCGCGCGGCGGCGCGTCTCCAGCGGGACGGCGGGGTCGTCCGACACCGCGGTGGCCTCGCGCCGGAGCGTCGCGTCGCAGGCACACGAGCTGTAGCCGGCGGTGTCGTAGCAAGTGTCGTGATGCATGCAGGCGGTATCGAGCGCGTCGATGGGGGCGATGCCCGCGCCGCGGTTGCCCTTGCCGCAATAATTGCCGTGGAATAGCGCGCGCCCGGTCAGCACGTTGCCGAGTTCGCCCTTCGGCGGCGCGGGCGCCTCGGTGCGCCCGCTCGGATTGAGTTCGTTGGCCGGCCCGCCCGACCGCGCGCCGGAGGCCCGCAGGGATTTCGGGATGCCGGAGCGCTCGTCCGGCTCGTTGAGCGCCGAGCCGGCGCGCCCGTTCGGGTCGGCGAGGTCGGGCAGCGGGGGCGGGGGGCCGGGCGGGGTGTCGTCCTCGGTCGCCGGCACCTCCTCGACGACGGCCGGGGCCGGAGCGGTCTGAGCGAGGGCCGCCTGCGGCAGCACGAGGAGCGAGAGGGCGAAGAGGAGGGCGGGACGCACGGCGAGGCTCCGGTGGCGGCCTCCTCAACGCGAAGCTTCATCCCACCGTTCCGGCCTACGATAATGCAACGCTTTGCCGGTCTCGCGACTTTGTGGACGGTTCTTTCCTCTGTTCGTCGGAGCCCCCCATGCCGGTTCGTCTCGTGCTGT
Source organism: Methylorubrum subtropicum (assembly GCF_038442325.1). Taxonomy (NCBI): domain Bacteria; kingdom Pseudomonadati; phylum Pseudomonadota; class Alphaproteobacteria; order Hyphomicrobiales; family Methylobacteriaceae; genus Methylorubrum; species Methylorubrum subtropicum. Next base: position 248,988 of record NZ_JBBXMW010000003.1, on the reverse strand, counting down.
CCGCCGCCCTCCTCACCGGCCTCGCCTCGGCCGCTTTCGCCGGGCCGATGTCGGCGGACGACAAGGCTTTGCTGCAGCAGCAATGCATGGGCGACTTCACCACCCACTGCGCCGGCCTGCCCCCCGAGGACGGCCCGGAGACCCAGGCCTGCTTCGAGAAGAACATGGCCAAACTCTCGCCCGGCTGCCAGAACGCGATCCAGAGCTACAAGCAGGGCCGGAAGGGCTGAGGCGCATCGCTTAAGCGCGCCCATCGAGGCGCATCGGCGAGCCGCGCATCCCCTCTCCCCGCGTGCGGGGAGAGGGCTTTGCCGACCCCGTCGTCTGCAAAGCGAGGCGGCAGCCGAGGTGTGAGGGGGCGGCTCGGAAGTAGCTCTTTCCGTCGAGTCCCCCTCACCGCCGCTCCGGCTCCGCCTCCGCTTCCTGTCTGCACGACAAGGTGCAGACAGGCCTCTCCCCGCGTGCGGGGAGAGGGGACACGCGGCTGAATCCGATGCGATCAATCGGAAAGCGCGTCACACCCCATCCAACCGCGTCACCAGCACCGCCAGCTCGCTCTGCCGGTGAATCCCGAGCTTCGAATAGATTGCCTTGAGCTGGGTCCGCACCGTGCTCTCGCCGACCGCGAGCGTGCTGGCGGCCTCGCGCGGGCTCGCGCCGCGGCCGACCAGGGCGGCGACGCGGGCCTCCGCCGCGGTGAGGCCCAGCGGCTCCAGCAGCGGTTCGACGGCGCGGGCGGAGGGGGCGAGAAGGTCGCGCACCAGCAGGATCAGGCCGTTGACGCCGTTTCCGGTCCACGTGCTGGTCCAGGCGCAATCGGAGGCGCCGCCGGGCAGCGGCAGCGCCTCGACGAAGAGCGGGCGCCCGCCGCCCTTGCGCCGCAGCAGGATCGAGGTCTTTCGCGGCACGCCGGGGCCGGGTAGGTACTCGGCCAGAAAGCGCCCGAGCCGGTCGCGGTCGGCGGGCTCTGCCGCTTCCGGCACGCGGCCGGTGCGCAGGACGAGATAGCCCGCCACCAGCGTCTCGGCCGCCGCGTTGACGCTGCGCACGCAGCCGGCCCGGTCGAGGGCGACGATGCCGGCCCGCATCCGGTCGAGCGCCGCGCCGAGGTCGCCCGCCTCGCGCCGCCCCTCGCCCAGGATGCTCGTCAGCTTGAACGCCCGCGTGGCGTGCGGGCCCAGCAGCCGCATCCGGTCGAGTTCGAACCCCTCGAACGGCCCCCGCACGGCGTCCCGCGGGGCGCTGAAGGACAGGCCGGTGCCGTCGATCGGATCGGTGTCGAGGCAGCCCGCGAGGTTGTCGAGGCCGTGGCCGGCAAAGAAGTCCTGGATGAACGGATCGTGCCGCTTCGTCTCGGCCGGAAAATACATCTCGTCGCAGACCACCGAGCCGGCGGCGAGGCCGAGCGCGTTGGCCCGCGCGATGCGCGTATCGAACCGCCACCAGCCGCCGGTGCCGTAATCGCGGTCGACCGCTTCCAGGCTCTCAGAGTGCAGCGTCAGCGGGGTCCGCCGCGGATCGTGCGAGACGATCAACCCGCCCCGCCCCCCGACCGCCCGCGCGATCCCGTCGAGCGCCGCCGGCCACAGGGCCGGATCGAGCGCAGCGGCGTAGCACGCATCGATCAGGGCGGGCGCGTCGAAATGGGGCATGGGTCGGCACGTCTCGGTTCAACCCGAACCCGAGTCGCACGATTCGCGCGTGGCGTCTGTTTCCGCAGCGCAACGTCCGGTGGATGGTTTTTCGTGATTCGGGTCGAGTGCGGCGAATAGAGTCGAGGACTGCAATCGCGACTTATCAATTGATAGAAACGGGCGCCGCGGTCGAGCCGCGTCTCCCACCCGACCCCCTCATCCTGAGGTGCTGCGTGAGCAGCCTCGAAGGAGGGCTCCAGGGATCGCAGGGCTTTCTGGAGCCCTCCTTCGAGGCTCCGCTGCGCGGAGCACCTCAGGATGAGGGGGAGGGTGGGAGAGAGGCCAGTCGGCGCCTCACCCCTCGATGCGCGAAAAGTCCGCGACTTCGCGGGTGGCGGCGCGCAGCGCATTGAGGAGGAGCAGGCGGTTCTCGCGCAGAGCCGGGTCGTCGGCGTTGACCGTGACTTTCTCGAAGAACGCATCCACCGGCGCCCGCAGCCGCGACAGCGCCCGCATCGCACCCGAAAAGTCCTCCGCCGCGACAGCAGCCGACGCCTCGGCCCGGGCGGCGTCCAGCGCCTCGGCCAGCGCCCGCTCCTCGGGCTGGCCGGACGCCGCGCGGGCGGCGTCGGGGGCGGCGTCGTAGGCGCGGCCGTCCTTCTTCTCCTCGATGCGCAGGATGTTGGCCGCGCGCTTGTAGCCCGCCAGCAGGTTTTTTCCGTCATCGGTGCCGAGGAACGCGCCCAGCGCCTCGACCCGGCGGACAACCAGCAAAAGATCGTCCTGGCCGGGGAGGGCGAAGACGGCGTCGATCAGGTCGTGGCGGGCACCTTGGTCGCGGAGGTAGACCTTGAGGCGGTCGGCAAAAAACGACAGCAACTTTCCTTCGCTAGTGAAAATTCTAACGAAATCATCGACTGAGTTTCTGGCAGTCGCGACCTCAATTCTATCCTTGATAGCATTGATATTATCTATAAAATGCGCAGCATTGCCGCCAGATCGACCTAAAATCTCAGCGGCCTGCCTTTCGGCCAGATCATCTGATCTCTGCGCGTAATTATTCCAGAGCAGATCCCCAACGCGGAGCTTGATGCTGTTTTCAATAATCAGCCGGATCACCCCCAACGCCGCCCGCCGCAGCGCAAACGGGTCCTTGCTCCCCGTCGGCTTCTCGTCGATCGCCCAAAAACCCACCAGCGTGTCGAGCTTGTCGGCGAGCGCCACCGCGATCGAGACTGGATCAGTCGGCACCCGGTCGGAGGGGCCGACCGGCTTGTAATGCTCCTCAATGGCCGCGGCGACGCTCTCGGGCTTACCTTGGAGCGACGCGTACTTACGCCCCATCAGGCCTTGCAGCTCGGGAAACTCACCGACCATCTCGGTGACAAGGTCAGCTTTAGCGAGCTTAGCAGCTTGTTCGGCGAGCGCCGGCTCGGCGCCGACCAGCGGGGCGATCTCTTTGGCGAGCGCCGCGATGCGGGCGATCCGCTCGCCCTGCGTGCCGAGCTTTTCGTGGAAGACGATGGTGTCGAGCTTCGGCAGCCGATCTTCCAACTTCGTTGCCTTGTCGGTCTCCCAGAAGAATTTTGCGTCCGAGAGCCGGGCGCGCACCACGCGCTCGTTGCCCGCGGTGATGGCCGCGCCGCCGTCCGAGGCGACGAGGTTCGAGACCAGCAGGAAGGCCGGGGCCAGTTCGTCCGAGCCACTCTTGCGCAGCACGAAACACTTTTGGTTGGCCCGGATCGTCGCCCGGATGGCTTCCGCCGGAATCTCCAAAAAACGCTCGTCGAACGAGCCCATCAGCACCACCGGCCACTCCACGAGCCCGGCCACCTCTTCGAGCAGGCCGTCATCCTCTACGAGGTCGAGGCCGCGGGCGAAGGCGAGGTCGCGGGCGTCGTGCAGGATGATGTCCTTGCGCCGGTCCGCATCGAGGATGACGTGGGCGCGTTCCAGGGCCTGGACGTAATCGTCGAAGCGGCGCACCTCGAACGGCTCGGGCGCCAGGAAGCGGTGGCCCCGCGTCGTGGTGCCCGCCGCGATGCCGTCGACCGAGAACGGCACGACTTCCGGGTTCTCGGTCTCGGGCCCGAAGGTGGCGACGATCGATTGCAGCGGACGCACCCAGCGTAAAGATCCGGGTTGGGCGGAGGCCGCGCCCCAGCGCATCGATTTCGGCCACGGAAAACTTTTTACGATGCCGGGCAGGATCTCGGCCAGCACGTCCAGCGTCTCGCGGCCGGGCCGCTCGATCACCGCGAGGTAGAACTCGCCCTTCTTCGGATCGGTGATCGTGGTCGCCTGATCGAGGCTGGTGAGCCCGGCCCCCTTCAGGAAGCCCTGAACCGCGGCGTCCGGCGCGCCGACGCGGGGGCCCCGCCGCTCCTCCCGCACCGCCTCGCCGCGGGCGGGCAGGCCGGCGACGTGCAGCGCGAGGCGCCGGGGCGTGGCGAAGGCCTTGGCGCCCTCGTAGAGGAAGCCGCGCTCCACCAGCGCATCGGTGACGAGCTTCCTCAGATCCTCGGCCGCACGCCGCTGCATGCGCGCGGGGATTTCTTCGGAGAGGAGTTCGAGGAGAAGGTCAGGCATGCGCGCGGGAATAGCGGCCCGCTCGGGCCGCGTCGAGACGGGAGTGTTTGGAACCGACCACCGTCATTCCGGGGCCGCGAAGCGGAACCCGGAATCCACGACTGGCCTCAGCGGGTTGCAAGGCGTCGCATCACGGGTGGATTCCGGGTTCGCTTATCAGCGCCCCGGAATGACGGTGGAGAGATGAGAATCAGCCGATCCGCCCGCCGCCTTTCCGCGTCACCGCCACCACGGACGGCCGCGGCGGCATGTCGGGGGAAAAGTCCGGCCAGCGGGTCGAGGGTTTTTCGTAACTGCCCAGCCCCCCCTCCTCGTCGGGCTCGCCCGGATGCTGGACGGCGACGAAGAAGGTGCGGTCGTCCGGGGTGAAGCAGGGGCCGCACATCTCGGCGCCGACCGGCACCTGCAGGAAGTGCCGCGAGGTGCCCCGGCGGGGCCCTTCCGTCTCCACCGCCCAGATGCCGTCCGCCCGGCCGGTGGCGCGGCGGTTGTTGCCGTCGGTGGCGATCCAGAGCCGGCCGCTCGAATCGAAGGCGCAGTTGTCCGGCATGCCGAACCAGCCGTCCGACGAGGTCAGCGGCGAGAACGTCGCCTTGACCTCCGGTCTCGACGGATCGCCGCAGCGCACCAGAACCTCCCAGCGAAACGTCTCCGCGGTGTGGTCGGCGCCGTCCGGCGCGATCTCGATGACGTGGCCGAAGGCGTTGGCGGCGCGCGGGTTGGCGGCATCGACCTGTTCGGCCGTGCGCTTGGTGTTGTTGGTCAGCATCACGTAGACGCGGCCGGTCTTGGGGTTGGCCTCGATGTCCTCCGGGCGATCCATCGGGGTGCCGCCCAGGAGCTTGGCCGCGCGGCGGGTCTCGATCAGGACGTCGGCCTGGGAGGCAAAACCGTTCGCCGCGTCGAGCCCGCTCTGGCCGTGGGTCAGGGGAAGCCAGCGGCCGGTGCCGTCGGCCTCGAAACGGGCGACGCTGAGCGTTCCGGAATCGAGGAGATTCGCGTTGTCCGTGCGCGTCGCCCCGACGCGCCCCGCGCTGACGAAGCGGTAGACGTGCTGGAACCGCTCGTCGTCGCCGAGATAGACGACGTAGCGCCCGTCGCCCGCCGTCACCCCCGCCGCACCCTCGTGCTTGAACCGGCCGAGCGCCGTGCGCTTCTTCGGCACCGAGCCCGGATCGAACGGGTCGATCTCGACCACCCAGCCGAAGCGGTTGGGCTCGTTGGGGGTTTTCGACAGGTCGAACCGCTCGTGGAACCGGCCCCAGCCGTATTGCGGCGTGCCCATCCCCATCCCCTTGGCGTTGACCGCCTCGGCGTGGCCCTCCGGGAGCTTTCCCTGGAAATAGTAGTGGATGTTCTCCTCGCCCGAGAGCCACGTCCCCCAGGGCGTCACCCCGCCGGAACAGTTGTTGATCATCCCCTCGACCCGCCGCCCCTCGGGATCGGCATTGGTCGCCATCCGGGGATGGCCGGCGGCGGGGCCGGTGAGCGTCATCGGCGTGTGCGTGGTGATGCGGCGGGTGTATTTCGAACCGATCACCGGGGCCCAGCGGCCGTTCTCTTGAAGAATCTCCACGACGGAGCCGCCATGGGCCGCCATCTCGACGGCGACCTGCTCTTCCGACAAGGCGGCGATCACGCCCTTGCGGTCGGAGACGCCGAGGCCGGGAAACATCAGCTCGGCGTTGGTGTATTCGTGGTTGACCACGAGCAGGCCGCGGTCCGGCTCACCGTCGAGCGGGATGAAGCCGACGAAGTCGTTGTTGTAGCCGAAGCGCTTCTCCTGCGCCGCCGGGGTCTGCACTGTCGGGTCGAAGGCCGGCACGCCGGGAAACAGCGGGTCGCCCCAGCGCAGCAGCACCTGCGCCTCGTAGCCCTCGGCCACGTGGAGATGCGGGTCGACGCTTGCCGCCAGTTCGGGGAAGTCGAAGGCGGAGGGCTCGGCGGCCAAGGCCGGCATGGGGCCGAGGCCGGCGGCGAGGGCTGCGGCGCCCGCGCCGCGGATCAGGCCGCGCCGGGAGAGGCGCACCGCGATGAGGGCGTCGAGATCGGGGGAGGGGGTGTCGGACATCGCGGGCTCGTCGCGAAAGCGTCGGTCGAGGTTTTGGCGCTATTCCCCTCGCATGTCGCTTCGATGACGGCGCCCGCGCCCAAGCGTCACGCCGCCGCCGCGCCGCCGCTCTCGGTCTTCAGCCACGCCGCGCCGCAGGCCTTGGCGAGTTCGCGCACCCTCAGGATGTAGCTCTGCCGCTCGGTCACCGAGATGACGCCGCGGGCGTCGAGCAGGTTGAAGACGTGGCTCGCCTTGATGCACTGGTCGTAGGCCGGCTGGGCCATGCGGTGGCGGCCGGTCTCGTCCGTCGGGGCGCCGGCCTCGAGGTAAGTGCGGCAGGCCTTTTCCGCGTCGGTGAACTGGCGAAACAGCATCGCCGTGTCGGCGGCCTCGAAATTGTGGCGCGAGTATTCCTGCTCGGCCTGGAGGAACACGTCGCCGTAGGTGACCTTGGCGTCGCCCTCGGCCCCGTTGAAGTTGAGGTCGTAGACGTTCTCGACGCCCTGGACGTACATGGCCAGACGCTCCAGCCCGTAGGTCAGCTCGCCCGCCACCGGCGCGCACTCGAAGCCCGCGACCTGCTGGAAGTAGGTGAACTGGCTCACCTCCATGCCGTCGCACCAGCATTCCCAGCCGAGGCCCCAGGCGCCGAGCGTCGGGCTCTCCCAATCGTCTTCGACGAAACGGATGTCGTGGAGCTTCAGATCGACGCCGATCGCGTCGAGCGAGGCGAGGTAGAGTTCCTGGAGGTTCGGCGGGTTCGGCTTCAGGATCACCTGGAACTGGTAATAGTGCTGGAGCCGGTTGGGGTTCTCGCCGTAGCGCCCGTCCTTGGGCCGGCGCGAGGGCTGGACGTAGGCGGCCTTCCACGGCTTGGGCCCGAGCGCCCGCAGGGTGGTGGCCGGATGGAACGTGCCGGCGCCGACCTCCATGTCGTAGGGCTGCAGGATCACGCAGCCCTGCGCCGCCCAGAACCGCTGGAGCGTCAGGATCAGGCCCTGGAACGAGCGGGTGGGCGAGAGATCGGCGTCGCTCATCTTTTGGGGGGTCCGAGGCGGAGACGGGGTTGCCGGCTCGTTTACGAGCGGGGGGCGGGGTGTCAAGCGAAGGTGGAAGGGGCGTGCGCGCCACCCTGGTGCCGCCCGGCACATCTTTTCTTCGCCAAACCTTCGAGACCGGGAACTGCAAAGGTTGCCGCCAAGTTAATACGGCAAAGGAACAGCCACGCTTCGGCCCTGGGCCAAGCGCAAGTCAGGCTCGGAAGATCATGCGCAAGGGAATGACTGTCTTCGCCGCCCTCGTCGCCGCCTCGCTGGCGGCCACGCCGATCGTGATGGGCGCCGCCGCGCGCGCCACCTCCGACGGCACCGACACCGTCGAGACCAAGGTGGCGGTCAGGCCGGTCGAGGTCGCCCCGGTCGCGGCGCCGGCCGAGACCTGCGTCCGCAAGGTGCGCGTGGTCTATAGCGGCTACGGCACGGCGCCGGCCGTCTGCCGCTGAACGCTCGGTCGGCGATCCCCCTCTCGCCCTCATCCTGAGGTGCCGCGAAGCGTCCTCGAAGGAGGGCTCCAGCGGATCGCGCGACTTCTGGAGCCCTCCTTCGAGGCTGCTGCGCAGCACCTCAGGATGAGGGGAGTGGGTGGGAATTGCCGGGCGAACCGCCCCGCGTCAGGCGCTCGACGCCACCTGGCTTCGCGCCCGCAGACACCCAAGAATCCGCTCAAACGTCTCGGGTCGGTCCAGCGCGCGGGCCAGCACCACCGCCCCCTGGATGCCGCCGACAATGTCCTCAGCGAGCGCCGTCGCACCCTCCGGCGGATGGCCGGCGCGGGTGAGCGCCGCGGTCAGCGCCTCGACCCACAGGGCGAAGTAGCGCCGCAACGCCTGACCGAACCGGTCGCGGGCGTCGCTCAGGCTCAGCGCGCCGACGAGGCAGACGCGCCGGCCCGAGCGGAAATAGTCGGTCACGGTCGTAAACATTGCGGCAATCGCCGCTTCCGGGTCGTCGGCCTGCCGCAGCGGCGCGAAGACGTTGCCCTCGAACCACGCCTCGATCTCGGCCAGCACCGCCTCGACCATCTCGGCCTTTCCGCCGGGGAAGAAGTGGTAGAGGCTGCCCTTGCCGAGCCCCGTCGCCGTCGCGATCAGCGACAGGCTCGCGCCCTCGTAGCCGTGCTCGCGAAACGTCTCGGCGAGCACGGGCAGGAGGTCGTCCCGCTGGGCGACGCTGCGGGCCACGCTACAGGCCGAGATCGCTCAGCGACGGATGGTCGTCCGGCCGGCGGCCGAGCGGCCAGTGATACTTGCGGTCGGACTCAGTGATCGGCAGGTCGTTGATCGAGGCGATGCGGCGGGCCATCAGCCCGGCCTCGTCGAACTCCCAGTTCTCGTTGCCGTAGGAGCGGAACCATTGGCCGCTGTCGTCGCGCCACTCGTAGGCGAAGCGCACGGCGATCCGGTTGCCCTCGTGCGCCCACACCTCCTTGATCAGGCGGTAATCGAGTTCGCACGCCCACTTGCGGGTGAGGAAGGCGGCGATGTCCTCGCGACCCCGGATGAACTCGGCTCGGTTCCGCCACACGCTGTCGGGGGTGTAGGCGAGGGCGACCTTCTGGGGATCGCGGCTGTTCCAGGCATCCTCGGCCATGCGCGCCTTCTGCGCGGCGGTCTCGGCGGTGAAGGGGGGCAGTGGCGGGCGTGACATAGGGGGCTCCGTACCGATCGGTCAACAGTGTACCGATCGGTACAGAAGAGCGCGCGATTCGACAAGCGGCAGCTGTTTACAAACCCAGCCGCGCCCAAGCGGCCCGCTCCTCGATCGCCGCCAGCGCGCCCTCGGAGAGCGAGGCGGCGGTCTGCCCCGGCGTCGAGCGGCGCAGCAGGCGGGCGAGCCACGAGCCGCGGGTCTCCGGCACCAGATGCAGCTCGACCTTCTCGCCGTAGCGCTCCCGCAAGGTGCCGCGCAGGTCGCCGACCGCATCGGCGAGGCCGAGCGCCACCGCCTTCCGGCCGGTCCAGACCGCGCCGGTGAACAGGTTCTGTTCCGCATCGAGCCCCGGCCGGCGGGCGCGCACGAGGCCGGTGAACAGGTCCTGCACGTCGGCCTGGAGTTCCTTGAGGCGGGCGACGTCGTCGGGGTTCTCGGGGCGGAACGGGTCGAGCATCGCCTTGGCCTCGCCCTGCGTATGGACGCGGCGCTCGATGCCGATGCGCTCGATCAGCCGGTCGAAGCCGAAGCCCGCCGAGACGACGCCGATGGAGCCGACGATGGAGGCCGGGTCGGCGACGATCTCGTCGGCCGCGCAGGCGATCATGTAGCCGCCCGACGCCGCCGCATCCTCGACGAAGGCGAAGACCTTGAGCCCCTTCTCCTCGGCCAGCGCCCGGATGCGCTTGAAGATCAGGTGCGACTGCACCGGCGAGCCGCCGGGCGAGTTGACCACCAGCGCCACCGCCGCGAGCCCCGGCATGGCGAAGGCCCGTTCCAGGCTCGGCGCCACCGTGCCGATGGAGAGGCCGGGCCGGATCGGCGAGACCGCGCCGATCACCCCGCTCAGCCGCACCACCGCGACCCGCGGGTTCGCCTTGCGGAAGCGGCGCGGCAGGAGGAAGCGCAACTTTTCGGGCAGGCGAAACGGCATGAGGAGGCTCGGCGGATGACGGGGATGCCTCGATAACAGCAGGGCGGAGCGCGATCCATCGGCCCGGTTCCGGCCCGATCACTTCCCTGGATATCGTATCCAGGGAAGTGATCTAGATCCTTGTGCCGCATCGGCTTTTTCCGAAAGCCGGTTCCCACCTTTCGGGTCGATGCTCTGAGTCGATCACGAAATCGAAAACGCCAGAACCAAACTCGGCCATTCGACGTTCATGAGCGCCGTTTCCGAACGATCGTCCGAATGCGGCCGGGCCGCGAATCCGTCCGCGCGCGTCCGCACCATCCGGACGGAACGGAGGGAACCGTCTCCATGCGTATCCTACGCCTGTTCATCCTGGCCTTCGGGATGCTCGGCGGGCTGGCCGGGCTGAACGCCACGGCGAACGCCGCGCCGCTGCCCGTGGCGCCGATGGCCGCCCAAACCGCCGAGGCGCCGCTCGTCGCCAAGGTCTACTACTACGGCTACCGCCGCCACTGGCGCCCGCGCTATTACTACCGCCCGGTCTACTACCGCCCGCGGCACTACTATCGCCGGCACTATTGGCGCCCGCGGCGCTACTATCGCCCGTACTACTTCCGCCCGCGGCCGTACTGGCATCGCCGCCATCACTGGCACCGTCGCCATTACTGGCACCGCCGGTTCTACTGAACCGTACAGTTCGAGGGGTGCCCGTCCGGGCGCCCCTTTCTCATGTCTGTCCGTGCAGGGCCGCGGCCTCGGGCGTGAAGCGCCCATCGGCATCCTGAAGCACCAGCGGCGGCAGTAGGCGGAACGGGGCGCGGCTCCCCTTACGTCCCGCGATCAGCACACGGATCGCCGGGCGGTCCGCCCGCGCATGGACGGGGCGCACGGCGCAGTCGCCGAAGCGGCCCCGGAGCGCGTCGAGGCAGGCCGGCAAGGCGTCGGCCCGGTGGATCAGCCCGATCCGCCCGCCCGGCCGGGCGAGGTCGGCGCAGGCCCGTAGCCACGCATCGAGCCCGCCCGTCGTCGGAAAGGCGTGGGCGCCGGCGCGGCCGGCATCGGGGGAGGGGCGGTGGCCCGGGCCCTCGAAGAAGGGGGGGTTCGTCAGCACGAGGTCGGCGCTGTTCGGCACCAGCCCAGCGGCGCGGCGGGCCGTGCCGGGGGCGAGCAGGTCGGCCTCGATGACCGACACCCGCCCATCGAGACCGTTGGCCACGGCATTCGCCCGCGCCAGCGCGGCCAGCGCCGGGTCGCGCTCCACCAGCACCGCGCGGCATTCCGGCGCCAGATGCGCGACCGCGAGGCCGACCGCGCCGGTCGCAGCGCCGAGATCGTAGGCCGTCTCCCCCGGCTCTGGCGCGAGCCAACGGGCGAGCAGCACCGCATCGGTGCCGGCGCGATGCGCCCCGCGGGGCGGCTGATGCAGCAGCAGGGCGCCGCCGAGAAAGCGGTCGGGCTCAGCCGCGGGGATCATCGCGCAGTTCGGAGGCGAGGCCCGCATCCGTCAGGATGCGCCGGGCCTGGGGCGCGTGGTCGTCCGGCACCAGCAGGCGCCGGCCGAAGGCGCCGATCGAGCCCTCCAGCGCGCTCATGTGCTCGTCGGCGACGAGCAGCGGAATCCGCGCGTCCTCCAGGAGCGAGCGGGCGAAGCCGATCAGGACGATGTCGTTGCTGCGGATCAGTTCCGTCACGTTGCCGCACCTGCGTAAGCGCCGAAGGCTCTGCCGCATTCCCTACAGCATCGCACTCAAAAGCGAGAGCGTGCATCGACTTGAGCGTGCGGCAGCACCGTCTGGCCGGGCGCGAAGAGCGCCCCGCGTAGCGGCCTCGGCCACGCAGAGGCGTCTAGCGGAGCGATAGCCTAAGACCGCGGATGCGGCCGCCGGCGCTTGAGGCCAGGCAAAAAACCGGGCCCGCCTGCGCTGCAACACATCCCGAGCCATCGGCCCGGATGTGTTGCAGCGCAGGCGGGCCCATGCGACAGGGGCGCGACGGGGAAAGAGGGCCGGCGCCGCGCCGGCACGCCATCCGGAGGCTCCGCGCTTGGGCGTCGTCGTACCGCTGGACAATGGTCGCACGGATTCGGGCCGCACCGAACCGGAGGCGAGCCTCGACGACCTCGTCCGCCTCGTCGCGGGCGGGATGGAGCGGGTCAACACCACGATCCTGTCGCGCACCGGCTCGGACGTCGCGATGATTCCCGAGGTCGCCAACCACCTGATCGCCTCGGGCGGCAAGCGCCTGCGGCCGATCCTGACGCTCGCCTGCGCCGACCTCACCGGCTACGCGGGCGGCGACGGCGCGGTGAAGCTCGCCGCCGCGGTCGAGTTCATGCACACCGCGACCCTCCTGCACGACGACGTGGTGGACGAGAGCGACATGCGCCGCGGCCGCGTCGCCGCCCGCATCAAGTGGGGCAACGAGGCGAGCGTGCTCGTCGGCGACTTCCTGCTGGGACAGGCCTTCCGCATGATGGTCGAGGTCGGGAGCCTGCGTGCCCTCGACATCCTGTCGGCCGCCGCCACCGTGATCGCCGAGGGCGAGGTGATGCAGCTCACCGCCGCCAAGAACACCGAGACCTCGGAAGAGGAATACCTCGCGGTGATCCGCGGCAAGACCGCGGAACTGTTCGCCGCCGCCTGCGAGGTCGGCCCGGTGCTGGCCGGACGGCCGGAAGCCGAGCAGGCCGCCTGCCGCGCCTACGGGATGAACCTCGGCATCGCCTTCCAGCTCATCGACGACGTGCTGGATTACGGCGGCACCAGCGCCGCGCTCGGCAAGAACGTCGGCGACGATTTCCGCGAGGGCAAGATCACCCTGCCGATCGTGCTGGCGCTCCGCCGCGCCTCGGACGAGGAGCGCGTGTTCTGGCGCCGCACCCTGGAGCGCGAGGAGCTGGAAGAGGGCGACCTCGAACAGGCGCTGGCGATCCTGCGCCGCCACCGCACGCTGGAAGACACGATGGAGCGCGCCCGCCATTACGGCGACGCCGCCCGCGCGTCGCTCGACGTCTTTGCCGACGGCCCGGTGAAGGCGGCGCTGCTCCAGGCTGTCGATTTCTGCATCGCCCGCGCGCACTGATTTTTTGTAAGTCACCGCCATGACCGGCGCTGTGACCCTGGCGCTGCTGCCGGTCGTCCTCTTGATCGCGCTGGGCCTGGGGCTGCGGCGCGGCGGCTTCCTCGACGGCGCGTTCTGGCCGGGGGCCGAGCGGCTCGCCTATTTCGTCCTCCTGCCGAGCCTGTTCTTCCACGGCCTCGCCACGGCGCAGCTCGACGCGCTCCCCGTGGCCGAACTCGCCCTGACGCTGATCCTGGCGACCGGCACGGTCTCGGGCCTCGTCGTCGCGGCGCGGCCCCTGATGCGGATCGACGGCCCGGCCTTCACCTCGGTGTTCCAGGGCGCGGTACGCTTCAACAACTATGTCGGCGTCACGCTGGCGGCGGGATTGTTCGGGGCCAAGGGCATCGCGCTCGCCGCCATTTGCAACGCGGCGATCGTGCCGACCGTCAACATCCTCTGCGTCGTGGTGTTCGCCCGGCACGGCTCGGCGCCTTTGTCCGGCCTCGGCATCGCCCGACAGATCGCGACCAACCCGCTCGTCGTCTCCTCGCTCGCCGGCATCGGCTTCCGGATGCTCGGGCTGCACCTGCCGCCGGGGCTGGAGCCGGCGCTCCGCACGCTCGGCGCCGCCTCGCTCCCCTTGGGCCTGCTCTGCATCGGCGCGGCGCTCGAATTCGGCGCGGTGCGGGCTCGGACCGGGGCGATCGTCGGGGCCAGCGCGATCAAGTTCCTGGCGATGCCCGCCGCCACGGTGGCGAGCGCCGGGATCGTCGGCCTGAGCGGCCCGGCGCTGACCGTCGCGCTGGTGTTCCAAGTGCTGCCGACGGCCTCCTCGTCCTACATCATGGCGCGCCAGCTCGGCGGCGACGCGCCCCTGATGGCCGGGATCATCGCGGCGCAGACGCTGCTCGCGCTCGCCGCGATCCCGCTGGTGCTGAGCGGTCTCGCCCTCGTGATCCCGCTCTGACGAGGAGCCTACTCCGGCCGCAGCAGCACGTGCTTCTTGCGGCCGAACGAGAGCTTGATCACCCCGTCCGCCGTCGCGTCGTTCAGGCCCAACGTCGCCTTCTCGTCGGTGAGCTGCACGTCGTTGACGCGCAGGCCCCCGCCCTTGATCTGGCGGCGCGCCTCGCTCGTCGAGGGCACGAGCTTGGCGTAGTCCGGCCCGAAGGCGGTGAGTACGCCCAAGCCCGCTTCCAGCACGGCGCGCGGCACCGTGACGGTCGGCAGCGAATCGGCCAGCGTGCCCTCCACGAAGGTCTTTCGCGCGGTCTCGGCGGCGGCCTGCGCCGCCGCGTCGCCGTGCATCAGCCGGGTCGCCTCGGTGGCCAGCACCGTCTTGGCCTCGTTGATCTCGGCGCCCTGGAGCGCGGCGAGGCGCGCGATCTCGTCCATCGGCAGCAGCGTGAACAGCTTGAGGAAGCGGCCGACATCGGCGTCCTCGGTGTTGCGCCAGAACTGCCAGTAATCGTACGGGCTCAGCATCCCGGCATCGAGCCAGACGGCGCCCGCGGCGGTCTTGCCCATCTTGCCCCCGGATGCGGTCGTCAGCAGCGGGCAGGTCAGCCCGTAGAGCTGCGGCGTGCCCATGCGGCGGCCGAGATCGATGCCGTTGACGATGTTGCCCCACTGGTCCGAGCCGCCCATCTGCATCCGGCAGCCGTAGCGGCGGTTCAGCTCGGCGAAGTCGTAGGACTGGAGGATCATGTAGTTGAACTCGAGGAACGACAGCTCCTGGTCGCGCTCCAGCCGCAGCCGCACGCTGTCCATCGACATCATGCGGTTGACCGAGAAGTGGCGCCCGACGTCGCGCAGCATCTCGATGTAGTTGAGCTTGGTCAGCCACTCGGCGTTGTCGACCATGATCGCGTCGGCCTCGCCCTCGCCGAAGCGTAGGAACCGGTCGAAGGTTTTGCGGATGCCGTTCTTGTTCTCCTCGATCTGCTCCAGCGTGAGGATCTTGCGGGTCTCGTCGCGGCCGGACGGATCGCCGACGCGGGTGGTGCCGCCGCCCATCAGCGCGATCGGCCGGCCGCCGGTCGCCTGGAGCCAGTGCAGCATCATGATCGAGAGCAGGTGCCCGACATGGAGCGAGGCCGCGGTGCAATCGTAGCCGACATAGGTGGTCAGCCGCCCCTCGCGGGCCGCCGCGTCGATGCCCTCGATGTCGGAGGCCTGATGGATGTAGCCGCGCTCGGTCAGCACCTTCAGGAAGTCGGATTGCGGCGCGAAGCTCTCGGCGGTCATGGCGGTCTCAGGGTGGCGCGGCGCGACAGGCGCGCGGGGCCCGTGCTAGCTCGGGCGGACGGGGCGGCTCTTAGCAGGGCGGGCCGCGAAACGCGACGGGACAAGCCCACATGACGATGCGGCGCGCGATCGGCCTGATGAGCGGCACGTCTCTCGACGGGATCGACGTCGCCCTGATCGAGAGCGACGGCACGGCGATCCGCGTGACCCGCAGCGGCAACGCGCGCGTCGCCGCCCTCGGCCCCACGGGCTATCGCGGCTATTCCGACGATGAGCGGGCGCTGTTGACCCGCGCCTTGCGCGACGCCGAATCCGTGAAGACCCGCACCGACCGCCCCGGCTGCCTGCCCGAGGCCGAAGCTTTTCTGACGCACGCCCATGCCGAGGCGGTCGAAGCGTTTCTCGCCGAGAACGGCCTGACGCCGGCCGACATAGCGGTCGTCGGCTTCCACGGCCAGACCGTGATGCACCGTCCGCGGGAGGGGCTGACGCTGCAGATCGGCGACGGCGCGGCGCTGGCCCGGCGCCTCCGCATCCCGGTGGTGGCCGATCTGCGCGCCGAGGACGTGGCGCGGGGCGGGCAGGGGGCCCCGCTGGTGCCGGTGTTCCACCGGGCGCTCGCCGAGGCCGCGGGCTATGCGGGTCCGCTCGCGGTCCTCAACATCGGCGGCGTCGCCAACGTGACGCTGATCGATGCCGCGGGCGGCCTCGTCGCCTTCGACACCGGCCCCGGCAACGCCCCGGTCAACGACTGGATGACGGAGCGCGAGGGCGTGGCCTTCGACCGCGACGGCGCCCGCGCTGCGCAGGGCCGAGTGGACGAAGCGCTGGTGGCATGGCTGCTCCAACATCCATATTTCAAAAAAACGCCGCCGAAATCGCTCGACCGTCAATGGTTCTCGCACCGGCTCGCCGGCCATCTCGGCACTGCCGACGGCGCCGCGACGCTGACCGCCTTCGCCGCCCGCGCGATCCGGGCGAGCCTCGACCACACCGCCGCGCGCCCGACCCGCTGGATCGTCGCCGGCGGCGGCGCACGGAACCGGACCCTGATGGCGATGCTGCAAAGCCTGCTCGACGCCGAGATCGTGAACGCCGACGACCTCGGCTGGTCCGCCGATTTTTTGGAGGCGCAGGCCTTCGCCTATCTGGCGCTCCGCTCGGTCGAGGGCCTGCCGCTCACCTTCCCGAGCACCAGCGGCGTCGCCGCCCCGGCGCCCGGCGGCGTGCTGCATGAGCCGTGAGCCTCGGTCACGCCCTCCGCCGCATCATTAAGGAATACCCGCTCGCGAAAACGGACCCGCCGGCCGGCCACCCGCTCGCCCACGTGATCCGGAAAGGCGCGGCGGACGAACTGCGCGCGGCGCTGGTCCCGCTCGGCGGCGCCTTCCTCGTCAAGGGCAGCCCCGGCCGCGGCACCCGCTGGGCCGCCGTCCCCTGGCTCGCGGCGTTCGACCCCGCGGTGACTACCAGCGCGACGCGGGGCTACTACCTCGTCTACCTGTTTCCGACCCATCGCGAGGCGGTGCACCTGTCGCTGGCGCAGGGCACCGTGGCGGCGATCCGCGAGCACGGGCCGCGGGCGGGGGCCCATCTGCGCGCGAGCGGCGCGGGTTTGCGGGCACGCCTGTCGGATTTTTCGGAAACTCTGCCGGTGGCGGAGATCACCCTCGGCACCGCGGGCGAGCTGCCCGAGGGCTACGAGGCCGCCCACATCATGGGCCTGACCTACACGCTCGCCGACCTCGTCGACGAGCGGCGGCTGTGGAACGACCTCGGACACGGCGTCGCGGCCTATCGCGCGCTGAAGGCGCGGGGCGGGCTTGCGGCCGGAGGATAGGCCCCGGCTGGCCCTTCGCGGCATCCCGCGCTAAGGCACGCAGCGCCATGTCCCACAACAGCTTCGGCCATCTCTTTCGCGTCACGACCTTCGGCGAGAGCCACGGCGTCGCCCTCGGCTGCGTGGTGGACGGCTGCCCGCCCGGATTGCCGCTGGAGGCGGAGGACATCCAGGCCGAGTTGGACCGGCGCAAGCCCGGCCAGTCGCGCTTCACCACGCAGCGGCGCGAGCCGGATCAGGTCAAGATCCTTTCGGGCGTGTTCGGTGACGACCGCACAGGGGGGCGTCAGCTCACCACCGGCACGCCGATCGCGCTGATGATCGAGAACACCGACCAGCGCTCGAAGGATTATTCGGACATCCGCGACAGCTACCGGCCCGGCCACGCCGACTACACTTACGACGCCAAGTACGGTTTTCGCGATTATCGCGGCGGCGGCCGGTCGTCCGCACGCGAGACCGCCGCGCGGGTCGCGGCCGGTGCCATCGCCCGCAAGGTTGTCCCCGGCATCACCATCCGCGCAGCCCTCGTCCAGATGGGCCCGCACGCGATCGACCGCTCGCGCTGGGACTGGGACGAGGTCGCAAAAAACCCGTTCTTCTGCCCCGACCCGCAGACGGCGAGCCTCTACGAGACCTACCTCGACGGCATCCGAAAGGACGGCTCGTCGGTGGGCGCGGTGATCGAGGTGGTGGCCGAGGGCGTGCCCCCCGGCCTCGGCGCGCCGATCTACGGCAAGCTCGATGCGGATCTCGCCGCCGCGATGATGTCGATCAATGCGGTCAAGGGCGTCGAGATCGGCGACGGCTTCGCCTCGGCGGCGCTCCGCGGCGAGGACAACGCCGACGAGATGCGCGCCGGCAACGACGGGCGCCCGCGCTTCCTCGCCAACCATGCCGGCGGCATCTTAGGCGGCATCTCGTCCGGCGAGCCGGTCGTGGTGCGGTTCGCCGTGAAGCCGACCTCCTCGATCCTGACGCCCCGGCAAAGCGTGAATCGCCAGGGCCAGGAACTCGACCTGATCACCAAGGGCCGCCACGACCCCTGCGTCGGCATCCGCGCCGTGCCCGTCGCCGAGGCGATGATGGCCTGCGTGCTGGCGGACCACTTTCTGCGCCATCGCGGGCAGGTCGGCGACCGCGCCTGACACCCGAAAACACTGGAACGACACCCGTGCCCCATTGCAGCGTCACCGAGGCCATCGAGGCCTTCGCCCGCGGCGAGATCGTGGTCGTCACCGACGACGACGACCGCGAGAACGAGGGCGACCTCGTCGTCGCCGCCTCGCTCTGCACGCCGGAGAAGATGGCGTTCATCATCCGCAACACCTGCGGCATCGTCTGCGCGCCGATCACGCTGGCCGAGGCGCGCCGCCTGCATCTCGACCCGATGGTGGCCTCGAACGACGCCCCGCTCGGCACCGCCTTCACGGTGACGGTCGACGTGCGTCACGGGCTCACCACCGGCATCTCGGCGGAGCAGCGCTGCAACACGGTCCGCGCGCTCGCGAACGGCAACATGGGCGCGGGCGATTTCGTGCGCCCCGGCCACGTCTTCCCGCTGATCGCCCGCGACGGCGGCGTGCTGATGCGCTCGGGCCATACGGAGGCCGCGGTCGATCTGTGCAAGCTCGCGAACCTTCCGCCGGTGGGCGTGATCTGCGAACTCGCCAACGACGACGGTACCGTGATGAAGGGGCCGCAGATCGATGAGTTCTCCGAGCGTCACAGCCTCAAGCGCGTCTCGGTCGCCGACCTGATCGCCTACCGGCAGGCCCGCGACCGGTTGGTCGAGCGGGTCGGCACCTTCCCGGTCAAGACCGAGTTCGGCCCGGTGACCGGCTACGCCTACGTCACTCCGTTCGAGCCGATCCAGCAATTCGCCTTCGTCCACGGCAATATCGGCGACGGCCGCAACATGCTGGTGCGCCTGCACCGCTCCAACGTCGTCGCCGACGTGATGGAGGGCGGGCGCCAGATCGGCCACGTGATGCGCCGCTTCGCCAGTGAGGGCCGGGGCGTCCTCGTCTATCTCCGCGACGGCACCGCGGGCGTGCCGCTCAGCCGCTACGTCGAGGAGGGCGCCGAGGCGCAGCGCGTGCGCCAGTGGCGCGAGGTGGGCCTGGGCGCGCAGATCCTGCGCGACCTCGGCGTCGTCTCGATCCGCAACCTCTCGTCCTCGTCGCGCGCCTATGTCGGGTTGTCGGGGTTCGGGATCGAGCTGGTCGGCGAGGAGCCGTTGGAGGGGTAGCGAGCTGCGGTTGCCGCTGCATCCCCCTCTCCCCGCACGCGGGGAGAGGCCTGTAGGGACCTCGTCGTCCCTACAGGAAGCGGAGGCGAAGCCGCAGCGGCGGTGAGGGGGCGCCTCCGGCTGAGGCTCATCCTGAACCGCCCCCTCACCCCCGGCTGCCGCCTCGCTTCGATGACGACAAGGTCATCGAAGCCCTCTCCCCGCGTGCGGGGCGAGGGGGTGCGCACCGCACGCGGTGTTCACTTGGAAATCGGTGCCCCTTGCAGCCAAGCGCGGCCGTTCCCAGGTCCAGTATGGCGGCGCCATCGCCGCCCCTACTGGAAGGGAGCACCGCATGGTCCTTGTCCCCTGTCCTGCCTGCGATCACCGCGTCTCGGAGCGGGCGGTCGCTTGCCCGTCCTGCGGTCATCCGGGGGCGCATGAGCGGCACGGCGCCGTCTCGGTCCTCGGGCGCGTCGCCGGAACCTACATCTCCGCCAACGCGCTGGCCGGGCTGGTGCTCGGCAGCGTCATGTTCGTCAGCGTGGCGGCGGTGCTGATCACCCTGATCCTCGCCGGACGATAACCGCGCGGCGGGATGTCCGGCGGGAAACGCCGGACATCCTCAATACCCAAAGAAAATCAGCGCCCCATCAACGCGTCCATATGCGCCGCGACCGAGCGGGCGAGGCCGTCGAGGCTGTAGCCGCCCTCCAGGATCGAGACGATGCGCCCGCCCGCGTGGCGGTCAGCGAGTTCCATCAGGCGGCGCGTCGCCCAGCCGAAATCCGCCTCTTCGAGCTGGACGTTGGCGAGCGGATCGAGTTTGTGCGCGTCGAAGCCCGCCGAGATCACGATGAGGTCCGGCTTGAACGCGTCGAGCCGGGGCAGGATGCGCTTCTCGAACACCTCGCGGAACACCGCACCGTCGTCGAAGGCGCGCAGCGGCACGTTGACGATGGTGTCGTGGTCGCCCCGCTCGCTCGCCGAGCCGGAGCCGGGAAACAGCGGCATCTGATGCGTGGACGCGTACATCACGTCCCGGTCCGACCAGAAGATGTCCTGCGAGCCGTTGCCGTGGTGGACGTCCCAATCGACCAGCGCCACCCGCGCCGCTCCCAGATTCTTCTGCGCGTGACGCACCGCGATGGCGGCGTGGTTGAACAGGCAGAAGCCCATGGCGCGGGAAATCTCCGCGTGATGGCCCGGCGGGCGCATGGCGACGAAGGCGTTGGCGCACTCGCCCTTCATCACCGCATCGACCGCGTGGACCGAGCCGCCGATGGCGTGCAGGCAGGTGTTGAGCGAGCCCGGCGACATCAGCGTGTCGGAATCGATCTGGAGCAGCCCCTCCTTCGGCGAGGCCTCGACCAGTTCGGCGACGAAGGCCGCCGGATGGACGAGTTCGGCCACCGAGGGATCGGATTTCGGTGCGTGCGCCCGCACCAGGGCGGAGAAGCGCTCGTCTTCCAGGGCCCGCTCCACCGCCTGCATGCGGGCGGGGCGCTCGGGATGGCCGGGCGGGGTCGCATGTTCGAGCGCGCTCGGATGGGTGACGTAGAGAGTGCTCAGGACGTGTCCTCCCGGGCGCGTCGTTCAGCGGTCGCCCTGCGCCCCTTGTAGCCGCGCCGCAACAGGCCGGGCAAATGCGATCACGGCCCCGCGACGACACGCTGCCGCCACCATGGCGGGATTTAAGCTTGGCAAGACTTCGTCAACCCGTCCCGCGGGACCGACCGACTGCCCTCGCCATGCGCCGCGCGCCGCTTGTTTTCCTCCTCATCGGGCTCGCCGGCTGCAACGGCCAGACGGCGCAGCCGATGCCGCCGACTCAGCTCGCCGCCCTGCCGCCGGCGGAGGCCACCCCGGCGATTCCGGCGCTGCCGCCCGGCCCGGAGCGGGACGCCGCGTGGTTGAAGCTCGCGCCCCAGGCCAAGCGCGACCCGGCCCATGCCCGCACCACCGTCGATTTCGCCACCAAGGAGCCGGTCGGCACCGTGATCGTCGATGCGGGCGAGCGACACCTCTACCTCGTCCAGCCCGGCGGCAAGGCGTTGCGCTACCCCGTCTCGGTCGGAAAGGCCGGTGCGTCCTGGACCGGCCGGGCGGAGATCGACCGCAAGCTTGAATGGCCGGACTGGAACCCGCCGCCGGAGATGATCGGCCGCCGGCCCGACCTGCCGCCGCGGATGGAGGGCGGTCCCCTGAGCCCGATCGGCGCCCGCGCGCTCTATCTCGCGCAAAACCGGAAGGACACGCTGTTTCGCATCCACGGCACCAACGAGCCGGAGCTGATCGGGCAGGCGGTGTCGTCGGGCTGCATCCGCATGCTCAACGAGGACGTGATCGACCTCTACGACCGCGTCCCCGTCGGGACCAAGGTCGTGGTTCGGTGAACGAAGTCTGACCGCAATACAGCAAGATTCCCGAAAGGCTCATTCGTGAGCAGCCGTTTACCTGAACACGCCTTCAGATTCGGCCGTTAACTTCTTCTGGGAAAGCCCTCCCGTAAGTTCATCTCACACAGGGACGAACACCGGCGACAACTGGCCGGGGAGGCATCGGATCATGACCAACACTGCTCTTCAGCTGTTCTGCGACCGGATCGTCGAGGCGGGCCGGATCGATGCGGCGGACGTCGCCGAACTCTCCCGCGACATCCTCGCCGACGGGATCATGGGCCGCCACGAGGCCGACCTGCTGCTCGCCCTCGACCGCGCCGTGGCCGACCAGCACGAGGGCTTTTCCGCCCTCCTCACCGTCTCGGTCGTCGACTTCGCCGTCTACGGCGAGCGCCCGACCGGCCGCATCACCCCTGAGACCGCCGCGTGGCTCTCCGCGTCGCTCGCCGGCCGCAAGGGCCCGACCCCGACCGGCGCCCGCATCGCCATGGAGATCGTGCGCGAGGCGACCGTCAGCGACGAGGCCCTGATCGCCTTCGCGCTCAAGGCCAAGAGCTGGAACCGCCAGCCCGTCGGCACCCGCACCGGCACCCTGCCGCTCGCTGCATGATGAATACACTGCCGACTTGGCCCTATGGGGTGGACGGCACAGCTTCCGCTCATCGCGCAACTGCTTTATCGGGATAAATTCCGCTCGCCTTCGGGAGGGGTGAGCCGGAACGGGCCCCCAAGAAGAAGCGACAGCGATGTTCGAGAAAATCCTGATTGCCAACCGGGGCGAGATCGCCTGCCGCGTCATCAAGACCGCCCGGCGGATGGGCATCAAGACGGTGGCGGTCTACTCGGACGCCGACCGCGACGCCGTCCACGTGGCGATGGCCGACGAGGCCGTGCATATCGGCCCGGCGCCTGCCGCGCAGTCCTACCTCGTCATCGAGAAGATCATCGAGGCCTGCAAGCAGACCGGCGCCCAGGCCGTGCATCCGGGCTACGGCTTCCTGTCCGAGCGCGAGGCCTTCCCGAAGGCGCTCGCCGAGCACGGCATCGTCTTCATCGGCCCCAATCCGGGCGCCATCGCCGCCATGGGCGACAAGATCGAATCGAAGAAGGCCGCGGCCGAGGCCAAGGTCTCGACGGTGCCGGGCTTCCTCGGCATCATCGAATCGCCCGAACACGCCGTGCAGATCGCCGACGAGATCGGCTATCCGGTGATGATCAAGGCGTCGGCGGGCGGCGGCGGCAAGGGCATGCGCATCGCCGAATCGGCCGGTGAGGTGAAGGAAGGGTTCGAGCGCGCGAAGTCCGAGGCCTCGTCCTCCTTCGGCGACGACCGCGTGTTCGTGGAAAAGTTCATCACCGATCCGCGCCACATCGAAATCCAGGTGATCGGCGACAAGCACGGCAACGTGATCTATCTCGGCGAGCGCGAGTGCTCGATCCAGCGCCGCAACCAGAAGGTCATCGAAGAGGCCCCGTCGCCGCTCCTCGACGAGGAGACCCGCCGCAAGATGGGCGAGCAGGCGGTCGCGCTGGCCAAGGCCGTGAACTACGATTCCGCCGGCACGGTCGAGTTCGTCGCGGGTCAGGACAAGTCGTTCTACTTCCTCGAAATGAACACCCGCCTGCAGGTGGAGCACCCGGTCACCGAGATGATCACCGGGCTCGACCTCGTCGAGCTGATGATCCGGGTCGCCGCCGGCGAGAAGCTGCCGCTGGAGCAGTCGGACGTGAAGCTCAACGGCTGGGCGGTGGAGAGCCGCGTCTACGCCGAGGACCCGACCCGCAACTTCCTGCCCTCGATCGGCCGGCTCACCACCTACCTGCCGCCGGAGGAGGGCCAGTTCGGCGCGGCGATCGTCCGCAACGACACCGGCGTGGAGGAGGGCGGCGAGATCGCGATCCACTACGATCCGATGATCGCCAAGCTCGTCACCTGGGCCCCGACGCGCCTCGCCGCGATCGAATCGCAGGCCCAGGCGCTCGACGCCTTCGCCATCGACGGCATCCGCCACAACATCCCGTTCCTCGCCACCCTGATGGCGCATCCGCGCTGGCGCGAGGGCGCGCTCTCGACCGGCTTCATCAAGGAGGAGTTCCCGGAAGGCTTCTCCGCGCCCGAGCCCGAAGGCCGGGTCGCCCTGCGGATGGCGGCGGTCGCGGCGGCGATCGACCACAAGCTCAACACGCGCAAGCGCGGCATCTCCGGCCAGATGCGCGACCCGAGCCTGCTCGTGTTCCAGCGCGAGCGCGTGGTGGTGCTCTCCGGCCAGCGCTTCGCCGTCACCGTGGACACCGTCGGCAACGACCTGCTCGTGACGGTCGAGGACGGCGCGGTGGTGCCGGTGCGCAGCGAGTGGCGCCCCGGCGAGCCGGTCTGGTCCGGCACGGTCGGCGAGGACAAGGTCGCGATCCAAGTGCGCCCGGTGCTCAACGGCGTGTTCCTGCAGCACCAGGGCGCGGCGGCCGACGCCCGCGTCTACACCCGCCGCGAGGCCGAACTCGCCGACCTGATGCCGGTCAAGGAGGACGCCAACTCGGGCAAGCAGCTGCTCTGCCCGATGCCCGGCCTCGTGAAGCAGATCATGGTCAGCGAGGGCCAGGAGGTGAAGAACGGTGAGGCGCTCGCCATCGTCGAGGCGATGAAGATGGAGAACGTCCTGCGCGCCGAGCGCGACGGCAAGGTCTCCAAGATCGCCGCCAAGGAAGGCGACAGCCTCGCGGTCGATGCCGTGATCATGGAGTTCGAGTGAGCGGGCCCCGCGGCCCGTGAGCAAG
Source organism: Methylorubrum subtropicum (assembly GCF_038442325.1). NCBI lineage: Bacteria > Pseudomonadati > Pseudomonadota > Alphaproteobacteria > Hyphomicrobiales > Methylobacteriaceae > Methylorubrum > Methylorubrum subtropicum. The sequence continues at coordinate 224,534 of NZ_JBBXMW010000003.1, read as the reverse complement.
GAACCCCTGAATCAGATCCACAACGAGCAGACCAAGCTCCTGGCGACCGGCCTCAACAACGTGGCCGTCGCCTTCGTAGTGATCGGGGGCGTCACGCCGGTCACCGCCATGAGTTTCGGCGTCGCGAGCGCGCCCAGCGTCAGCGTCGGAACCGTCGCGTTCGCAGCGGTTTGGTTGTGTACGGGCCTTGTCGTACATTGGGCGGCACGAAAAGCCCTTCGGAGCTCCAAGCCGTGAGTTCGGGCGAGATCTTCGTCACCTTCGTAATCCCCGCCGTCGTGGTGGCGATGGCGTGGATCGCGGTCTATGCCAACGAGTGGGCGATCAAGCGCGACGAGGCGCGGGAAAAGCGCTCACCGGGCGAGTAACCGCACCGTCCGCATCGCCCTCATACAAAAGCATGCCCCTCTACTTCGCCTACGGCGCCAACATGGACGCCGCCGCCATGGCCCTGCGCTGCCCGGCCTCGCGGCTGATCGGGCGCGGGCGGCTGCCGCGGCATCGGTTCGTCATCATGCGCGAGGGCTGGGCCTCGGTAGTGCGCGCCCCGGCCGCCACCGTCTGGGGCGTGCTGTGGGAGTTGGCGCTCTCCGACGTGCCGGCGCTCGACCGCTACGAGGGCGTGGCGGGCGGGCTCTACGTTAAGGCGCATCAGCCGGTCGTGACCGACAACGGCATCAAGCGCGCCCTGATCTATCTCGGCCGCAGCCCGCCGCCGGGCGTGCCCCGGCCCGGCTATCTGGAGGCCGTGCTGGCGGCGGGGGAGGCGGCGCAACTGCCGGGGCCGTATCTCCAGGAAGTCGGCGGCTGGATGCGCCGCGGCCGGGCCTGACCCGCGGCCGAATCAACCCAGCTGGCACCGAACCTGCCTCGCGGCAAGACGAACCATCCTTCGCGAGGTGACACACGATGGACTTCGTCAAACCCGCCGACATGGCCAAGGCCATGAGCGATTCCGGCGTGATGCGCGCCGAGCTTCCCGTGCGCGACATGATCGTGCGGGGCATGATGGCCGGCGCCCTGCTCGGCATCGCCACCAGCCTCGCGCTGACCGCCGCGACCCAGACCGGCGTGCCGCTCGTCGGCGCGCTCGTCTTCCCCGTCGGCTTCGTGATGATCGTCTGCCTCGGGCTCGAACTCTGCACCGGCAATTTCGGCATCCTCACCCTGTCCTTCATGGAGGGGCGGATCGGCTTCGCGCCGATGATGCGCAACTTCGCCTGGGGCTTCCTCGGCAACCTGATCGGCAGCCTGCTCTACGCGCTGCTGCTCGTCATCGCGCTCACGAACTTCTGGCACACCGGCGCCGACGCCAACCCGGTCGCCCGGAAGATCGTCGAGATCGCGCAGACCAAGACCACCGCCTACGAGGCGCTGGGCACCGCCGGCATGATCACGTGCTTCGTCAAGGCGATGCTGTGCAACTGGATGGTCTGCCTCGGCGTGACCATGTCGATGATGTCGACCTCGACCCTCGGCAAGATCCTCGGGGGCTGGCTGCCGATCCTGCTGTTCTTCGCGCAGGGGTTCGAGCACGCGGTCGTCAACATGTTCATGATCCCGGCCGGCATGATGCTCGGCGCCCCGGTCTCGTTCGAGCAGTGGTGGGCCTGGAACCAGATCCCCGTGACGCTGGGGAATTTCGTCGGCGGCGTGCTCTTCATCTCGCTGGCGTGGTACCTGACCTACCGTCCGCAGGCCGTGCGGCGCCACGCCGAGGCGCCGTCCGCCGCCGTGGCCACCCGCTGAGCCGAAGCCTTCCGAAGGGCTCCCGGCTCGGCTTCGACCGGGAGCCCCTCGACTTGAGTTCAGACACGACGAAGACGATCCGCGCGGTAATCTCCGGCCGCGTGCAGGGCGTGTCCTACCGGGCCTGGACAAGGAAGCGCGCGCTGCATCACGGGGTCGCCGGCTGGGTCCGCAACCGGCCCGACCGTACGGTCGAGGCGCTGTTCTCCGGCCCCGAGGCCGCGGTCGATGCGCTGCTGGCCGAATGCCGCCGCGGTCCGCTCATGGCCCGTGTGGACGGCATCGCCGTCGCCGAGGCCGAGCCGTTCGCAGGGCAGGGTTTCGAGATCCTGTCCTGATCGGGGCTTGCCGCTCGGGCCCGCGGCCTGTAGCGGCGCAGTCATGGCTACGAACCGAACGGGCAGGACCGCGCGCTGAACCATGTGGGACATCCGCGCCTTCTCGCCCCTCGACCTCACCGCGCTCGTGTTCTTCGTCGCGGCCTGGGTCGGCTACAGCCTCGCGGTGCAGCGCCGCCGGGGCGACCGGTTGAGCCTCAGCCAGATCATGAACCGCCAGCGGCGCAACTGGGCGGTCCAGATGATCGCCCGCGACAACCGCGTGGTGGACACCACCATCAACGCCTCGCTCCAGAACGGCACCGCCTTCTTCGCCTCGACCTCGCTGATCGCGCTGGGCTCGGTGCTGACGCTGTCGCGCTCGGGCGACGACGTGCTCAACCTGTTCTCGGCGCTGCCCTTCGGCTCGGCGACGACGCGGGCGACCTGGGAGATCAAGGTCGCCGGGCTCGCGGTCGTGTTCGTCTACGCCTTCTTCAAGTTCGCCTGGGCCTACCGGCTGTTCAATTACGGCGCGATCCTGATCGGCGCGGTGCCGCCCAAGGGCTCGGGCGCCCCCGAGGACGTGATGCGCCGCGCCGCCGAGCGGGCCGGCGCCATGAACGTCGCGGCGGGCTCGCATTTCGCGAAAGGCCAGCGCGCCTTCCTGTTCGCGCTGGCCTATCTCGGCTGGTTCGTGAGCGCGCCGGTGCTGATGCTGGCCACCGGCGGCGTGGTCTGGGTGATGTGGCGGCGCCAGTTCGCCTCGCCCATCCGCGAGGCGCTGCTGGCCGAGGAAGATCACCATGGCCAGTGACGCCGAGATCGAAGAGACGATGCTGCGCCTCGTCGCCGAGCGCGGCGCGGACAAGACCTGCTGCCCGTCCGAGGTCGCCCGCGCGCTCGGCGGCCCGCATCCCGACGGCTGGGGCCCCCTGATGCAGCCGGTGCGGCGCGTGGCCGTGCGGCTGACCAAGGAGGGGCGGGTGCAGATCGTCCGCAAGGGCAAGCCCGTGGCCGACCCGGACGATTTTCGCGGGATCTACCGCCTGAGCGTGCCGCGCGGCTGAGCACCGGCTCGCCCCTTCATCCGACCCACCCCCTCATCCTGAGGTGCGCAGCGAAGCGGAGCCTCGAAGGAGGGCTCCAGGGATCGCGCGACTTCTGGAGCCCTCCTTCGAGGCTGCTTCGCAGCACCTCAGGATGAGGGATTTGGGTTGGATGGGGTCGGCCTGCCGAACGGACTCCGAACGATTACGGCGCCGGCAGCCACGTCTTCGTATAACCCGCGAACTTGTAGGCGATGAGACCGATCCATTCCTTCACGCCGATGTCGAACTCGGACAATCCGTCCGAGGCGAAGGTGGTGAGGCGGTAGGCGTCGCGGGGGCCGCTGGTGCGGTAATCGACCGGATAGGCGGTGACCGGGAACCCGGCCTCGCGGAAGCAGCCGATGGCGCGGGGCATGTGCCATGCGGAGGTGACGAGCAGCCAGCGCTCGCCGGGCTTGGGCAGCACCATGCGGGCGGAGAACACCGCGTTCTCGCGGGTGTTGCGGGATTGCTGCTCCAGGATCAGGCGGTTGCGCGGCACGCCGAGGCTGTCGGCGAAGCGGCTGACGATCTCGGCCTCGGAGATCGGGTGCTCGCGCATGGCGCCGCTGCCGCCGGAGAAGACGAGCCGGGCCTGCGGATAGCGCCGGGCGAGGTCGGCCAGCGCGATCTCCCGCTCGCCCGCATCGTTGACGGTGATCTGGTCGCGGGAAATCGAGGTGTCCGCCTCGACCGCGCCGCCGAGCACGACGATGCCGGTGACCGGCGCGCCGTCGTCGGCAAAGGCCGGAAACCGGTTCTCTAGCGGCATCAGCACCCAGGCCGAGAGCGGCCCGAGGCCGGCGATCAGCAGGCCGAGGAAGCCCGCGAGCGCCATCGCCCGCCCGAGATTGCGGCCGAACTCCGTGAACAGCAGCAGGCAGCCGAGAAGCCCGAGCAGGATCAGAAAGTTCGACGGCGTGATGACGAAGAAGATCAGCTTCGACAGCGGGAAGAACATCTTTGGTCCGGTCGGTCGGGGCGTGTCGGCCGTCATCGTCTGCCCTCCGCCCTATGGCTCAGGTCAGCGGCAGCGACAGAACGGACGAACTGGCCGAACGTTGCGCCAGCCGGTCGCGCCACGCGACGACGTTCGGGCGCTCCGCCTTCTCGAACGGCAGGATCAGCCAGCGATGCGCCGCGCAGCCCACCGCGATGTCGGCGATGGAGAAGGTCTCGCCCGCCACATACGGCGTACCCGCGAGGTGCCGGTCGAGCGTCTCGGCGCAGCGCTCGCCTGCCGCCTGCGAGGCTTCGATGATCGCGGCATTCCGCTTCTCGGGCGCGACCCGCACGAGCTGGAGGAAGGCGTCGCGCATGGCGGGGGTGAAGGCGGTGGCCTGCCAGTCGAGCCACTGGTCGATCAGGGCGCGGGCACGCGGTTCTTCGGGCAGCGCCAGCACGCCGCCATGGGCATGGGCGAGGTAGCGCAGGATCGCGTTCGATTCCCACAGGACGAAGCCGTCCTCCTCCAGCGTCGGCACGAGGCCGTTGGGGTTCATCGCCCGGTAGCGCGCCTCGCCGACGATGCCGTGGGCGCCGCCGGCCTCGATGGGCTCGTAGGGCAGGGCCAGCTCTTCGAGCGCCCAGATCGCCTTCTGGACGTTGGCCGAACTCGCCCGTCCCCACAGCCTGCGCGTCATCGGTCGTCCTTCGGTGGATAGGGATGCACCGTGCCCTGCGGATCGGTGACGCGCCAGCCCTCGGATGCCTCTTCGACATAGCCCGGCCCCACCGGCACCTTGCCGTGGCCGCCGGGGATATCGAGCACGTAGGTCGGCTGGGCGAGGCCTGAGAGCCGCCCACGCAATGTCCGCATCAGCGCCTGCCCCTCGGGGAGGCCGGTGCGCAGATGGCCGGTGCCCGGCGCGAGGTCGCCGTGATGCAGGTAGTAGGGCTTGATCCGGTTCTCGACGAAGCGGCGCATCAGCGCCTCCAGCGTGCCCGCGTCGTCGTTGACGCCGCGCAGCAGCACACTCTGGCTCACCATCGGGATGCCGGCATCGACCAGCCGGGCGCAAGCCGCGCGGGCGGATTCGGAGAACTCGCGCGGATGGTTGGCGTGCAGCGCCACGTAGACCGCGCCGGGAAATCGTTTCAGCGCCGCGACGAGGGCGTCGTCCACGCGGGCCGGCTCCACCACCGGCACGCGGGTGTGGAGCCGCAACACCTTCACGTGCGGGATCGCGCCGAGCGCAGCGGCGATGGCCGCGAGTCGCCGGACCGAGAGGGCGAAGGGATCGCCGCCGGTGAGCACGACCTCCCAGATTTCCTCGCGCGCGGCGATGTAGGCATAGGCGGCTTGAAGCTCCGCCTCGCTCAGCGTGCCGTGACCCTCGGGCCCGACCCGCTCGCGGCGGAAGCAGAAGCGGCAATAGACCGGGCAGATGTGGAGGGGTTTCAGCAGCACGCGATCGGGGTAGCGGTGGACGAGGCCGGGGAGGGGCGCGTGGGCGTCGTCGCCGATCGGGTCGGCGCGCTCGTCCGGGGTGGTCTTAATTTCTTCCGCGCGGGGGACGAACTGGCGGGCGATGGGGTCGGCCGGGTTGGTGGGGTCGATCAGTTCGGCAATGTCGGGGGTGAGCGAGACGGCGTAGCGGGCGGCGACGCGTTCGAGGGCGGGCAGGTTTTCCGCACCAACAAAGCCGGCTTCCGCCAAAGCACCGACAGTCTTGATCGCGCGCGCATCCCTCTCCCCCACGGAAATCGGGCTTGCCCGATTTCCGCATTCCTGAGTGTTCAAGTCGGGCAAGCCCGACTTGAGATGGGAGAGGGTGGCCCCCGAGGGGGGTCGGGTGAGGGGAGCGACGGTGCCGGAGGATTCACCGTCGGCGGCGGCCAAGCGGAGAGGTGGTTCCCCTCTCCCGTCTGCTCCGCAGACACCCTCCCCCGCAGAGGGGGGAGGGTTTTTGGCCGCGCGCTCGTACTTCAACGCGCTCACCGTCCCGTCCCCCGCGCCACCGGCGTCCACACGACATCGTCGATCCGCGGCGCGCCGGTCGCCAGCATCACCAGCCGGTCGAGCCCCAGCGCGATGCCGCTGGCCTCCGGCATGATCGCCAGCGCCTCCAGAAACTCCTCGTCGATGGGATAACGCTCGCCGTAGACCCGTGCCTTCTCGGCCATCTCGATCTCGAAGCGGCGGCGCTGCTCGGCTGGGTCGGTCAGCTCGCCGAAGGCGTTGGCGAGTTCGACGCCGCAGGCATAGAGCTCGAACCGCTCGGCCACCCGCAGATCGTAGGGCACGGGGCGGGCGAGCGCGGCCTCGCTGACGGGGTACTCGCACAGGATCGTCGGCCGGTCCTTGCCGAGATGCGGCTCAATCAGCCCGACGAGGACGCGGGAAAACAGGTCGGCCCAGGTGTCGTCGGGCGCGACCCGCAGGCCGCGGGTGACGACCTGCGCGGCCAGACCCTCGCGGTCGGTGGCGCCGTCGGCTGCGATGGTGGCGAGCAGATCGATCGCGGCATGGCGCTCGAAGGCTTCGGCCAGCGTCAACCGCTCGAACGGGGCGAACGGATCGCAGGTCCGCCCGCGAAAGCTCATGTGCCGCGTTCCCGCGGCCTCGGCGGCGAGCGCCAGCAGGGCGGCGCAATCGGCCATCAGCGTCTGGTAGGTCTCGCCCGCCCGGTACCATTCGAGCATGGTGAATTCGGGGTGATGCAGCACGCCGCGCTCGCGGTTGCGGAACACGCGGGCGAGGCTGAACAGCCGCGTCTCGCCTGCCGCCAGCAGCTTCTTGCAGGCGAATTCCGGCGAGGTGTGGAGGTAGAGCGGCGCGCGCGTCCCGTCCGGCAGCAGCGCCTCGGTGGCAAACGCCGAGAGATGCGCCTCGTTGCCCGGCGAGACCTGCAACGCGGCGGCCTCGACCTCAACGAAGTCGCCCGCCGCGAACCAGTTGCGCAGGCCCGCGACGATGCGGTTGCGGGTCATCAGCAGGGGCCGGCGGTCCGCGTGGACGGCCGGCTGCCACCAGGGCGAGGCCTCGGCGCTCACTGGAGAAAGCTCGCCGGCTGGCAACGGGAGCGCGGATAGGGTAGGGCCTCGCGGATGATTCCGCTCGCACGGCCGTCCGGCGTGTGGGGCAGTGCCGTTCTCGTCAAGCCTTAAGGTCCACGCTCGTGAAAGTGATCGCCAGTACCCTTCGCAAGGGCAACGTCGTCGAGAAGGACGGCAAGCTCTACGTCATCCTGACGGCGGAGAACATCCACCCCGGCAAGGGCACCCCGGTCACCCAGCTCGACATGCGCCGCATCACCGACGGCGTGAAGGTGTCCGAGCGCTACCGCACCACCGAGCAGGTCGAGCGCGCCTTCGTCGAGGACCGCGACCACACCTTCCTGTATCAGGACGGCGAGGGGTTCCACTTCATGAACCCCGAGAACTACGAGCAGATCGCGGTGCCCGAGGACGTGGTCGGCGACGCCGCCCCCTACCTGCAGGAGAGCATGACGGTCACGCTCTCGACCCACAACGGCGTGCCGCTGACGATCGAGCTGCCCCAGCGCGTGACGCTCGAAGTCGCCGAGACCGAGCCGGTGACGAAGGGCCAGACCGCCTCCTCGTCCTACAAGCCGGCGATCCTGTCGAACGGCGTGAAGACCAGCGTCCCGCCCCACATCTCCGCCGGCACCCGCGTCGTCATCATGACGGCCGACGGCTCGTACGTGGAGCGTGCGAAGGATTGATCGGTCGAAGCATCGTCCCGAAAGGTGGTTTCCGGCTCTCGGAAAAAGACGATGCGCCAGCCCGGCTCCGCCGGGCTCCCCTCCGCGCTCGAGGTCGGGCCTGCCCGACTTCGGTTCCGGCTTGGCCGATCCCGGGCAAGCCCGGATTCGGTCGGAAGGGGCCTGCATCGACCTTGTCGTCCGTGCAGGCGGTGAGGGGCGTGGCCGGACGAGGCTACCGCGGTCAGGTATCGGCCGCTTCGGCGAAGATGATCTCGGCGACGCGTCCCGGCGCCTCCTCATGCGCGAGATGGCCCAACCCTCGCACCAGCTCGATCCGGGCGGCGGGCAGCCGGTCGCGGAGCGCGAAGGCGGTGTCGGGGCGGATCGCCTTGTCCTCGCTGCCGACCACGAGGAGCGTGCGGGTGGCGAGCCGCCGCAGGTCGCGGTCGAGGGCGGCGAGGTCCCAGTTCGCCATCATGCCGAGCGCGCCGGAGACGTGGCCGGCGCGGGTGAAGAGGCGGCGGTAGAGATCGAGCCCCTGTTGATCGAGGCGTGAACCGGTGCCGTCGATGAGGCGTCGCACCGCCGCCTTGTCGGCGCTCCAGGCGAAGATCTTGGGCGTGATCGGATTGACGAACAGCATCCGGGCCATGCTGGGGAACAGGATGCTCGCCACCCCCGGAAACGGCGTCAGCGCGCCGTTGAGCGCGACCAGAAGGCTGGGCGCGATGCGCTTGTCGAGGCACATTCGGGCGAGCACCGCGGCCCCCGCCGAGTGGCCGATGGCGAGCTGAGGCGAAACCCCCAAGGAATCGGTCAGGGCGGCGATCGCCTCGGCCATGCCGGGCAGCGACAGGCGGCGGGCGGGCAGCGGATCGGTGAAGCCGTGGCCCGGCAGGTCGGGGGCCAGCACGCGGTAGCGCTCGGCGAGCAGCGGCGCGAGGCCGCGCCAGGAATGGGTCGCCGCCCCGGTGCCGTGCAGGAGCAGCAGGCCGGGTTTGTCCGGCTCGCCGAATTCCTGCACGTGCCAGCGCAAGCCCGCGGCTTCGACGAAGCGGCTGGCGGCGCGGTGGGGCCAGTCGCGGCCGTCGCGCTCCCAAGTGGGGCGGTCCTCGTCGAGAAGCGGCATGAAATACCCTGCGCTCACGCGGTGGCCGCGCGCACGGCGGCGCGCACGCTCCCGGAATCCGCCATCGGCAGCGGGCAGTAGCGCGCCTGCGCGGCCTCGGCGAGGGCCCGCGCCCCGTCCGGCCGCGCGCCGGTGTCGATGACGAGGGTGCGCAGGCCGTGATGGCGCAGCGCCCGGCCCGCGGCCAGCGCCTCTTCCGCTGCGAGCGCGCGTCCGCCCATGCCGGAGCGGGCGACGTTGGCGCGCCCGTCGGTCAGCAGCACCACCACCGGCGTGCCGCCGGCCCGGCGCACCGCGAGCCCGAGCGCCGCCGCGGCGTCGAGCCCGGCCGCCAGCGGCGTGCCGCCCCCGCCGGGCAGGCCGGCCAGCGCCCGCTTGGCCCGCACCAGCGAGCGCGTCGGCGGCAGCAGCACCTCGGCGCCCGCGCCGCGGAAGGCCACCAGCGCCACCCGATCGCGCCGGACGTAGGCCTCGGCCAGCAGCAGCTCGACCGCGCCCTTGGCCTCGGCCAGCCGCTCCAGCGCCGCCGAGCCCGAGGCATCGACGCAGAAGATCGCCGTGGTCTCGCTGCGCTGGCGGAAGCGGCGGATGCGGAAATCCTCGGGGGCGACGATGACGCGGCGCGTCACCCCTTCGCCCCGGCGCAGGCGCTGCCAGGGGGCGGCGGTGCGCAGCGTCGCGATCAGGTCGAGCCGCCCGCGGCGCGGATCGCCCGGCCGGCTCCCCACCGGCCGGCCCTTGTTCAGCGAGGCCGCCGCCGCGCCCTTGCGCCCGGCCTCGGCCCTGCGCAGCGACGGCCCGCCCGCGAGCAGCCGCGCCAGCAGGTCTTTCGGGATGGCCGCCTGGGCGGCTTCGAGGACGACCTCGTCGAGGTTCTTTTGGGGTTGGGCGGATTCCTCCGCCTCGTTATCGGGGGCCGACGACTCTTCCGGTTGAGACTGTGCTTCCGGCGGCGGCTCGGCCTGTTCCTCCGGCGCGCTCGCCTCCCCGTCCTGCGGTTCGGGCGCGGGAAGCCGCGTCGCCCGCGGGGCCAGGACGAGGCGTGCGGCCTCCATCAGCGCGGCGTCGTCCGGCGCGCCGCCCGCGGCGATGCGGGCGGCGCGCAGCGCCAGGAGCGGGGCGCGTAGCGAGGCGATCCCGAGCGCCGCTGCGGTGGTGCAGAGGATCGTGACGGGATCGTCCGCACTTTCCCTTCCCCACGGATCTCGGGCTTGCCCGAGATCCGCTTCTTCCATGCCCAGATCGGGCAAGCCCGATCTGGGTGGAGAGGGGTAGGGGTGGGGGTGGTGCCGGATGAGGCTCGGCGATCCATCCTGAACCACCCCCACCTCCGGCTCCTCCCCGCAAGGGGGAGGAGGGGCCTGCGCCTCCCGCAGGCTCACCCCGGTCAGATCGATCCGGAACGCCAGTCGGTCGGCGAGCGCGTCGGCCACCGCCTCGTCCTCGACGCCTTCGTCCAGCAGCACGAGCCCGATCCGGGCCGGCAGGCGGGCGGCGAGGCCGTCGCGTTCCAGCGCGATCACGCCGGTGTCGAGGGCGGCGCAGAGGCGGGCGACCGTGCCGGGCTCCAGCCGCTCGGCCATCGGCACCACCACGACGCCGCCATCGGCCTCCGCCAAGAGGCCGCTCTGCGCCACCGGGCGGCCGGCGCGGAGCGTCGCGGGCAGGTCGAGGCCGCCGATCAGGCGGTCGTCGCCGATGCCGGGGGGCAGGCGGCGGATGGGACCGGAGACATGCGTGCGCAACAGGTCGAGCCAGCGGTCGCGCACCGGGCCGGCGCCGGCGCGCAGCACGAGGCCGCCGAGGCCGTGCGGGTCGGCGGCAAACAGCGCGAGGGCGCGCACGGCGTCGTCCCAGGCCGGGTTCGGCGCGGGCTCGCCCAAGGCGTCAGCGCCGGAACAGCGGGTGCTCGACCCGGTCGCCGGCCCGGATGCCGAGCTTGGCCGCGGTGCCGGCATTGAGTTCGAGCACCGACAGCACCGGCTCGCCCGAGGGGATGATCTGCGTCGACAGCGGCTCGGTGTCGGCGGCGATGCGGGCGATCGAGCCGTCGGAGCGGATGAACACCATGTCGAGCGGCAGGTAGGTGTTCTTCATCCACATGTTGACCGGCATCGGCCGCTCGAAGTCGAACAGCATGCCGTGGTCGGCCGCCATGGTGCGGCGGTACATCAGGCCCTTGGCGCGCTGCGCGTCGTTGCGCATCACCTCGACCTTGAAGGCGCGGCGCCCGTCCTTGGTGACGATGGCGAGCGGCTCGGTCGGCGCCTGCTCGACGACGACCGAGGGTTCTTCCGCGCGGGCGGAAGAGAGCGGCACGGCGAGCGCCGCGAGGCAGGCGAGGACGATTTTCGAGGGGACGCGCACGAAAAACCTCGTCAGTGGGAGGCCGGAAGCGCCCCGTCGACGAGGCGGACTTCCGCCGCCATAGCACCCTTCGAGCCGTCGCCGTAGCGCACCAGCACCGTCTCGCCCGGTTTCAGCTCGGCGATGCCGTAGCGGCGCAGGGTCTCCATGTGGACGAAGATGTCCGGCGTGCCCTCGCCGCGGCTGACGAAGCCGAAGCCGCGCAGGCGGTTGAACCACTTCACCACCGCGGTCTCCAGCCCGCTCGTCGGTGTGACCGAGACGTGGGTGCGCGGCATCGGCAGTTCGGAGGGGTGGGTCGCGGTCGATTGATCGAGCGAGATCACCCGGAAAGTCTGCCAGCCGCGGGCGCGGCGCACGGCCTCGACCACGATCCGCGCGCCCTCGCTCGCGGCCTGGTGCCCGTCGCGGCGCAGGCAGGTGATGTGCAGCAGCACGTCCGGCGAGCCGTCGTCGGGCACGATGAACCCGAACCCCTTCGACACGTCGAACCACTTGATGCGGCCCGCGATCTCCACGAGGTCGAGTGGCGGCTCGGCCTCCGCCCCGTGGTCGAGGTCCCGTGCGGAGTCCTTCGACTCCGTGGACCGGGCGAGGCCCGGACCGGCTCCGTAATCGTTCGACATGTAAGCAACCCGTGCCGAATCGCGCCGTGCAATTCCGCTGCTACGTTAACAAAGTCCCGATTCCCTGAAAGCCCGTTTGACCGGCATTGAGACACCGGGCGGAAGCAATTTTGCCCGCCATGGCGGCGGTGCCTCACCTGATGTCGCGACCGGTGCCGAAGGATCGGGCAGGCGCGGACACGCCCGTCCTCGCCCCGGCCGGAGCGGGATGGTAGGGCCGCGCCATGTCGGTTCCTTCGCCTTCCGCCGCGCCGCGCGGTCGCCTCGATGCCCTCGACGTCGCCCGCGCCGCCGCGCTCGCCGCGATGGCGGGCTACCACACCCTATGGGACCTCGGTTTCCTTAGGCTGACGCCGGAGAACTACGCCCTGACCCCGCCGGGGCGGCTCGCGGCCCATGGCATCGCCGGATCGTTCCTGTTGCTGGTCGGCATCGGGCTGGTGCTGGCCAACCGAGCCGGGGTGCGGTTCGGACGCTTCGTCGGGCGCATCGCCCGGATCGGCGGGGCCGCCGCGCTCATCACGGTCGCGACGTATTTCGCGTTCCCCGACAGCTACATCTTCTTCGGCATCCTGCACTGCATCGCCGCCTCCAGCCTGCTCGGCCTGCCGTTCGTGTTCGCGCCGGTGTGGCTCACGGCGCTCACCGCCATGGCCGTGCTCTTGGCGCCCACGCTGATCGCGCATCCGTGGCTCGATGCGCCGGAGCTGTACTTCCTCGGCCTCGGACGGGGACGGCCGGACACCAACGATTGGGTGCCGCTGTTTCCCTGGTTCGGGATCGTGCTGGCCGGGATCGCACTCGCCCGGCTCGGCGGGCCGGCCGCGCTGACCGGGGCCCTCGCCCGCTGGCGTGCACACAGCCGACCGGCACGGGCGGCGGCTTTCGCCGGGCGGCACAGCCTCGCTTTCTATCTGGTGCACCAGCCGGTGCTGCTGGCCGTGCTGTACGCTGTGGTCAGCCTCACCGGGCCGCATCCGCGGGCCGGGGCGGCGAGCTTTCGCGCGACCTACGCGCAAAACTGCGTCCGCACCGGCGGCGGGGCGGAATCGTGCCGGGTCGCGGCGCGCTGCACCGAGCAGGCGCTGCGGCGGGAGGGCTTGTGGGGCTTGGGCGCGCCCTATTCGCCGGAGCAACGGCTGACGGCGCAGGGACTGTCGCAGGGCTGCTACGAGGCCGCCGAGGGGACGGCGCCGCCGCTTTGAGCCGCGGCCCCGGCGGTGACCACGCATCCCCGCATGCGGCGAGCGGGTCGCGACCGTGGCTGTCCGGCGGCGACGGCGAGGAGCACGGAAGGGGGCGGAGACCGAACCGTTCCATCGGGAGGCACGCCACACACCCCTTGCGCGCCTCGCGCCCCGGTGGTTAGTGTCAACTCATGTTGACACTCGCCGTCAAGCCGATGGACGTGAGCGACCCGGATCACCGGCCGCACGCGGTCGTGATCGGCTCCGGCTTCGGCGGGTTGGCAGCCGCCGTGCGGCTCGGGGCGCGGGGCTACCGCGTCACCGTGCTGGAGCGGCTGGAGCAGCCGGGGGGCCGCGCCCGCGTCCACCGGCAGGACGGCTTCACCTTTGATGCCGGCCCCACCATCGTCACCGCGCCGTTCCTGTTCGAGGAGCTGTGGCGCCTGTGCGGGCGCGACATGGCGCAGGACGTGGCGCTCGTGCCGATGCGCCCGTTCTACCGCATCCGCTTCGACGACGGATCGAGCTTCGCCTACAGCGACGACCGGGCGGCCATGCGCGCCGAGGTCGCCCGATTCTCGCCCGAGGACGTCGAGGGCTACGAGCGCTTCATGGCCCACAGCGCGGCCGTCTGCCGGGTCGGCTTCGAGGAACTCGGCCACGTGCCGTTCGACAAATTCGGGAGCATGCTGCGCATCGCGCCCGACCTCCTGCGTTTGTCGGGCCATCGCAGCGTCTACGACGTAGTCGCCCGCTTCCTGCGCGACGAGCGCCTGCGCACGATCTTCAGCTTCCACCCGCTGCTGATCGGCGGCAATCCGTTCCGGGCGAGCGGCATCTACTGCCTGATCGCCCATCTCGAACGGCAATGGGGCGTCCACTTCGCCATGGGCGGGACGGGGAGCCTCGTGGACGGCCTCGCCGGGCTGATCCGGGGGCAGGGCGGGACGATCCGCTGCGGCGCCGACGTGGCGCAGATCCGCCTCAACGGCGGGGCGGCGACCGGGGTGCAACTGGTGGGCGGCGAGACGATCCCCGCCGACATCGTCGTCTCGAACGCCGATTCGGCCACCACCTACCGCAAGCTGCTCGGCGGCACGACGCGGCGCTGGAGCAAGCGGAAGCTGGAGCGCGCCGCCTCCTCCATGGGGCTGTTCGTCTGGTACTTCGGCACGAACCGGAAATTCCCCGAGGTCGATCACCACACGATCCTGATGGGCCCGCGCTACCGCGAGCTTCTGGCCGACATCTTCGACCGCAAGCATCTGGCCGAGGATTTCAGCCTCTACCTGCATCGCCCGACCGCGACCGATCCGCTGCTGGCGCCCGAGGGGTGCGACGCCTTCTACGTGCTCTCGCCGGTGCCCAACCTCGCCGGCGGCCAGAACTGGACGGCGCTCGCCGAGCCGTACCGGCAGAAGATCGAACGATACCTCGAAGCGACCGTGATGCCGGGCCTGTCCGCATCGCTCGTCACCTCCAAGGTGACGACGCCCCAGGATTTCGCCGACGACTTCCTCAGCTTCCGCGGCTCCGGCTTCGGCCTGGAGCCGGTGCTGACGCAATCCGCATGGTTCCGGCCGCACAACCGGTCGGAAGACGTGGCCAACCTCTACCTCGTGGGCGCCGGGACGCATCCCGGCGCCGGCCTGCCGGGCGTGCTGTCCTCCGCACGCGTTCTCGATGCCGTGGTGCCGGATGCGCGTGTTTCCGCCTGAGCCGTCCTTCTCCGTCTCGGAGGCCGACCACGCCGCCTGCCGGGCGGCGATCCGTGCCGGCTCGAAGAGTTTTTACGCGGCCTCGATGCTGCTGCCGGGAAGAGTCCGGCGCCCGGCCTACGGGCTCTACGCCTTCTGCCGCCTCTCCGACGACGCGGTGGACGAGGCGGGCGGTGATCGCGCCGCCGCGCTCGCCCGGCTGGAGCGGCGCCTCGCCCTGGCCCAGGCCGGCCGTCCCGAGAACCACCCGGCCGACCGGGCGCTCGCCGACGTGCTGGCCGTCCACGCCATCCCCGAGGCGCTGCCCCGCGCCCTGCTCGAAGGCCTCGCCTGGGACATTGCGGGCCGCCGCTACGCCACGCTCTCCGAGCTGTCCGCCTACGGCGCCCGCGTCGCGGGTGCGGTCGGGGCGATGATGAGCCTCGTCATGGGCGTGCGCGACGCCGCCGCGCTCGCCCGCGCCTGCGACCTCGGCGTCGCCATGCAGTTCACCAACATCGCCCGCGACGTCGGCGAGGATGCCCGGGCCGGCCGTCTCTACCTGCCGCTCGACTGGCTCGACGAGGCCGGCATCGACCCGGCCGCCTTCCTGGCCGACCCGCAGGCGACGCCGGCCCTGCGTGCGATCGTGGCTCGGCTGCTGGCCTCGGCCGAAGCGCTCTACGCCCGCTCCGAGCCCGGCATCGCCATGCTGCCGGCGGGCTGCCGGCCTGCGATCCGCGCCGCACGCCTGATCTACGCCGAGATCGGCCGGGAGGTGGAAGCCAACGGCCTCGATTCGGTCAGCCGCCGCGCCCGCGTGCCGGGCGCCCGAAAGGCCGCGCTGCTCGCCCGCGCCGCGCTTCCCGTCGCCACCGCCGCCGATCCGCTGGCGGCGGCACTGCCCGAAACCGCCTATCTGGTCGAGGCGGTGCAGCGCCATCCTGCACCGCTCGCGGGCCGGCGCCTGCCGCCGTGGTGGGACTTCTCCGGTCAGGCGGTGCGCGTCCTCGATCTGATCGAGGCGCTGGAGGAGCGCGACGCCTTCCGCCGCTCCGCGCCCTCGTGAGCGACCACGGCTTCGCCGCCCTCGATATCGGCCTCGCCTTTGGGGTGATCCTCGGCATCGCCGTCTGGCAGCTCGTGCGGGTCAAGCGCTCGATCCGCCGCGACCGCGAGGAAGCCGCGCGCAAACTGCACGGCCCGTGATCGCCGCGCTCGCCCTCGAACTTTTGCTGATCGGCCTCGCCGTCTGGCAGCTCGTCGTGCTGCGCCGGAGCCAGCGCGCCGACCGTGAGCGGGAGAAGGACGAACCGTAGGTTTCCCGCCCTTTTGCGCCAGCAAGCGCCGGTTTTCGGGAAGAATCCGCCTCCGACCGCGGGCACGCTCGACGCGTCTTCGCGCCGCCCGGCCTTGCCTCGGAGGATCGTCGTGCCCACAGCATCGCTCAAGCGGGAATCCGTCTCCGCCGTCCTTCCCTTCCTCCTCCCGGCCGAGAGGCGCCCCTCCATGCCCCCACCCGATCCCGCGATCGATGCGCCGACCTATCGCGAGGCGATGGCGCGGATCGCGAGCGCGGTGCATCTCGTCACCACCGACGGCCCCGGCGGCCGGGCCGGCTTCACCGCGACCGCCGTGTGCAGCGTCAGCGATTCACCGCCGACCCTGCTGGTCTGCCTCAACCGCACGGCCTCGGCCTACCCGGCCTTCCAGGCCAACGATGCCTTGTGCGTCAACACCCTGTCGAGCGAGTTGCGCCCGGTGGCCGAAGCCTTCGGCGGCGCGCTGCCGCGCTCCGAGCGCTTCGGCGCCGCCCGTTGGGAGGAACTCGCGACCGGAGCGCCGACGCTGCCCGGCGCGCTCGCCGTGTTCGATTGCCGCATCACCGAGCGCTCCACGGTCGGCACGCACGACATCCTGCTCTGCGAGGTCGTGGCCCTGGCGTTGCGCCCGGAAGAAGCCGGCTCCGGCGCGAGTCTGCTCTACGCCGCACGGCGCTACCGCACCCTGCCGATGGACGAGGCCGCGTCCGATTGATCGCACGGGGTCTCACCCCGCGCCGTCATTGCGAGGCGAAACGGATCGAACGAAGCCCGTCGGGGGTTGAGCCCGGCGCCTGCTTTTCCCGTGGACGGCCGCGCCGTTCGGGGTTAATTTTTCGTTCGCTTCATCGCAGGACGCGAAAGGGGCCGGCGCGCCCCTTCCTTCCGCCAGCCCGAGGGCGTGTCCATGTCGAGCGGCCGCTTTTCGTTCTGCTTCGTTCTCGCCGCCTGCCTCGTCTCCGGGGCGGCCTGGGCCGAGGGGGAAGGCGAGGGGACGAGTTGGACCGATCCGCCCGCCCGCACCGCCCCGCAGGAGCCGGCCAAACCCGCCGAGGCGAAGCCGCCGGAGCCCGCCCGGACGGAGCGGGCCCCGGAGCCGGCGCCCCGCGAGCCGACGCAGGCCCGGCAGGAGCCGCCCGCGCCGACGCCATCCGCCCCGACACAGGCCGAGCAACGTCAGGAGCAGATCCGGCGCGCCGTCGCCCGCTCGACGGCGGAGCGCGAGGCCGAGGCCCGCGGCATCCGCACCCCGCGCCGCAGCGTGGTCGAGCGGCCGGCGCCGCGCTCGGTCGAGCGCCCGCGGCGCATGAGCGAACGCCTGCCGCCGTCCTACCTGCGGGAACGGCACGCGTTCCGGCCCCGCAGCCTCCGCCGTCCGGTCTACGGCTATGCCGATCCGATGCCGGCCTACGAGCGCTACGAGGCCGGCCCGCCGGCCTATGACGGGCCGGATTACCGGGCGCGCCGCCTCGCCCAGGCGCGGTCGGCGGGCTACCTCGTCATGCGCTCGCGCAGCTACGCCTATCCGGACGGTACCGTGGTCCGGCGGCTCACGCCGATCAGCGGCGACGATTTCTACGACTGAAACACACGAAAAAGGGCGCCGCACTTGTGGAATGCGGCGCCCTCGAAGGCTCGGTGACGGCTCGGCGTCCTAGCGGATGCGGCCGGGCCGGGTCGGCTCGAACACGATGCGGCGGTGATAGGCGCACCAGCTCTTGCCGTCGGCGACCGGCGCGCCGCAGCAGACCGCCTGATCGCTCGGCTCGCCGATGATGAACTTGCAGACGAAGGCGCCGGACTGCGCGAACGGCACCCGGAACTCGGCGGACGGCTCCGCGATCGGGTTGGCCTCACCGATCTGCGGCAGGCGGAAAAGCTGGTTCATCGGATCGACACTCGGTATTGTGAGACTCGCTGACGTCGGTGCGAGGGCGGGGCGATGCCCGCGGGGAGGGAGGTCACGGCCAACCCGACCTCTCCATCGCGCCGGAGCCCATGGGCGACGAGGCCGGGGCCGCGCGGTCGCGGAGACAAGTCGAATCAGGCAGGCCGTTGATCGGTCGTAAGTAAGCCGCTTTGCGCCACAGGCAAGCCCCGCATGGGTCGCAGGCGCCTTGCGTACAGAGCAAATGTCCGGGAGCCGGGGCGGCCCGCCCCGTCGGCGGCGGCGGCGGGCTTCCTTGCGGCTCCGGGACCGGGGTGGTATCCGGCCGCCCGTCAGGAGAGGTCATCGCCACGACATGCATGCGCTCGTCACCGGCTCGGCTGGCTTCATCGGCCACGCCCTCAGCCGCCGCCTGCTGACCGAAGGCCACAGCGTCACCGGGTTCGACGGCTTCTCCGATTATTACGACGTCGCGCTCAAGCGGGCCCGGCACGACGAGCTGAGCCGGTTCGAGACCTTCACGGCGGTCGAGGCGCGGCTGGAGACGCCCGGCGCCGTGCGCGACGCGATGGCGGCGGCCAAGCCCGACATCGTGTTCCATCTCGCCGCCCAGGCGGGCGTACGCTACAGCCTGATCAACCCGGATTCCTACGTCGCGTCCAACCTCGTCGGCACCGCCAACCTCTTGGAGGCGGTGCGGGCGCATCCGGTGCGCCACCTGATGATGGCCTCGACGAGTTCGGCCTATGGCGGCAACAAGCGGATGCCGTTCCGCGAGACCGACCGCTCGGTCACCCCGCTGACGCTCTACTCCGCCTCCAAGCTCGCCACCGAGGCGATGGCGCATTCCTACGCCCACCTGTTCTCGGTGCCGACGACGGCGTTCCGCTTCTTCACGGTCTACGGCCCCTGGGGCCGGCCCGACATGGCCCTGTTCCTGTTCACCCGAAAGATCCTGGCGGGCGAGCCGATCGAGGTGTTCGGCGAGGGCGCGGCCGAGCGCGACTTCACCTATATCGACGATCTGGTGGATGCGGTGCTGCGGCTGTCGGACCGGCCGCCGCCGCTGCCGTCGCAGGGCGGACCGGTCTGCCCTGCCGACAGCCTGAGCGACGTCGCGCCCTACCGTCTCGTCAACATCGGCGGCGGCCAGCCGGCGCGGCTCGACGCGATGATCGCGGCGCTGGAGGCGGCGCTCGGCCGCACGGCGCAGCGCATCCTCAAGCCACTGCCGCCGGGCGACGTGGTGCGTACCCATGCCAGCACGGAGTTGCTGGACGCGCTGATCGGGCGCGTGCCCGAGACGCCGCTGGAGACCGGCATCGCGGCCTTCGTGGCGTGGTACCGGGAGTATTACCGCGAGGCCTGATCCGCCGGGACGGCCGGCGCGCGACGCCACCGGTCGCGCCGGCCCCGGACACGTGAGCACCGGGCTCGAAGGACACGCCAGAAAGGGTTTTCGATGCGGATAGCGATGATTGGTTCGGGCTATGTCGGCCTGGTGTCGGGGGCGTGCTTCGCCGATTTCGGGCACGAGGTGGTCTGCGTCGATGTCGATCCGAGGAAGATCGAGGCGCTGGAGGCCGGCCGCATGCCGATCTACGAGCCCGGCCTCGAAACGCTGGTCGCCGACAACGTCCGGGCCAAGCGCCTGTCCTTCACCACCGATCTCAAGCCGGCGGTGGCCGGGGCGGATGCCGTGTTCATCGCGGTCGGCACGCCCTCGCGCCGCGGCGACGGCTTCGCCGACCTGTCCTACGTCTACGCCGCCGCCAAAGAGATCGCCCAGGCGGTGACCGGTTACACCGTGGTGGTGACCAAATCGACCGTGCCGGTCGGCACCGGCGACGAGGTCGAGCGCATCATCCGCGAGGCCAACCCGAACGCCGAGGTCGGCGTCGCCTCGAACCCCGAGTTCCTGCGCGAGGGCGCGGCCATCGGCGACTTCAAGCGCCCCGACCGCATCGTCATCGGCGCCGAGGACGAGCGCGCCGCGGACGTCATGCGCGAGGTCTACCGCCCGCTCTATCTCAACGCCGCGCCGATCCTCGTCACCGGGCGCCGCACGGCCGAGCTGACCAAGTACGCCGCCAACGCGTTCCTGGCGACCAAGATCACCTTCATCAACGAGATCGCGGATCTCTGCGAGAAGGTGGGGGCCAACGTGCAGGAGGTCGCCCGCGGCATCGGGCTCGACAACCGCATCGGTTCGAAGTTCCTGCATGCCGGCCCCGGCTACGGCGGCTCGTGCTTCCCCAAGGACACGCTGGCCTTGGTCAAGACGGCGCAGGACTACGCGACCCCGATCCGGATCGTCGAGACGGTGGTGTCGGTCAACGACCAGAGGAAGCGCGCGATGGCCCGCAAGGTGATCGCGGCGGCCGGGGGCTCGGTGCGGGGCAAGACGGTGGCTTTGCTCGGTCTGACGTTCAAGCCGGACACCGACGACATGCGCGACGCGCCCTCGCTGTCGATCATCTCCGGTCTTCAGGACGGCGGGGCGCGGGTGGTGGCGTTCGACCCCGAGGGGATCGAGCAGGCCAAGCCGCTGCTGGAGGGCGTGACTTACGCCGAGGACGCGTACGCCTGCGCCACGGGTGCGGACGTGGTGGTTCTGGTGACGGAATGGAGCGCGTTCCGGGCGCTCGACCTGCCGCGGCTGAAGGGCCTGATGGCGGCCCCGGTGATGGTCGATCTGCGCAACGTCTACTCGCCGCAGGAGGCCGCCAAGCACGGCTTCCGCTACACCGGCGTCGGCGTCGTCTGAGGCGGCGCCCGATCCCCGTTCCGCCCGCTTCAGCGGGCGGTGCGGCGGGCGAGCAGGCTGTAGAGCACCTGCGCGGCGACGACGCCCATCACGGCCGCCGTGCCCTTCACCGAGAAATCGAACAGCCGCCCGTGCCGACTCGCGGTGAGCCCCTGGGCCAGTTCGAGCAGGCCGGCCATGGCGACGCTCGCCACCACCGCCAGCCGCCAGCGGCGGGGATAGGACAGGGCGAGCAGGAAGCCGAACAGGGCGTAGGCCGCCGCCCGCTCCAGATGCGGCGAGGCGACGACCGGCCGTGCCTCGATCGGCGAGAGCGTCACGAAGACGAGGATCGCGGCAACGATCCAGGCCGCGAAGCGAACGAGGGTCAGCATCCCTCCCTCGTGGCGCAGCCGCCTCGGTACGGTCAAGCGACGAATCGGCAGCCCTGCCGCGCGGGTTTTTTGTTTCAGGGCCCGAGCCTTCGCTCCGGCAGCGAGAGTCCGCAGCGCAGCGCCGCACCGGCCTCTCTCGGCAATTCGCCTCGGGTTGCACCTGAAACCTCAGGTCGATTTTTTCCGGATATCCCCAATTTGGAGGATGCGACTCCCCCGAATCTCGATGCCTCCTGTTCCCGTCGATCACGCCGCCGCGGCGCGGGGCCTCTTCGGGCGACGAAGGGCAGACCGGTCCGGGCGGGCCTTCTGAGGGGGAGACAGAGATGATCCGGGAAAGCGAGGACGTGCCGCGCTGGCTTCAGCGCCGCGAGAGCCGCAAGGCCGGCCGCTACGACGGCAACAAGGTCGTGCGCTGGATCGCGCGAGGCAACCTGAAGGAGCGTGACGCCGGGGCCTCGGCGGAGACGCAGGCCGCGCCCGATTGGCCGCGCGTCGGCGGCTTCGGCATGCTGCGGCTGGTGACGGACAATCGGGCGGTGTGAGGTTTTTTGGGTTTTCAGCCGCCCGGCCGGATCGCCTCCGCGCCGGGCGGCGTCCGTTCGACCGGCCCGATCGCGCCCCATCCGGCGATGTCGCGCGCCGGATGGCTTCGGCTCCGCCTCGCCATGACGGAGGGAGACGGAGCCGAAGCGATGATTCCGAAAAGAATCAGCGCGAGAACTTCTTGTACTTCAGCTTCTTCGGGATGATCGAGTCGGTGCCCAGGCGCCGCTTCTTGTCGGCCTCGTAGTCCGAGAAGTTTCCTTCGAACCACTCGACGTGGCTGTCGCCCTCGAAGGCGAGGATGTGGGTCGCGATGCGGTTCAGGAACCAGCGATCGTGGCTGATGATCACGGCGCAGCCCGCGTAATCCTCCAGGCCCTCTTCGAGCGCCCGCAGGGTCTCCATGTCGAGGTCGTTGGTCGGCTCGTCGAGGAGCAGAACGTTGCCGCCCTTGCGCAAGGTCGCTGCGAGGTGGACGCGGTTGCGCTCGCCGCCCGAGAGCACGCCGACCTTCTTCTGCTGGTCGCCGCCCTTGAAGGCGAAGGCCGCGCAATAGGCGCGGGAATTGATCTCGCGCTTGTTGAAGTACAGGATGTCGTTGCCGCCCGAGATTTCCTGCCACACGGTCGAGTTCGGATCGAGCGCGTCGCGCGACTGATCGACGTAGCCGAGATGCACGCTCTCGCCGATGGCGATGGTGCCGGCATCGGGCTGCTCGTTGCCGGTGATCATCTTGAACAGGGTGGTCTTGCCGGCGCCGTTGGGGCCGATGACGCCGACGATGCCGCCCGGCGGCAGCTTGAACGACAGGTCCTCGATCAGCAGGCGGTCGCCGTAGGCCTTGTTGAGGTTCTTGAACTCGATGACGTTCTGGCCGAGCCGCTCGGTGATCGGGATGACGATCTGCGCGGTGGCGTCGACCTTCTGCTGCTGCTTGGCGACCAGCTCCTCGTAGCGGGTGATGCGCGCCTTGGACTTGGACTGGCGGGCCTTCGGCGAGGCCGCGATCCACTCCTGCTCGCGGGCGATGGAGCGCTGGCGGGCCATGTCCTCGCGGCCCTCCTGCGCCAGGCGCTTCTGCTTCTGCACCAGCCAGGACGAGTAGTTGCCCTCGTAGGGGATGCCCTTGCCGCGGTCGAGTTCGAGGATCCAGCTCGTGACGTTGTCGAGGAAGTAGCGGTCGTGGGTCACGATCAGGATCGCGCCGGGATACTGGCGCAGGTGGCCCTCCAGCCAGTTCACGGTCTCGGCGTCGAGGTGGTTGGTCGGCTCGTCCAGCAGCAGGAGTTCAGGCTCCCACAGCAGCAGGCGGCAGAGCGCGATGCGGCGGCGCTCGCCGCCCGACAGCGTGGCGACGGGCTGCTCGTCGCTGGGGCAGCCGAGCGCCTCTATGGCCTGATCGACCTTGGAATCCAGCTCCCAGAGGTTGCCCGCCTCGATCTTGTCCTGGAGCGCGGTCATCTCGTCCGCGGTCTCGTCGGAATAGTTCATGGCGAGTTCGTTGTAGCGGTCGAGCAGGGCCTGCTTCTCGGCCACGCCCTCCATCACGTTCTCGCGCACCGACTTCTCGGGATCGAGCTGCGGCTCCTGCGGCAGGTAGCCGACGCGCGCGCCCTGCGCGACCCAGCCGTCGCCGGTGAAGTCCTTGTCGATGCCGGCCATGATCTTGAGCAGCGTCGACTTGCCCGAGCCGTTGATGCCCAAGACGCCGATCTTGGCGTCGGGGTAGAACGACAGGTTGACGTTATCGAGGACCTTCTTGCCGCCCTGGTAGGTCTTGTTGAGACCCCGCATGTGGTAGATGAAATCGCGGGCCATGTGCGCTCGTCCTTGAGAGAGGAACCGTGCCGGCTCAGACCGGAGATCGGCGGATGCGCGCCGCCCTGCGCGGGGCTGGCCCTGGTTCAGGGCTGCCGCGCGGGCGCCGTCCGCTCACGGGTGAAGAATTTGGGTTTCCGAGTATCAGGGCCGCCCGGCAGGGGCAAGGACGGGGCTCAGGCGAAGGGGTTTCGGACCTCGGCCGCGGCCTCCGGCTCCTCGGCGACCTTTTCGGGCAAGTCCTCGCCTTCGAGCGCCGTCACGATGGCGTCGAGGGTCGCCCTCAGGTCGCGGGCGCGGCGCAGCCCCTCGCGGTCGCGGGTGAGGTCGAGGGAGCCGTGCAGCGCGATGCGCGCCGTGCCGTTCTCGATCGAAAAGTTTTCGAACGTGCGGACGGCCGCATCGTCGGCAAAGGGCTTGAAGGCGGGATCGGCCTTGCGGGTCATGGAGCTTCGACTCTCAAAAAATCGCCCGCATCAGCTCGCGCCACAGGCGCTTGAGCACGTCGTGGGCCAGTTGGCGGAAGAAGTCGCCCCAGGATTCGGCCCTGGCCTCCCCGCGGGAGAATTCCTGAGGTTCGGGCAGGTCCATGGCCCTGGCCTTGGCGGCGTCGGGGAGCGCCGGAAACACGTCGATCCCGGTGGTGTCGCGGAGAGCGGCGAGCGAGACCGCCTTCCACTCGGCCCCGGCCTCGTTGGCCGCGAGATAGGCGCCGGCCTCGCCGGAGCGGGGATCGTAGACCGCCTTGTAGAGCTGCGTCGGCACCAGCACCCGGCCCTTGATCGCGCCGACGTTGCGGCCGGAGAAGATCGGGCCGGTGACGACGAACAGCTCGCCGCGCTCGGAGGCGAGGCGCCGCACGCTTTCCTCGATGCCGGCCCACAGGCTGCGGTTCACGCTGCGGTTCTGCGGCACGATGTTGGCGAGCGTGAAGGACTGCGCCTGCGCCTCGGGGCTCGGCATGTCGCCCGCGGGGGCGAGATGGCCGCGGTCGAACCCGCTATGGACGTAGTCGGCCAGCGTCGCGCGGTCGTCGGCGGGCAGGCGGTCCTCGTCGTGGAAGGCGTCGTCGCGCTCGACCCGCCGGGCGGCGGAGACGCTGGCCCGCGTCAGCCGCTCGGCGGCATAGAGCGGTGTGCGCGAGACGCCGGAATGCAGTACCGCGAAGGCGTCGAAGCAGAGCGGGACCGTGCGCTCTTCGAGTTTCTTGTTGGACAGGACCGGCGCACGGCCGTCCGCAAACAGGGCCGGGCAGGCGGGGGCCGTGTCGGCGAGCGCGGTGCCGGGCGGGACCGCCAGCAGCGCGATTAGGACGACTCGAAAGAGAATCATGCGGCGGCGCTAGAAGCAGACCCGGACCCGGCGGGGTCCGGAGGGGGTGTAGCGCCAGCGGATGCCGCAGGGGCGGCCGAGCGCCCCGCGGGCGGTGCCCTCGAACGGGCGCACGTCGCGGTCCGGCGGCCCCGGCGGGCGGTGGCAGCGGACGGGCCACGCGCAGTCGCTTCGGCGCTCCGTTTTTTCCGCGCGGCCGGCATCCGCGGTCGCGGGCGCGGCGGTCGTGACCAGCGCCGCGAGCGCCAGGATCGGGAGGGTCGAAATCGGAATCATCGTGCCGAGGGCCACCTTCGCGGGGCGGCCCGATGTTGATCGGACCGCCCGAACTCCATACTTAAAGCCCTCACCAGCGCGAAACAGGCGGCTTCCTTAACTGTGAAGGCATGCGGGACACGCGAATCCTGCAAATGCTTGGGCGCTGTTGCACTCGGATCATGGCATCCTGTGACCGGATCGCGGTAAGGTGCATGTTCGAATGTCCGTCGAACGGGTGGGAAAGCCGCCGATTCGGGGGACGCACGGAATCAGCGGAGCGGTCCGCGACCGGGGTGAGACGCCGAAATTGCGCCGCCCCGTCCCGAGCCGCCCGAAGGCGGCCCGGGCCGCCGTCGAGAAATGGGTGAAGACTTTGGCACTTGCGGACACGACGATCCTCGAAGGTCTTGAGACGCCGGACCGGCTGCGGCTGCTGCCGGAGAGCAAGCTGCAGGAAGTGGCCGACGCCGTGCGCGCCGAGATGATCGACGCCGTCTCGATCACCGGCGGCCATCTCGGCTCGGGCCTCGGCGTGGTCGAACTCACCGTCGCGCTGCATCACGTGTTCGACACCCCCGACGACCGCATCGTCTGGGACGTCGGACACCAGTGCTACCCGCACAAGATCCTCACCGGACGCCGGGACCGCATCCGCACCCTGCGCCAGGGCGGCGGGCTGTCGGGCTTCACCAAGCGGTCCGAGAGCGAGTACGACCCGTTCGGCGCAGCCCATTCCTCGACCTCGATCTCGGCGGCGCTCGGCATGGCGGTGGGCCGCGATCTTGCCGAGGCCGACGCCAAGGCGAAGGGCACCGATCCGGGGCGTCGCCGCAACATGATCGCGGTGATCGGCGACGGCTCGATGTCGGCCGGCATGGCCTACGAGGCGATGAACAACGCCGGCGCGCTGCACTCGCGCCTCATCGTCATCCTCAACGACAACGACATGTCGATCGCGCCGCCGGTGGGCGCCATGTCCGCGTATCTGGCGCGGCTCGCGTCCGGCGGCACCTATCGCGGCCTGCGCGAGACGGCCAAGCAACTCGGCAAGCTCCTGCCCAAGGCCCTCTACGAGCGCGCCGTGCGCGCCGAGGAATATGCCCGCTCGCTCGTCGTCGGCGGCGGGACGATGTTCGAGGAGATGGGTTTTTACTACGTCGGCCCGGTCGACGGCCACAACCTCGACCACCTGCTCCCCGTCCTCAAGAACGTGCGCGACTCGGATCAGGGCCCGATCCTGCTCCACGTCGTCACGCAGAAAGGCAAGGGCTACGGCCCGGCCGAGGCCTCCGCCGACCGCTATCACGGCGTGGTCAAGTTCGACGTGCTGTCCGGCGTGCAGGCGAAGGCCAAGGCGAACGCGCCGGCCTATACCCGTGTGTTCGGCGAGAGCCTGATCAAGGCCGCCGACGCCGACCCGAAGGTTGTGGCGATCACCGCCGCCATGCCCGGCGGCACCGGCATCGACCTGTTCGGCAAGGCCCACCCCGACAAGACCTTCGATGTCGGCATCGCCGAGCAGCACGCCGTGACCTTCGCGGGCGGCCTCGCCACC
The DNA here is from genome assembly GCF_038442325.1 of Methylorubrum subtropicum. NCBI lineage: Bacteria > Pseudomonadati > Pseudomonadota > Alphaproteobacteria > Hyphomicrobiales > Methylobacteriaceae > Methylorubrum > Methylorubrum subtropicum. Next base: position 197,841 of record NZ_JBBXMW010000003.1, on the reverse strand, counting down.
GAGGGCTACAAGCCGTTCGTGGCGATCTACTCGACCTTCCTGCAACGGGCCTACGATCAGGTCGTGCACGACATCGCCCTGCAGAACCTGCCCGTCCGCTTCGCCCTGGACCGCGCCGGTCTGGTCGGTGCCGACGGCGCGACCCACGCGGGCGCGTTCGATCTGGCCTATCTCTGCTGCCTGCCGAACATGACGGTGATGGCGGCCGCCGACGAGGCCGAGCTGGTGCACATGGTGGCGACCGCGCATGCCCACGACACCGGCCCGATCGCGCTGCGCTATCCCCGCGGCGAGGGCGTCGGCGTCGAGCTGCCGGAGCACGGCGAGGTTCTGGCCATCGGCCGCGGTCGCGTGGTGCGCCGGCCCGAGGGGGCGCGGGTGGCGCTGCTGTCGCTCGGCACCCGCCTGTCGGAGGCGCTGAAGGCCGCCGACGCGCTGGAGGCCGAGGGCGTGGCGGTGACGGTCGCGGATGCGCGCTTCGCCAAGCCGCTCGACGCGGAGCTGGTGGTCGATCTGGCGAACAGCCACGAGGTTCTGGTGACGGTCGAGGAGGGCTCGGTCGGCGGGTTCGGGGCGATGGTTCTGCATCTGCTCGCCGAGCGCGGCGTGCTGGATGCGGGCCGGGTTCGGGTGCGGACGCTGACGCTGCCGGACCTGTATCAGGACCACGATAAGCCGGAAAAAATGTACGCCGAGGCCGGCCTCGACGCCGAGGGCATCCTCAAGGCGGTCCGCGCCGCGCTGCCCGAGCAGAAGAAGGGCAGCCGCACGGGGCGCCTGCGGTTGGCGTAAACCCCGCCGTCATTCCGGGGCCGCGCAGCGGAACCCGGAATCCACCCGAGATGCGCGGCTTCACGAGGCGTCGAGGCCAGTCGTGGATTCCGGGTTCGCCTTCGGCGCCCCGGAATGACGGTCGCGATTAACAAGGAGACTTCGAACTCACCTCAGCCGAGTTCGAAGACCCACCACGCGGGCGCGGCGCTTGCCGCGCTGCGTCATGAATGAGAGAAGCGCCGCACCGTTCCGAACCGCCGAATCGGCGGTTGGGGCGGGCGCGGCGTTTCCATTTGCCCGAACCTCCGCCGCTCGGCGGGCGCGGGCCTTCCGGTCGATCACGCGAGCATCATGACAGAGCCGACGACAAGCGGCCCATTCGAGGCAGGCGCGGTGCTGATCACCGGCGCCAGCGGCTTCCTCGGGGCCGCCCTGGTGGACGTGTTCCGCGCCGCCGGCTTTCGCGTGCGCATCTCCGTGCGCGCCTCCTCGCCGCGTACCAACCTGACCTGGCCCGATGTCGAGATCGTCGAGGCCGACATGCGCGACCGCGCGGCGGTGGCCGCCGCCATGCGGGGCCAGCGCTACCTCGTCCACGCCGCGGCGGACTACCGCCTGTGGGCGCCGGACATGGAGGAGATTGTCCGCACCAACCGCGACGGCACCCGCATCCTGATGGAGGAGGCGTTGAAGGCCGGCGTCGAGCGGATCGTCTACACGTCGAGCGTCGCCACCATCAAACCGCACGACGACGGCACCCCCGCCGACGAGACCCGCCCGCTGACGCCCGAGACCGCCATCGGCGCCTACAAGCGCAGCAAGGTCGTGGCCGAGCGCGTGGTCGAGGAGATGGTTTTTCGCGATAAGCTCCCGGCCGTCATCGTGAACCCCTCGACGCCGATCGGCCCGCGCGACGTGAAACCGACGCCGACCGGGCGCATCATCCTCGATGCGGCACAGGGAAAAATCCCGGCCTTCGTCGATACCGGCCTCAACCTCGCCCACGTGGACGACGTGGCCGCGGGCCATCTGCTGGCGCTCCGCAAGGGCCGCATCGGCGAGCGCTACATCCTCGGCGGCGAGGACGTGATGCTGGCGACCATGCTCGCCGACATCGCCGGCATCGTCGGGCGCAAGGCGCCGACGACCCGGCTACCCTACGCGGTGATCTACCCGATCGCGTTCATTTCCGAGCAGATCGCCCGCGTCACCGGCAAGGCGCCGCTCGCCACCATCGACGGCGTGCGCATGTCGAAATACCGGATGTTCTTCTCCGACGCGAAGGCGCGCTCGGAACTCGGCTACACCGCGCGGCCCTACCGCGAGGGGCTGTCGGACGCGATTTCCTGGTTCGGCCGAGCGGGGTACATGAAATGAGCGCCGGCCTTCAGACCGCCACCGACGCCCGCACCGGCAAGGGCCAGCACGACGAGAACTTCCCCGTCGCCTCGCATCTGATCCATCCGAAGAACCGCGGCGCGATCCTGGCCTTCTACAACTATGTCCGCGCGGGCGACGACGTCGCCGACCACACCGGGCTGTCGCCCGAGCGCAAGATCGAGCTCTTGGACGCGCTCGCCGACGCGCTGACCGGCAAGGGCGGCTCCGACCCCTCGGTCGAGCCGCTCAAGCGCGAGTTGGCCGCGCACGGCCTGCCGCCGACCCACGCGCTCGAACTCCTCGACGCCTTCCGCATGGATGCGCGCAAGGACCGCTACGCCGACTGGGACGAGCTGATCCATTATTGCCGCTACTCGGCGATGCCGGTGGGCCGCTTCGTCCTCGACGTGCACGGCGAGAACCCGGCCCGCGTCTACAAGACCTCCGACGCGATCTGCGCGGCGTTGCAGGTGCTCAACCACCTGCAGGATTGCGGCAAGGACTTTCGGAATCTCAACCGCGTCTACATCCCGCTCGACACCATGGCCAAGCACGGCGCCGACGTGTCGATGCTCGGGCGCGATAAGGCGCCCCCGGAACTGCTCGCCGTGATCCGCGAGCTGGCGCAGCGCACCCTCGACCTCTTGGAGGAGGGCAAGCCGCTGCCCGGTCTCATCGACGATCTGCGCCTGAGCCTGGAGATCGCCGCGATCCATCGCCTCGCCGTCGTGCTGACCAAGGGCCTGCTGACCCGCGATCCGCTCTCGGAAAAGGTCCATCACGGCAAGGCCGGCTTCGCGCTGACCGCGCTCGGCGGCATCGCGGCGACGCTGGTGCGCCGTCCCTTCCGGCCCCGCGCCGCCACAACGAGAGCCGGACGATGAGTGCCGCCGCGACCACGATGCAGGCCGAGACCGGCCCGGCGCTCCCGGCGGCGGGCTCGTCGTTCTACACCGCCATGCGGCTGCTCCCGAAGGAGCGGCGCGAGGCGATGTACGCCGTCTACGCCTTCTGCCGCTCGGTCGACGACGTCGCCGACGACGGCGGCCCGCGGGATCTGCGCGCGGCCGAACTCGACAGCTGGCGCGCCGACATCGATGCGCTCTATGCCGGCCATCCCACCCCGCGGGTGCGCCCGCTGGTCGAGCCGGTGCGCCGCTTCGGCCTCAAGCGCGACGACTTCATCGCCGTCATCGACGGCATGGCGATGGACGCGGCCGAGGACATCGTCGCGCCGACCGAGGCGACCCTCGACCTCTACTGCGACCGGGTCGCGAGCGCGGTCGGGCGGCTGTCGGTGCGCATCTTCGGCATGCCAGAGGAGGCGGGGGTCAAGCTCGCGTGGCACCAGGGCCGGGCGCTCCAGCTCACCAACATCCTGCGCGACATCGACGAGGACGCCGAGCGCGGCCGCCTCTACCTGCCGATGGAAAAATTCCACAAGATCGGCCTGATGAACCCGACGCCGGAGACGGCTTTGGCCCATCCGCGCCTCGGCGAGGTCTGCGAAGCCGTCGCGGCGGAAGCGCAGGAGCATTACCGCCAGACCTGGGCGATCATCGACAAAAGTCCGCGGCAGGCGACGAAGGCCGCCCGCCTGATGGCCGCGGCCTACAAGCTCTATCTCGACGCCGTGATCCGCCGCGGCTGGGCGCCCCCGCGCGAGCGGGTAAAACCCAAAAAACTGTCCCTTCTCCTCGTCGCGTTGCGCCACGGGATCGTGTGATGTCGGCCACCGTTCACGTCGTCGGCGCCGGGCTCGCCGGCCTGTCCGCGGCCGTCTCGCTCGCGGAGACCGGCGTCCATGTCGTGCTGCACGAGGCCGCCAAGCAGGCCGGGGGGCGCTGCCGCTCGTACTACGACCCCTCGCTCGGGCTCACCATCGACAACGGCAACCACCTGCTCCTGTCGGGCAACCGCTCGACCCTCGACTTCATGGCGAGGATCGGCGCGCCGGACGACGCGCTGACCGGCCCGGACGAGGCCGCCTTCCCGTTCGCGGATCTCCGCACCGGCGAGCGCTGGACACTCCGCCCCAACCCCGGCCGCCTGCCGTGGTGGGTGCTGCGCGCGGGCCGGCGCGTGCCGGGCACCCGCGCCCGCGACTACCTCGCCCCGCTCTCGCTGATGATGGCGGCCTCCGGCAGCGCGCCGGGGCGGAGTGGCACCATCGGCGAGAAGATGGCCTGCGAGGGCCCGCTCTACGACCGGCTGTGGCATCCGGTGCTGCTCGCCGCCCTCAACACCGATCCCCGCGAGAGCGATGTGGGGCTCGCTGCCACGATCCTGCGCGAGACGCTGGGCGCGGGCGGGCGCGCCTGCCGCCCGCTGGTGGCGGTCGAGGGCCTGTCCACCGCCTTCGTCGATCCGGCGATTCGCTTCCTGACGGAGCGCGGCGCGGAAATCCGCTACGGCCGCCGCCTGCGCGCGGTGCAGGTCGGCGCGGGTCGCGTCGAGCGCCTCGACTTCACCGACGAGCCGACCGTGATCGGCCCCGACGATTCGGTCGTGCTGGCCCTGCCGCCGTGGGTGATCGAGGATCTGCTGCCCGGTACGCCGACCCCGAAGGCGTTCCGATCCATCGTCAACGCGCATTTCGCGATTCGCCCGCCGGAGGGCGCGCCGCTGCTGCTCGGCGTCGTCGGCGGGCTGACCGAGTGGCTGTTCGCCTATCCGGACCGGTTCTCGGTCACCATAAGCGGGGCCGATCGCCTGCTCGATGCACCCCGCGAGGAACTGGCCCGCCAAATCTGGCTTGAGATCGCGGAACTCAATGGGGTAGCACGCGAATTGCCTAGCTGGCAGATCGTCAAGGAGAAGCGGGCGACCTTCGCGGCCACGCCCGCCGAGGCCGCGCGGCGCGCAAGTGCCGCGACGCGTACGCCTAATCTCGCTCTGGCGGGTGATTGGACGGAGACGGGCCTGCCCTCGACCATCGAGGGCGCGATCCGCTCCGGGACGAACGCCGCGCTCGCGCTGTCCCGCAACGGGATGTGCGGGCGGGCACAGGCACAGGGAGTCGCTTGAAGCATGACCACGGCGTCACGACAGTCCGGAGAGGCGACGGCGATGCGCGAGGCGGCAGGCAAGGTCGAGCAGTTGCACCGTCCGAAGACGCGCGACGTGTCCCTCGTCGATGTGGAGCGCGGCGTGCAGGACGCCACCCGCGCCCTCACCGCCATGACGCAGGCCGATGGCCACATCTGCTTCGAGCTGGAGGCAGATGCCACCATCCCCTCCGAATACATCCTGTTCCACCAGTTCCGCGGGACCGTGCCGCGCGACGGCCTGGAAGCCAAGATCGGCAACTACCTGCGGCGCACGCAGTCGAAGGCGCATGGCGGCTGGGCGCTCGTCCATGACGGCCCGTTCGACATCAGCGCGACGGTAAAGGCCTATTTCGCCCTCAAGATGATCGGCGACGACATCGAGGCCGCCCACATGCGCGCGGCCCGCAAGGCGATCCTCCAGCGCGGCGGCGCGGCCAACGCCAACGTCTTCACCCGCATCCTGCTGGCGCTCTACGGCGAGGTGCCGTGGCGCGCCGTGCCGGTGATGCCGGTGGAGGTGATGCACCTGCCGAAGTGGTTCCCGTTCCACCTCGACAAGGTGTCGTACTGGGCCCGCTGCACCATGGTGCCGCTCTTCGTCATCCAGGCGAAGAAGCCGCGGGCCAAGAACCCGCGCGGCATCGGCGTGTCCGAGTTGTTCGTCACCCCGCCCGAATCGGTGCGCACCTGGCCGGGCTCGCCGCACGCCACTTGGCCGTGGACGCCGATCTTCGGCGCGATCGACCGCGTGCTGCAGCGGACGCAGGACAAGTTCCCCAAGGGCATCCGCCAGCGCGCCATCGACAAGGCGGTGGCCTGGACCAGCGAGCGCCTGAACGGCGAGGACGGCCTGGGCGCCATCTTCCCGGCCATGGTCAACTCGGTGCTGATGTACGAGGTGCTGGGCTACCCGCCGGATCATCCGCAGGTGAAGATCGCGCTGGAGGCCATCGAAAAACTCGTCGCCGAGAAGGACGACGAGGCCTACGTCCAGCCCTGCCTCTCGCCGGTCTGGGATACGGCGCTCAACAGCCACGCGATGCTTGAGGCCGGCGGCGCCGAGGCCGAGGGGATGGCGCGCGCGGGCCTCGACTGGCTGAAGCCCCTTCAGGTGCTCGACATCAAGGGCGACTGGGCCGAGACCAAGCCGAACGTGCGCCCCGGCGGCTGGGCGTTCCAATACGCCAACCCGCACTATCCCGATCTCGACGACACCGCCGTCGTCGTGATGGCGATGGACCGCGCCATGCGCCAGCACGGGCTGGTCAGCGACATGCCGGACTATTCGCAGGCCATCGCCCGCGCCCGCGAATGGGTCGAGGGCCTGCAGAGCGCCGACGGCGGCTGGGCGGCCTTCGACGCCGATAACAACCACCACTACCTCAACCACATCCCGTTCTCGGACCACGGCGCGCTGCTCGACCCGCCGACCGCGGACGTCACCGCCCGCGTCGTCTCGATGCTGTCGCAGCTCGGCGAGACCCGCGCGACGAGCCGCGCGCTCGACCGCGGCGTCACCTACCTGCTCAACGATCAGGAGAAGGACGGCAGCTGGTACGGCCGCTGGGGCATGAACTTCATCTACGGCACGTGGTCAGTGCTCTGCGCGCTGAACGCCGCGGGCGTCGATCCGCAATCGCCGGAGATCCGCAAGGCCGTGGCGTGGCTGATCCGCATCCAGAACCCGGATGGCGGCTGGGGCGAGGACGCCTCGTCCTACAAGCTCAACCCCGAATTCGAGCCGGGCTACTCCACCGCCTCGCAGACCGCCTGGGCGCTGCTCGCCCTCATGGCGGCGGGCGAGGTGGACGATCCGGCCGTGGCGCGGGGCGTCAACTACCTGCTGCGCACGCAGGGCGGCGACGGCCTGTGGAAGGAAGAGCGCTACACCGCCACCGGCTTCCCGCGGGTGTTCTACCTCCGCTACCACGGCTACCCGAAGTTCTTCCCGCTCTGGGCGATGGCGCGCTTCCGCAACCTGAAGCGCGGGAATAGCCGGGAAGTTCAGTTTGGGATGTGACGACCTGTAACCCTCCCCCCTCTGCGGGGGATGGTGCCTGCGGAGCAGGCGGGAGAGGGGAGCGACGCTTCCGAAGAATCTCCATCAAGGGCGGCCAAGCGGCGCCGTCGCTCCCCTCTCCCGACCCCTGCTGACGCAGGGGCCACCCTCCCCCGCAGAGGGGGGAGGGTTCAGGTGGTGCGTTTCATGATCCCCTGGGAACACCTCGACACCGCCCCGATCCCCGGCGAGGCCGGCACGCTGCGGCTGATGCGGCGGGGGACCGAGTTCTCGATCCAGCTCGACCGCAACGAACTCATGAACAGCCGCCTCTTCGGCTCGGAGGAGGCGCTGGCCCAGCTCGCCGCCGAGCGTGTCGCGGGCGTGCCCGCGCCGCGGGTGCTGATCGGCGGCTACGGCATGGGTTTTACGTTACGCGCGGCGCTCAGCCATTTCCCGCAAGGCGCCGCGATCACCGTCGCCGAGATCGTGCCGGCGGTGCTGGCCTGGGCCCGCGGGCCGATGGCGGCGCTGACCGGCCCAAGCCTCGCCGATCCCCGCGTGACGATCCGCGAGGCCGACGTGGCGGCGGTGATCCGGGAGCGGGCCAACGCCTACGACGCCATCCTTCTCGACGTGGACAACGGCCCTGACGGCCTCACCCGCGCGGCCAACGACCGCCTCTACGACGCCACCGGCCTCGCATCAGCGCGCGCGGCCCTGCGCCCCCGCGGCGTGCTGGCGGTGTGGTCGGCCCATCCCGACGCGGCGTTCACGCGACGGCTCGGGCAGGCGGGATTTTCGGTCGAGGAAGTGGCCACGCGGGCCCGGGGCAAGCGCGGGGCGCGGCATGTGATCTGGCTGGCTGGGCGGCACTGAAGCTTAACAGACTTCTCGCCTTTCTAATTTCAATCGAAGAGCCGAATCGCTTTCACTCTTCAACAAACACGCGCTCAAGCGTTGTTTCACGATGCCAAATCCATGGATTTACTGCATCTGACTTCCAAAACTGGATAACAGTAACTTCAACGGAACTCATGCTGTTCCCCGGAAAACAGCATATGTTTGGCGGATCTCCAGCACAAATACCGAGTCCGCCCCTTAACGCATACTCGATCGTCTTGTCACCGTTTTTTCCATGGAACTCAAATCGTGTGAAAATCCCAACATGGAAGTTTGTATGGCAATTCTGACAACGAATATGTACGAGAGCGGCCTCTCTTGCGTAAACGTCTAAATCTTCTGGACGAAAGTCGTCATATCGAGGAACACCATTAGCCCACCAGCGAGGTGGTTCTTCGATTCTCCTCAAAATATCGTCGTATCGGATGTGCATGGCGAAGGGCTCACGCCCCCCGGCGCGCCATCAGCTGCTCGATCAGCGTCGCGCCGGTTTCCAGCGCCGCCAGTTCTTCCGCCACCGCCGCGACCGTCTCGGCGATCTGTTCCGGCGTGTGTTCGGAGGTCATGAAGAAGCGCAGGCGCGAGGAGCGCTCCGGCACCGCCGGGTGGATGATCGGCTGGACGTTGATGCCGCGCTTGAACAGGCGGTCGGAGAGCGTCACGGCTTTGAGCGAATCGCCGACGATCACCGGGATCACCGCGAGGCCCAGACTCGTGCCGGTGTTGAGGCCGTGCTTCTTGGCTGCCGTGAGGAAGAGCCCGCCGTTGCGGCGCAGGCGCTCGACGCGCTCGGGCTCGGCGTGCAGCACCGAGAGGGCGGCATCGGCGGCGGCTGCGAGCGGCGGGGACATGCCGACGCTGTAGAGGAAGCCGCCCGCGGTGCATTTCAGGTACTCGATCAGCACCCCCGGCCCGCAGACGTAGCCGCCGCAGGAGGAAAGCGTCTTCGAGAGCGTGCCCATCCAGATGTCGACGTCGGAGGCCGCGACGCCGCAATGCTCGTGCAGGCCGGCACCGGTGCGGCCCAGCACGCCGAGGCCGTGGGCGTCGTCCACCATCAGCCAGCAATCGTAGCGGCGCTTCAGCTCGACGAAGGCGGCCAGATCCGGCGCGTCGCCGTCCATGCTGTAGAGGCCCTCGATCACGATCAGCGCGCGGCGGTGCTCGTGGCGGGTCGCCTCCAGCACCTTCTCCAGGGCGGCCGGATCGTTGTGGGCGAAGGAGCGGCGCTGCGCGCCCGAGAGCTGGGCGCCCGTGACGACGCTGTTGTGGATCAGCGCGTCGTGGAAGATCACGTCCGCCGGCTCCAGCATGGCGCCGATGGCGGTGACGTTGGTGGCATGCCCGCTCACCATGATGACGCAGGCTTCGGTCTCGTAGTGGGAGGCCAGCGCGCGTTCGAGCTTGAGGTGGACCGGCCGCTCGCCCGCCACCAGCCGGCTGGCGGACGCCGAGGTGCCGAACGCCTCGATCGCCTTGCGCGCGGCCCCGCTCACCGCCGGGTGCCCGTTGAGGCCGAGATAGTCGTAGGACGAGTAGTTGGCGAAGGCCTTGCCGTCGATCCGCGTGGTCGCCGCCGCGCGGGTCTCGTGGACGCGGAAGAATGGGTTGTTGAGCCCGATCAGGTCGGCGGCTGAGCGCTGGAGCTTCAGCTCGCGATAGCCCGTCAGCTTCTCGAAGCTCTGGTGCTCGGAGCGCGTCGGCGCCTTGGCTTCCGCAGCAGCCTCGGGCCGGGCCGCGTTGGCGCGGCCGAGCCGGTTGGTGACGAAGCCGGCGAGCGCGGCGCGGCCATCCTGCGGGCGCGACGACTGGGTCATGGCAGGATCTCTTTGATGTCCGCGACGTTCTGTTCGACCAGCTCGTTGAACGGCACCAGCGTCGCCGCGTCCAGGTTGCTGACGTGCTTGGCGGAGAGGCTGAGCGTCACACCCGCCGCCTCATCCACCGGGGCGGCGACCGCCTGGATCAGCGTCTCGGTCAATTCGTTCACGGTCAGCCCGGACGAGATGCCCGCGGGCGGCGCGTCGAGGGCGAAGCGCTCCTGCAGGCTGGCGCCGAGTTCGACGCCCATCAGCGAATCGAGGCCGATCTCCGAGAGCTGGCGCACGCGGCTGATGTCGTCCTTGGGCAGGCGCAGGATGCGGGCGATGTCCTCGACGATGGCGTCGGCCACGGTCTTCCGAACCTCGTCGATGTCCGAGGCCCGCAGCAGCGCGCCGATGTTGATCGCCGTGACCGCGCCCGATTCCGCCTGCTGGTCGGTGCCGAGGCTGCCGTAGCTCGGCGAGCGGAGCGTCGCGAGGCGCTCGCGGGCCTTGCCCCAATGCATGGCGGCGATGGCGATCACGCCCTCGTCGGCGGCCGGACCCTGGCCCTCCAGCGCCTCGGCCATCAGGTCGAGGCAGCGGCGGGCCTCCATCGGCGTGACGCCAACGCGGGAGGCCAGCGTGTCCATCACGCCCTTGTTGCGGGCGAGCACGCCGACATCGCCGATGGCACCCCAGGCGACCGCAAGCGCGGGCAGGCCGAGCTTGCGCCGCTGGCGGGCCAGCCCCTCCATGAAGCCGTTGGCGGCGACATAGGAGCCCTGGCCCGGATTGCCGATGAAGGTCGTGGCCGAGGAGAACAGCACGAAGTAGTCGAGCGCCCGGCCGCGGGTGGCGGCGTCGAGATGGGTCGCGCCGATCACCTTGGGGGCGATCACCGCCTCCAGCGTCTCGGGCTCGATCGCCGCGATCAGGCCGTCCTGCAGCACCATCGCGCCGTGGATCACGCCCGCGAGCTTGTCGCCGCCGGCTTCGATGCCGGCAATCAGCGCATCGATGGCCTTGCGGCTGGTGATGTCGCAGGCCTTGGTCTCGACGCGGACGCCGCGCGCCGTCAGCTCGGCGATGACTTCGCGGCCCTCGTCGCTCGGCTTGCCCGAGCGGCCGACCAGCAGGATGCGGGTGGCGCCGCGGTCGGCGAGCCAGCGGGCCGCCTCGATGCCGAAGCCGCCGAGGCCCCCCGTGACGAGGTGGACGCCGCCCGGGCTCACCGTGAAGGCGTTGCGCTGGATGCGGGCGACGCTGCCGGGTGCCGGCGGCGTCACGACGATCTTACCGACATGCCCGGATTGCTGCATCAGCCGGAACGCGTCCGAGGTCTCCTCGGCGGCGAACGGCTGGTAGGGCAGCGGGCGCAGGCCCCCGTCGGCGAAGAGCGCCATCACCTCGCGGAACATCCGCGCGCCGTCCTCGCCCTGGTGCTGGAGCACCTGATCGAGATCGACGCCGAAATAGGAGAGGTTCCGGCGGAACGGGCGCAGACCGATATGGGTGTTGGCGACGTAGTCGCGCTTGCCCAGCTCCACGAAGCGGCCGAACGGGCGCAGGACGTTGAGGGATCGCTCCATCATCTCGCCGAACAGCGAGTTGAGGACCACGTCGACGCCGTCGCCGGTGATGCGGCGGACATCGTCCACGAAGGCGAGCGAGCGGGAATCGAGCACGTGCTCGGCGCCAAGCGCCTCGACGAGCGCCCGCTTCTCGCGCGAGCCGGCGGTGGCGATGACGCGGGCGCCCTTCCACTTCGCGATCTGGAGCGCGGCGAGCCCGACGCCGCCTGCGCCGCCATGGACCAGCAGCCACTCCCCCTTGCGCAGGCGGGCGCAGGTCACGAGCGCGTAGTAGGCGGTGAGGAAGGCGACCGGCACGGTGGCGGCGGCGGACGGATCGAGCCCTTCGGGCATCGGCGCCACGACCATCTCGGGCACGACCACGTGGGTGGCGAAGCCCGATTGCGCGAAGGCGACGACCGGGTCGCCTACGTGGAAATCGACCACGCCGGGGCCGACGGCGGTGACCTTGCCGGAGACTTCGAGGCCCAGCCGCGGCCCGGCGAAGCCGTCCTCCAGGATTTCCTCCGGGAGCATGGAGAGCGCCCAGAGCACGTCGCGGAAGTTGAGGCCGGTGGCGGCCACCGCGATCTCGACCTCGCCCGCGCCGGGGGCGGCGCGCTCGGCCGGGCCCCAGACCATCTCGTTGAGGCCGCCGGTGTTCGAGCGTTCCAGGCGCGCCGCCGGGGCGGCGTCGCCGCCGGCTTGCACGGAGCGGCCGGGATGGAAGCGGACCACGCGGGTGGCGTCGGCGTCGAGCACGATCTCGGTCTCGGGGGTGCCGGACAGGATCAGGGCGCGCAGGCGCTCGGCGGAGAGCTTCGAGGACAGCGACGGGTCGAGATCGACCCGGCGGATGTCGAGGTTGGCCGCCTCGTTGGCGAGCGTGCGGCTGAAGGCCCACACGCCGGCCTCGACGGCCGCGGTCTCGCCGCCCGCGTCGCGGGTCGCGCCGGGAGCGATCACCCAGAGCCGGGTCTGGCGGTTGCCGAGATGCTCGGCGCAGCGCTTGAGGCTGAGGCAGCGGTCGCGCAGGCGGGCCGAGGCCTCGCCTTCTTGCGCAAAGGCGCCGGCGAGGAAGACCACGGTGTCGGGGGTCTCGCGCTCCAGTTCGAGCAGCGACTGCTCGGAATCGAGGATGATCGAGACGTGGACGCCGCTGGCGATCAGCAGGGTGGCGAGCGAGGAGGCCGTCTCGGCGCCGATGGCGTCGTCGGAGCCGACGACGAAGGCGAAGCTTTGGCCATGGCCGACCATCGGCCGGGCCGGGGCCTCGGCGACGAGGAGTAGGTCGCCGCCGTTGGCGGAGACCGCCCGGTCGGCGGAGACGCGCACGAGGCCGGTGGCGCTCAGGGTCCGCTGCCAGCCGGTCACGTCGGGCAGGCGCGAGAGCGGCTGGTCGGGCACGATCTCGGTGAACCAGTCGGGCGTCAGGCCGAAGACGAGGTCGCGGAACAGCGAGGCGCCGGGCTCGACGGCGATCAGCAGGCCGCCGGTGGCGAGCGCCGCGCCGACGCGGGTCGGCAGGCCGGCTTCCGCCCGGTGCAGCACGTCGCTGGCGAGCACGAGATCGAACGAGTCGGCCGGCAACTCGTCGGCGGATTCGATGACGCCGACGCGGGCGTGGAGCGCAAGACGGGCGCGCTCGGCGAGGCGCCGGTCGGTCTCCAAGACGCTCAGGACGGCGCCGCTCTCACGGGCGAAGGCGGCGGCGAGCGCCGAGAGCGGGCCGAAGCCGACTTGCAGGATGCGCAGAGCCCGGTCGCGCGGCAGGCGCTCGCGGCTGCGCTCGACGATGTCGGCGACGGTGGCGGCGGAGGCGCGGGCGGTGGCGCTGCGCAGGTGGAACGCGTCGAGCGCCGCGGGCGGCAGGCTGGCCGAGGCGACCGGCTCACCGGCCAGTAGGCGGGCGACGAGGGCGGTGGTGTCGGCCAAGAGCACCAGCTCGGCGGACAGCTCCGGCTGGTCCGCCGCGATCCAGCGCATGGTCTCTTCCGGCGAGGGCAGGGTCACGTCCTGCCGGATGCGCCAGCGACCGCCGTCGCGCCCGCGGGGCTCGTGGGTGGCGAGCCCGCTGCTCTCCAGCGCGTAGAGGGCGTTGACGGCCCAGGGACGCAGAGAGGCGGGCAGGCGCGGATCGGCGAGATCGACCGCGCCGTTGCGGCTCAGGCCTTCCGCGAGGCGGTAGGCGAGCGCGGTGGCCCAGCCTTCGAGCAGGAGATGGCCGGGGCCGAGTTCGGCGTCGCTCGGAGCGGTCGCGCCGGCGAGCGACGGGCGCAGGCGCTCGGCCAGCGCCGGGCGGCGCTCCAGCGGCAGGGCGGTGGGTTCGGTGGCGAGTTCGCTGACCTGCGCGATGGCGAAGGCGTCGAGGTCGCTGCCAGACTTGGCGCGAAGCGCCTGGAACCGGCCCTCGCGGATCGTGGCGATGACCTCGCCGTCCGTGTCGAGGAGGGTGAAGTCGGCCAGGATCGAGCGCTCGTTGCAGCGGCGCGTGCGGATTTCCGCCCGCGCGATCACGGCGCCGGGGCGCAGCAGGCGGATCTCGCCGAAGCGGACCGGCACGTAGGCCTTGGTCGAGCCCTCGCCCATGAGTTCGGCGAAGAGCAGGATCAGGCCGTGGAAGCAGGAATCGAGGCGCGACGGCACGAGGCCGTAGCGGGCGTCGGTCTCCGCGGGCTTCAGCTCGGAGACGATGGTGGTCTCGTCGATGCGGGCCGAGGCCGCGACCTGACGGAAGCTCTCGCCGAAGCCGAGGCCGGAGGCGAATGCCCGGCGATACAGGTCCTCACCCGCGACCGCGTGGTCCGCCGGGAGGCCGACGTCGCGGCGGGCGGGGGCCGGGAAGTCGCCCTCGATGATCTTGGCCGAGGCGTGGAGCTGCCACGCGGCCTGGGTCAGGCGGGGACGGCTGAGGATCTGGATCTGGTGGCCGGACAGCCGCACCAGCACTTCGCGCAAGGATTCCTCGGCGAAGACCATGGGGGCCACGATCTCGACGTCGGCCAGAGTCGCCACGTCCGAGCGCAGGGACTCGCGGGCGACGTGCAGCGCCATCTCGACGAAGGCGGCGCCGGGCAGGATCACCTGACCGTCGATGCGGTGGTCTTCGAGATCGGGCACGAGGGCCGGATCGAGATGGCCGTGCCATTCGAGGGCGTCGTGGCCGGCGCGGGCGCCCACCAGCGGATGGTAGGGCCGCGGCACGGCCGCACCCACGACTTCCGCCGTCTCGCCGAGGCGGAAGGAGCGGCGCTGCCAGGGATAGAGCGGCAGGGCGACAGGGCCGGCCGGATCGTCGCCGAACAGCAGCGCCTCATCGACGCGCGCACCGGCCACGAGGGCGGCGGCGACGGCCTTGGCGATGGGGTCGGCGCCCGCCGGCTTGCGGTGGAGCACGCCGACCGAGGCGACCTCGATGCCGAGCGGTTCGACGGCGTCGCCGATATGCGGCAGCAGGGTCGCGCGCGGGCCGACCTCGACGAACACGCGGGCGCCCTGGCGGGTCGCCTCCTGCAGGGCGTCGCAGAAGCGCACGGGCTCGCGGATGTTGCGCCACCAGTAGCCCGCGCCGAAGCGGGCGCCGGGCAGCACCGTGCCGGTCACGGTCGAGACCATGGCGGTGTGGCCGGCCGACGCCTTGAGCCCGTCGAGGTCGCGCAGCAGCGGACGCTCGGTCGGGTCCATCAGCCGGCCGTGGAAGGGGTATTCGAGATCGAGCTTGCGCCCGCGGCGGCGCTTGCGCGTCAGCGCCTTCATCGCCGATTCGATGGCGGCCTCGGGGCCGGCGACCGTGATCGCCTTGGGGCTGTTGTAGGCGGCGACGTCCAGCGTCGGGTAGTCGGCGAGGAACGCCTCCATCTCCTCGACCGGCCCGAGCAGCACCGCCATGGTGCCGTAGCCGCGCGTCGTCTCCTGATGCTTGCTGCGGTAGAAGATGACCCGGACGGCCTGCTCCAGGCTAAGGATGCCGGCGGCTTCCGCCGCCGCGATCTCGCCGACGCTGTGGCCGAGCACGAAGTTCGGGGTCAGGCCCTTGGCGCGGAGCGCCGCGGTGGACGCGGTCTGGATCGCGAAGATGAGGGGCTGCGAGACCCGGGTCAGCGACAGGCGGCTGTCGAGGTCGTCGGCGAACATCGCCTCCTTGAGCGACCAGCCGGAGAGCGGGGCGAACAGCGCGTCGGCGCGGTCGAAGCGCTCGCGGAAGGTCGCGTTGCCGTCATAGGCCTCGCGGCCCATGCCGACCCACTGGCTGCCGTTGCCCGAATAGACGAAGGCGATGTCGGCGTTGCGCTCGACCGCCTGACCGACGACCGCCGCGTCGTCGTCCTCGCCCTCGGAGAGCGTGCGGAGCGCAGCGGCGAGATCGATGCCGGCCCCGAGCGGCGCGGCGAGCCGCACGGGCAGGCGCTCGCGGCGGTGGGCCGCGGCGGCGGCGATACGCGCGGCTTCTTCAGCGGACGCCGAATCGAGGCGGGCGGCGTAGTCGAGGGCGAGATCTTCGAGCGCGGCGCGGCTCTGGGCCGAGAGCAGCAGCATCTCCGGGGCGCGGCCGGACTCGGCCTTGGCCGCGGTCGCGACGGGGGCGGGGTCCGTCAGCACGACGTGGGCGTTGGTGCCGCCGAAGCCGAAGGAGTTGACGCCGGCGAAGCGCTCGGGCCCGCGGGCCAGCGCCAGCGGCGCGCGGTTGACCGCGAGGTTCAGCGCCTCGAACGGGATGTCGGGGTTCAGCTCGGCCGCGTGCAGTGAGGCCGGAAACACGTCGTTCTCGAGCGCAAGGCTCGCCTTGAGCAGGCCGGCGAGGCCGGAGACCGGCTCGGTATGGCCGATATTGGTCTTGATCGAGCCGATCGGCAGCGGGGCGCGGCGCGTCTTGCCGAGCTTGCTCCCGATGGCGCCGGCCTCGATCGGGTCGCCGACCGGGGTGCCGGTGCCGTGCGCCTCGACGAAGGCGATTCGGTTCGGATCAATGCCGGCCTGACGGTAGACCTGCTCCAGCAGGGCGGCCTGCGCGTTGCCGGAGGGCAGGGTGATGCCGGTGGTGCGCCCGTCCGAGTTGACGCCGCTCGCCGCGATCCGGCCCCTCACGGTGCGCCCGGAGTGGGCGGCGGCCTCGGCCGATTGCAGGATCAGGACGACGCCGCCCTCGGCGCGCACGTAGCCGTCGGCGTTCGCCGAGAAGGCTTGGCACAGGCCGGTGCGCGACAGCATCTGCGCGTTGGAGAACGAGATGAAGTTGAACGGGCTGACCAACAGGCTCGCGCCCGCCACCACGGCGGTGTCGACCTGCCCCGCCTCGATCGCCGTGATCGCGGCGTTGAGCGCGACCAGCGAGGACGAGCAGGCGGTGTCGAGGGTGAAGCTCGGGCCCTTCAGATCGAAGATGTAGGAGATGCGGTTCGAGATGATCGAGAGCGTGTTGCCGGTCGCGGCGTAGGCGTCGCTGGAGGCCGGATCGAGGACGCGCAGGTTGCCGTAATCGAGCGAGGAGGCGCCGACGAACACGCCGATGTCCGAGCCCGCCACCGAGGACGGGCGCAGGCCGGCGTCTTCGAGCGCTTCCCAGGTGAGTTCGAGCAGAAGCCGCTGCTGCGGGTCCATCTGCTCGGCCTCGCGGGGCGAGATGCCGAACACGCCGGGATCGAACGACCAGATGTCGTCGAGGATGCCCGCGGCCCAGGTGTAGCTCTTGCCGCGCTCCTGGGCGCGGGGATGGGCGTAGGCCGGCAGCGACCACCGGTCGTCGGGGATGCGCGAGACGGCGCAGCGGCCCTCGGTGAGGAGCTGCCACAGTCCCTCGACGCTGGAGGCGCCGGGCAGGCGGCAGGCGCGGCCGACGATCGCGATGTCTTTGCGGTTTGTCACGTCGATCCGTTACGCTCGTGATTCCGATGCGGGCACCGGCACCGGGCGCAACCGCAGAGTCGAAGCTCTAGTACGGTCCCCCGGCCGCTCCAACCCGCGCGGTCGCCTCATCCCCCCTTAATCCATGAGATGGGGAGAATGTGTGGCGCGTATTCATCAGTCGAGGCTTGGGCGTTTGCCGAAACGGCACGGGCCAGGACTGCCGAATGATAGGTTCGGGGGGCCATAGCCTGAGCGAGTTCGGCCACATTTTCGCCGCGAGCGCGACGAAACCCGATCGAAGACTTCGGACAATGTCGTCCGTCGGACTGCAAGCAGTGCGCGAAGGTGCGGCGGATCGCGGTCGCTTCGATCCCGCCCGAGCAAGATGTCACGGCGCGATCGCGAGAACAACCGCACTGCAACATCATCGCTGAAGCGTCGGCAACCGGCGGCGGGCCGATCCGGCCCGGCGCCGACCGCTCTCAGGATTAGACGACGCCGACGCCGGTGTAGCGGAAGCCGTGCTTGGCGGCCTCCTGCGGCGAGTAGACGTTGCGCAGATCGACCATCACCGGGGCCGCCATCAGGCCCTTCAGCCGCGGCAGGTCGAGCGCCCGGAACGCGCTCCATTCCGTCACCAGAACCACCACGTCCGCACCCGTGGCGCAGGCGTACGCGTCCTCGGCGTAGCTCACGCCCTCCAGCAGGGGCTTGGCCTGCTCGATCCCCTCGGGGTCGAACGCCACCACCCGCGCCCCGCCGTCCTGAAGACCGGAGATGATCGACAGCGAGGGCGCGTCGCGCATGTCGTCGGTGTCCGGCTTGAACGTCAGACCGAGCAAAGCCACCGTCTTGCCCCGCACCGAGCCCCCGGCCGCCGCGATCACCTTGCGGGCCATCGCGCGCTTCCTCTGGTCGTTGACCGAGACCACCGTCTCGACGATCCGGATCGGGGTCGCGTAGTCCTGCGCCGTCTTGACCAGCGCCAGCGTGTCCTTGGGGAAGCACGAGCCGCCGTAGCCGGGGCCGGCATGCAGGAACTTCGAACCGATGCGGTTGTCGAGCCCGATGCCGCGGGCGACCTCCTGCACGTTGGCGCCGACCCGCTCGCACAGGTCGGCGATCTCGTTGATGAAGGTGATCTTGGTCGCCAGGAACGCGTTGGCGGCGTACTTGGTCAGCTCCGCGGTGCGCCGCCCGGTGACGAGGATCGGTGCGGCGTTGAGGTAGAGCGGGCGGTAGACCTCGCGCATGACGTCCGCCGCGCGCTCGTCCTCGGCGCCGATGACGATGCGGTCGGGGCGCTTGAAGTCGCCGATGGCCGCGCCCTCGCGCAGGAACTCGGGGTTCGAGGCGACGCCGACCTCGGCGTTCGGGTTGGCCTCGCGGATGATGCGCTCGACCTCGTCGCCGGTGCCGACCGGGACGGTCGATTTGGTCACCACCACGGTGTAACCGGTCACCGCCTGGGCGATCTCTTTGGCGGCGGCGTAGACGTAGGACAGGTCGGCGAAGCCGTCGCCGCGGCGCGAGGGCGTGCCGACCGCGATGAACACGGCATCCGCCCCGGCGACGGCGGGTTTCAGGTCGGTGGTGAAGGACAGGCGCTTGGCGCGGACGTTGTCGGCGACCAGCGTTTCGAGGCCGGGCTCGTAGATCGGCATGCGGCCGGCCTCCAGCGCCTCGATCTTCCTCGGATCGACATCGACGCAGACCACCTCATGCCCGAAATCGGCGAAGCACGCCCCCGACACCAGGCCGACATAGCCCGAACCAATCATCGCTATCCGCATCGAAGCCTCCGCCGCCCCTTTTGGAGTGCCTCACAAAACTCCCGTTCGCTGCCGGCGGCCCGTGCGGGCTCGACGGCGCAGCGGGAGTTTTGCGAGAGACACTTGGTCACCGCAGGCCTGAGGCTGCGCGGCATCGTCCTAGTGCCGATGCCGCCCGCGTTGCAATCGCCCGGGCAGTCTCGAGGCCGCGCCGATGTGCCGGACGCATGCCTCCCGGTGGAACTACAACCGGAAATGCCCCGAGGCGCGGGAGAGGTTGGGGTTGTAATACGGATCGGAGCGCAGCTCCGCTCCCCAGCGCTCGCGCATCACCCGCGATTCCGCCTCGAACCGGGCGCGCTTCTCCGGCGTGTCCTCGGGCCCGCGGCTCTTCGATTCGTGGTGGATCAGCCGGGCGTAGGGCGTCCAGACGTTGCGGTAGCCGGCCCGGCGCAGGCGCAGGCACAGGTCCACGTCGTTGAAGGCGACCGCCAGCGCTTCGGCGTCGAACCCGCCGACCTCGGAGAAGATGTCCGCGCGGACCGCGAGGCAGGCGCCGGTCACGGCGGCGACCTCCTGCGTCAGTTGCATGCGGGCGAAGTAGCCCGGCGCGTCGCCCGCGATCCCGAGATGGCTGTGGCCGGCGATGCCGCCGACGCCGAGGACGATGCCGCCGTGCTGGAGCGTGCCGTCGGGATAGAGGAGCTTCGCCCCGACCGCGCCGATATCGGGCTCGCAGGCGATCGAGACGAGTTCGGCGAGCCAGCCCGGCTCCAGCACCTCGATGTCGTTGTTGAGGAACAGGAGCACGCCGCCCCGCGCCGCCGCCGCGCCTCGGTTCGACAGGTCGGAAAAGTTGAAGGGGCCCGGCACCGGCAGCACCCGCAGGCGCGGCTCGTCGGCGTGGCGGGCGAACAGGGCGCGCGTGGCTTCCTCGCGGCTGTCGTTGTCGACGACGATGACCTCGAGGTTCGGGTAGTCCGTGCCGCGGAAAAGCCCGTCGAGGGCGACCGCCAAAAGTTCGGCCCGGTCGCGGGTCGGGATCACTACGGAGACCAGGGGAGGGGGTTCGGGCAGAGGCCGCACCAGCCGGTTGAAGCCTTGCGGCCCGCGCTCGGCCCGCGCGCCGCGCCGCTCGGCGACCTCGGCGAGCGCCCGCAGCCGAGCGTCCTCGGCCCGCGCCAGCGCCCGGTCGGAGAAGGTGCCGGAGCCGGCGGCCGCGCGCCAATGGTAGAGCACCTTCGGGATGTGGCGGACGGCCTCGCGCGGCAGCGTCTCGGTCAGCCGCAGCAGCAGATCGTGGTCCTGGCTACCCTCGAAGCCCGGCCGCAGACCGCCGAGCGCCCGCAGGGCGTCGGTGCGGACGGCGCAGAGATGGTTCACGTAGTTCTGACCGGTGAGCAGTTCGCGGTCGAAATCCGACTTGAAATGCGGCTCGAAGCGGCGCCCGCGCGCGTCGATCTTGTCCTCGTCGCTGTAGACCAGCACGAGGCCGGAATCGTCCCGGAGCGCCTTGGCCACCTCGTAGAGGGCGGTATCGGCGAGCCGGTCGTCGTGATCGAGGAAGACGCAAGTTATGCCCGACGCCAGCGCCAGGGCGTCGTTGGTGGCCCGGGCGATGTGGCCGTTCTCGGGCCGCCGCACCGTGCGGATGCGGGCGTCCGCGGCGGCATGGCGGGCGATCAGGCGGGGGATCGCCGGATCGGTCGAGGCGTCGTCGCAGAGGCACAGCTCCCAGGCCGGATAGAGCTGATCCCGCACCGAGCGGATCGCCGCGTCGAACACCTTGGGATCGGGATCGTGCACCGGCATCAGCACGGAGACGAGGGGAGGGGCCTCCCAACCCGCGATCTCGGCGCGGATGCGGGCGCGCTCCTCCGGTCCGCGGCGGTCGAAGCGGGCGATCCAGGCGGCGTAGCCGGTCTCGGAGCGGTGGGCGAGCGCCTGGGCCAGCAACCCGCGGCCGCGCAGCTTGAGGCCGAGCAGGCGCCAGTACACCGCCCGCGCGGTCAGTTCCGGCTGGCGCCGGGCGGCGCGCAGGGTCAGAGCGAGGCGGGCGCGGCGCCGCAGGGTCAGCCCGTCGAGGGAAAAAGGCGCGCTGCGCGAGAGCGCGGTGAACCGCAACGCGACGGCGCCGTCCGGCAGCCGCCCGGTCCAGGCGAAGCCGTCGCCCGAAGTCGGCTCCTCGGCGAGCGCCGTCGTCGTCCCCTCCGCCGTCACGACGCTGACGAGGGCGCGCGGGCGCCCCCCGCTGCCGAGGTCGCGCCAGGCCAGCGTGATCCAGGCACCGCCGAGCCGGCTGTCGAGATCGACCCGGTGATCCAGCCCGTCCGATCCCGCCACCGGCAGCGTCCGGCGGCCGCGCCACGCCATCGCGTCAGTCCCGCCAGTTCTGCGAGACGGAGGCGTGGACCGCGTCGCTCAGCACCGTGTCGAACTCGACCCATTCGCGCACGAAGCGCAGGCCGCGCAGCCGCTCGGCGAGTTCGAGGGTCGTGTTGGCGATCGGCAGCGGCAGCGGCACCGGCGCGTCGATCTTGAGGCGGTCGAACACGGTGGCCATGAACGCCTCGAAGTAGTCGCGATGGCCGACGATGCCGACCCGCGACAGGATCTCGACGGCGATGATCGAGTTGGCCGGGATGATCCGGTCGTCGGGCTGCGTCGTGCTGAGCTGGCGGGTATAGGGGTTGTAGAGCAGGTGGTAGGCCGGCTCCGGCATCATCCGAAACAGCCGCTTGAGGCTCTTGACGTCGGTATAGTCGTAATCGACCGTGAAGGCGGCGGCCTCGGCGAGCTGGCCGAGGCGCCAGCGCTGGTTGGGATCGTTGGCGATGTCGGCCCGCTCGCGCAGCCACACGAGGCGGCTCGCCATCTCCACGTAGGGATCGTGCAGCATCAGCATCGTCAGGGCGTTGCCCTGGACGAAATGCCCCTCGTAGCGCGGCAGGATGATCGAGCCGGCCATGAAGCACGACAGCAGGATATCGGTGTCGAACATCGCCAGCAGGATCTCCTCCGGGAACCGGCCGATCCCGAAATAGCTCTGCTTGAAATGGGGAAAGAGGGCGGTCTGGATCACCGTCTCGGGGCGGATGTGCATGTTGATCAGCACCGCCTTCGGCTTGGCGAGCCCGGCCTTCGGCACGCGCCGATGGATCAGCACGTTGGTGTCGACGTCGTAGATCTCGAGCCGCTCGATCCCGGCGAGGCCGGGGATGTGGTCCTCGCGCACCTCGAAATGGCACTGGCCGGTGGAGTGCCAGCCGTACTCGATGAAGGTCGGGTCCTTGTGGATCGCCGAGACCTCGGCCACGCGCCGCCCCTCGACGGTGACGTAGACCCGGCTGATCGCCGTCGGATCGTCGGGGACGACCCAGCCGCGGATCAGCGCCCCGTCGTCGCCCTCGAGCAGAAACCGCATCCTCGATCGTCGTCCTTATCGGATCAGTCCGCGCCGGGAGACCTTCGTCCCCGGGCGCGCCGCTCTGGCGCATCGGCTTTTCCTGACAAGCCGGCGGCCACCTTTCGGGCCGATGCTCTAGCCGATTTTCCCGCGCCGCGCAGCGCCCCCGCCCGATCCGGCGCGTCCCGCACGAGGAGGCAAGAAAAGCGCGACGAGCCCGCTTGCGGAGCCACGGGGTCCAGGCTATAGCCCCGGCACCGCAGGAGCCAAGCGCTTCTGCCCGGGCGCGTAGCTCAGCGGGAGAGCACTACCTTGACATGGTAGGGGTCACAGGTTCGATCCCTGTCGCGCCCACCATCAGCCTCATGTCACACGGCCGATCGGTCCGTGAGCAGGCTGGTTCTCTCAGGTTCGGGGAACCTGAAAACACATCGAAGTCCGATCCATCCTGAGACCGATGCGTGTCGCACAGTCGATTGCACGCATCCGGGGATTTCCCGTTGCAGGGCCCTCCGCCTGTTCAGGCGTTGCGTAATGCTTACAGGCCCCACCTGACCTTGTGCGCGGACGCAACGGAACCGCGCGCGATCTCGATCACACCCGCCGGGTTTTGTCCGGCCGAGGCTCGAAGCCGCTCGACCACAGCCTGAAGTCGTGATCTGGATAGTTTCGGCGCGTGAGGCGTGTGCCTCGAGGGTCGGGGAAATGGTAACGTCGAAGGACGGGCGATGGACGCTGACCGTCGTGAACACCTTGAGTTATGAATCTGAGTGGGCGGACACTCCGTCCGGGCACGTTGAGATATATTTGTTAGACAATATTTCCAGCGACAAGACAATTTTATATGATTTTACTGGTGTCGATCGGGGCTGGGAATTTAAAACATTTTTTAGTCCCGACAGCAGATTCGCCATATATAGCGCCAAGGACCCGAATGACCCGAATATCACGAGTGCGGCGCCTGCATTGTATGTCATCGATACAATCACCAAAGAAATTACGGAGTTGAAGCCGTTAAACTCTTACTATCGCGACCTAAGATTGTCGGATGACGGCTCCAAGCTTTTGTGGCTCGGAAAGGTTCCCGGCGTCGGCAATGTAACAGAGATTTTTTATTTTCCCAATGTTCCGCAGTTTTCACCCCCCATTATCGAGAGCGAAAAGATCGGCAACAACGGCTCCGGCACGCTGATCGTTGGTGACAGCGCCTATATCACCCTTGAACTAAAGGGGGTTGCCAGGTCGACCGACCAAGAGAAGATCACGCTGACCCTGAACAGCGAGGGGACGGCCGTCTATGATGCGACCAAATCGCGCCCCGGCGAGACCTACGTATTCAAATACACGGTGAAGGCCGATCAAGTCGTGCGCGATCTCAGGATCAGCTCGATCAATTTGAATGGGGCGGAGGTGGTCGGTTCCGACGGCAAGAGCCTCATGATCGACAGCGATTTCTTCTCGTTCAGGGGACGTATCAAGATCGATGGTTTGACCGGCTCGAGCGGTGACGAGAATTTCCTGGGCACGGCTGGCGCCGACTCTTTCGTAGGAGGTGCCGGCAATGACACCTATCGCATCGACCACGTCGCCGATCGCGTCCGGGAACTCGTCGGTCAGGGCTACGATACCGTCGTCTCGACCATCGATTATGCTCTTGCGTCCGGCGTCCGCGTCGAGGTGTTGCGGGTCGCGCGTTCGGCGTGGACATCGAACATCGATCTGACCGGAAACGAGTTCGACCAGACCCTGGAAGGCAATATCGGCAACAACATCCTCGATGGCAGCGGCGGTGCCGACAGCATGCGCGGACTCCTCGGCGACGACACGTTCATCGTCGACAACAGGCGCGACCAAGTCATCGAGGGGATCGGGCGAGGCCACGACACCGTCATCGCTCGCACGAGCTACAAACTCGCGGCGGGCCAGGAAATCGAGGTCATGCGGGCCGACGCACGGACCGCCAACCCGAATATCGGCCTGACTGGGAACGAATTCGCGCAGGCGCTGATCGGCAACGCCGGCGACAACGTCCTCGACGGACGCGGCGGTGCCGACGTGATGACCGGCGGGGCCGGCAACGACACCTACATCGTCGATCAGGCCCGCGACGTGATCCGCGAGAACGCCGGCCAGGGCTACGATCGCATCGTCACCTCGCTGTCTTACACGCTCGGCGCGAACGTCGAGATGCTGACGCTCACCGGCACCGGGGCGGTCAACGCCACCGGCAACGGGCTCGCCAACCATCTCGTCGGCAACGGCGCGGCCAACGTCCTCGACGGCAAGGGCGGTGCCGACGTGATGGAGGGCGGCAGGGGCAACGACACCTACGTCGTCGATCAGGCCGGGGACCGCGTCGTCGAGGCGAAGGGCGGCGGCGCCGACACCGTCGTGGCGTCGGCGAGTTGGTCGCTCGCGGCGGGACAGGAGGTCGAAACGATCCGTCTCGTCTCCGGCTCGGCCAAGCTGAACCTCACCGGAAACGAGTTCGCCCAGACGCTGCGCGGCAATGCCGGCGCCAACGTGCTCGACGGCAAGGGCGGAGCGGATCGAATGGAGGGGGGCGCCGGGAACGACACCTACCTCGTCGAAAACGCCCGCGATCTCGTCGTCGAAGCCAGGGGCCACGGCACGGACACGGTGGTCACGACCGTGTCGTACGGTCTCGCCCTCGGGCAGGAGGTGGAGGCTGTGCGGCTCGCCGGATCGACCGGCCAGCGCAACCTCGATCTCACCGGCAACGAGTTCGGCCAGGCCCTGACCGGCAACGACGGCGCCAACGTGCTCGACGGCCGGGGCGGCGCCGACGTGCTGATCGGCGGGCGCGGCCCGGACGCGTTCGTGTTCTCGACCAAGCTCGGCGCGGGCAACGTCGATCGGATCACCGATTTCGCGCCGGTGGACGACACGATCCGGCTCGCCGAGGACGTGTTCTCCGCCCTCGCGCCCGGCCCGCTGGCGGCCAGCGCGTTCAAGAACATCAGCACCGGCAAGGTCGATGCGAACGACCGCATCCTCTATAAGCAGGCCAGCGGCGAGCTGTTCTACGATGCCGACGGCTCGGGGAAGGGCGCCGCGGTGAAGTTCGCGGTGCTCGACAACTACGCCAAACTCACCCACGACGACTTCTTCGTCGTCTGATCGGCCGAGGCCGCTCCTGCGGAGCAGGTCGCGCTTTCGGCAACGGCATGGCGCGCCCGGTGCGACAGAATGAGGGGGTGCCCCGCATAGGAACCGTCCGTCCGCGGCCCTGTTGGACAGGGGTATCGCAAGCGCGAAAGGATTTTCATGCGTAAGGCTCCTCTCGTTCTCTCCGCCGCCGCCCTGATCGGCCTCGGCTCGATGGCGGCCACGACGACGTCGGCGGAGGCCGGATGGCGCGGCGGCGGGTATGGCTACGGCGGCGGCTATCGCGGCGGGTACGGCGGCTACGGCTACCGCAACGTCGGCTATCGCGGGTACGGCTACCGGGGCGGTTACGGCTATCGCCGCGGCGGCATCGGTGCCGGCGCCGCCATCGGGCTCGGCATCGCCGGCCTCGCGGCGGGCGCCATCGCGGCCAATTCCTACCGCGGCTACGGGTACGGCTATGGCCGTCCGGTGGGCTACTACGGCGGCTACGGCTATGGCCGCCCGATCGGCTATTACGGCGGCTACGCGCCGGCCTACGGTTACGGCTACGGCTGGTAAGCCCTCACTCTCGTGACGTCGGACGGGGCCGCCTTCGGGCGGCCCTTTCCTTATGCGCCGTCCCCCTGGTTCAGGCGGGCCGCGAGCCCGTCGGCGAACTTCGCGGCTGCGACCGGCAGCAGGCGTCCGCGCAGTTGGGCCAGCACCACGCGCACCGGCTCGACGTCGCGGGGATCGATCGGGCGGTGGCACAGGCGCGGGTCGTCGGGAATGCCGCTCGGCACCTGGAAGCTCACGGCGTCCTCCCGCAGGACGGCGTTGCGCAGGAATTCGAGCGAGCCGGATTCGACCGCCGCCCGCAGCTCCACCCCGCGCCGGGCCACGGCCCGCTCGATGTGGTGGCGGATGGCGAGCGAACGGTCGGGCAGCGCCAGCGGATGAGCGAGGCAGTCGCGCAGGCGCAATGGCCCGTCCGATCCGGCCAGGGGATGGCCCGCCCGCACCAAGGCGCAGAGCGGCTGGCGGCCGTCATGGAGCGGGTGCAGCTCGGCCGCGGGCGGCGGCTCGATCACCAGGGCGAGGTCGGCTTCGAACGTCGTGAGCGCGGCGACCGCCTGGGCGTGGTCGCGCACCTGCACCGAGAAGGCGACCTGCGGGAACTGCGCCCGGTAGGCCTCGACCGCCTCCGGGATCACCCGCGTGACGAAAGCCTGGGCGCAGGCCAGCGCGACGTGGCCGCGGCGCACGCCCGAGAGGTCGGCGATCTGCGAGCGCACCCGGTCGAGGTCCGCCGCCCGGTCGCGGATGTGACGCACCAGCAATTCCCCGGCGGCGTTGAGGCGCATGCCCTGCGTCAGCCGCTCGAAGAGCGGCGTGCCGAGTTCGGTCTCGATGTCCTGGATCTGGCGGGTCAGCGCCGAGGGCGTGAGGGCGAGGCGTTCGGCCGCCCGCCGGATCGAGCCGCAGCGGGCGACCTCGGCGACGGCGTTGAGGCTGCGCAGATGCTTCATGATTCCGCTCCGGCGAGGGGCAACCGTTGCCTGATCCGCAACGGCATGGTCACGAAAAAGCACTCGCCGGCAACGGCACCGATTTCTAAGGTCGGGGGGCAACCCTGCGAGACCGGACCGTGCCGCCTTTCCCCACGATCGCTGCCCTGCATGCCGCCTATGCCGAGGGCGTCGCCCCGCGAAAAATCCTGGCCGAGACCTATCGGCGGCTGGCCGAGATCGACGATCCGGGCATCTTCCTCGCCCTCGTGCCGGAAGCCGAGGCTCTTGAGGCCGCGGACGCGCTCGGAGCCTTCGATCCGGCGGAAAAACCGCTGTGGGGCGTGCCCTTCGCCGTGAAGGACAACCTCGACGTCGCCGGCCTGCCGACCACCGCGTCCTGCCCGGACTTTTCCTATGTCCCGAGCGAGACCGCGCCCGCGGTGGCGCGCCTGCTCGCGGCGGGGGCGATCCTGATCGGCAAGACCAATCTCGACCAGTTCGCCACCGGCTTGGTGGGGATGCGCACGCCCTATCCGGCCCCGCGCAACGCCCTGAACCCGGCCTGGGTGCCCGGCGGGTCGAGCAGCGGCTCGGGCGTCGCCGTCGCGCACGGCCTCGTCGCCTTCGCGCTCGGCACCGACACCGCCGGCTCCGGCCGGGTGCCGGCGGGGCTCAACAACGTGGTGGGGCTCAAACCCTCGCTCGGCGCGGTGTCCAGCCGGGGCCTGCTGCCGGCCTGCCGGACGCTCGACACGATCTCGGTCTTCGCCGGCACCGTGGCGGATGCCGACCGCGTGTTCCGCATCATGGCTGGGTTCGACGCCGCCGATCCCTATTCCCGCGACCTGCCGCTCCCCGCCCAGCCCGCCGGCCTGCCGCCGGGCCTGCGGATCGGCGTGCCGGCGGGCGAAAGCCGCCGGTTCGGCGGCGATCCGCTGTCGGAAGCCGCGTTCGACGCAGGACTCGCCGACCTCGCCGGGCTGACCGGCCAAGCGGAGGCGATCGATCTCGCGCCGATGTTCGCGACCGCGGCGCTGCTCTACGACGGCCCCTGGGTCGCCGAGCGCTATCAGGCGATCCGCCCGCTGATCGAATCGAACCCGGACGCCCTCCACCCGACCACCCGCGCGGTGATCGGCCGGGCCGCGGGCTTCGACGCGGCGGACGCCTTCGCCGGCCTCTACCGGCTGGCCGAGCTACGCCGGACGGCCGACGCCTTGTGGACCCGCATCGACGTGCTGGCGGTGCCGACCTATCCGCGGCCCGTCACCCGCGCCGAGTTGGAGGCCGACCCGATCGGGCCGAACAGCCTGCTCGGCACCTACACCAACTTCGTCAACCTGCTCGATCTCTGCGCGCTCGCCGTACCCAGCCGGTTCCGCTCGGACGGAACGCCGTCCGGCCTCACCCTGATCGCGCCCCGCGGTCGCGACGGGCTGCTCGCCGCACTCGGCGCCCGCCTGCACGCGGCGGCCGGTGTTCCGATCGGCGCGAGCCGCGCGGCCGTGCCGGCCCCGGAGCCCGGCCCGGATTCGGCAGGACCGGGCGAGATCGAACTCGCGGTGATCGGCGCGCATCTCTCCGGGTTGCCGCTCAACGGCGAGCTGACCGGGCTCGGCGCGCGCTTCCTGCGGGCAGGGACAACGCAGGCCGATTACCGGCTCTACGCGCTCCCCGGCGGCCCGCCCCGACGGCCGGGCCTGCTGCGCGTCGCGGACGGCACGGGTGCAGCCATCGCCACCGAGGTCTGGGCGCTGGAGCCCGCCGCCTTCGGCCGGTTCGTCGCCGCGATTCCCGCACCCCTCGGCATCGGCACCCTGCGGCTTGCCGACGGCACCACGCCGAAGGGGTTTCTGGTGGAAGCCGAGGGCATCGGCGGCGGCACCGACATCACCGGATACGGTGGCTGGCGGCGCTACCTCGCGGAAGGGGCGGGGACGTAGACCCGGTTTCTCCCACCCAACCCCCTCATCCTGAGCTGCCCGCGCAAGCGGGCCTCGAAGGAGGGCTCCAGCGTATCGCTAAGACTTCTGGAGCCCTCCTTCGAGGCTACGCTTCGCTCCGCACCTCAGGATGAGGGGGGTGAGTTGGAAGAAGACTCGGCCCACCGCCGCCCGGCACTTCTCGATCCGGGTCACTGGCATCGGATATCCGCGACGCGACGCCCGCGCCGGCCGAGAGGCGACCGCCGCCCGCCGTGCCTCTCGATCGAACAGGCCCTGTGCAGACCAAACGGGAGAGAGGTAGGAAGCGAACGGATCCGAGGACATCCGCGGCCGGTCGGCGGCGCGTCCCTCGGACGGTTTCGGGTGGAGTGCATCGTTCCGGCGATGCCGCTTGCGGCGAAACGGCCTCGGACGCGGGATTTCATGTTGTGAACGACCATTGCGACGGCATGAATTTCAAAGAAACAGCCGAGGAAGCCGACATCGCCGTCACGCTCGGCCTCGGCGGCACGGTGCGGATCGGCGGCGACGCGCTCGCCGTGTCCGACCTGACGGTGATGTTCGAGGCGATCGGCCGGACCGGCTCGGTCCAGGGTTTCGCCGATGCGCTCGGCCTGTCCTACCGGGCGGCCTGGGCGCGGCTTCAGGCCTACGAGGCGGCGCTCGGCCGGCCGCTGGTGCGCAAGACCCGCGGCCACGGCACCGCGCTCACCGAATTCGGCGCGGCGCTCGCCGAGGCGTTCTCGGCCGCAGCCTTCGGCCTGGAAGCCGGCTTCGTGCGCGAGACCCGCGCCGTCGAGCAGCGCCTGCGCCGTCTCCTGACCGGGCGGGCCGGGGCGCTGACGCTCGCCGCGAGCCACGACCCGCTGGTGGTCGAGGTGCTGAGCGAGGGCGGCGGCATCGACCTGTCGGTGATGGGCAGCAGCGCCGCGGTCGAGCGCCTGCTCGACGGCAGCGCCGACGCGGCGGGCTTCCATTGCGGCGCGCGGGCGCCCGCGGAGGCCGGCCCGCCGTTCTCGGCGATCGGGGCGGGGGCGGGGCTCGCCCTGCATCCGCTGTTCGAGCGCGAGCAGGGGCTGCTGCTCGCCCCCGGCAACCCGCGCGGCATCCGGGGCATCGCCGATCTGACCCGGGACGGCGTGCGCTACGTCAACCGCCAGAGGGGGTCGGGCACGCGCGACTGGTTCGACCGGATGCTGGCGCAGGCCGGGTTGGAGCCCGGCGCGATCCGGGGCTACGCGGTCGAGGAATTCACCCATCAGGCGGTGGCGGCGGTGATCGCCTGCGGCGCGGCCGATGCGGGCCTGGGCGTGCGGGCGGCGGCCGAGCGGCTCGGCCTCGATTTCGTGACGCTCGGCTGGGAGACCTACTACCTCGCCGCCAGCCGCGCGCTGGACGCGCCGGTCCTCGACGGGTTGATCGCCGCGATCCGCGAGCGCGCCGGGCGCAGTTCGGGCTACCGCGCCGCGGCGCAGGCTTGAGGCCGCCCCGCGGCCCGCTCCGGGTGCAAGCCAGGGCGTGGAAGGATCGATGAGACCGACGATCACCGTCTTGCAGGCCGGACGCGCCGTCGCCGCGATGGCCGTTCTGCTGCACCATTCCGCGGTCGCGACGCAGGATTTCGTCGGACCCGTGCCGCTCTGGCTGGCGGCCGTGCTCGAGAACGGCTTTCGCGGCGTGGATTTCTTCTTCGTCCTCAGCGGCTTCATCATCCTGCACGCCCATGGCGGCGATGCGCGCGACGGGGCCGCCGCCCGCCTCTACGCCGGAAAGCGCGTGCGGCGCATCTACGTCCCGTACCTTCCGATCTCGGTGGGGCTGGTCGTCCTCTACACGCTGCTGCCGGGGCTGTCGGCCAGCACCCGCGAGTGGAGCCTGATCACGTCCCTGACCCTGTTTCCGACGACGGCGCCGCCGGCCTTGTCCGTGGCCTGGACGCTGATGCACGAGATGCTGTTCTACACGGTCTTTCTGGCCTTCTATTTCACCCGATTCTTCGCGGCCCTCATCGTCGTCTGGGCGGTGCTGATCGTGCTGGTCGGATGGATCATGGGCGCGGGGGGAATCGTCTTCGCGCCGATCAATCTAGAATTCATCGCCGGGATGCTGGCCGCCCTCGCGGCCCGGTCGCTGCCGTCGAGGGGGGTCTTGGCGCTCCTGGCCGTCGGCACGCTGGGCGGCGTCGCCTCCCTGGTCTGGCTGGGGAGCGAGGGCAACGCGCGCGTCTGGTTCGGCCTGTCCCTCGCGCTCGTGGTGCCGGGCCTCGTCCGGCTGGAGGCACGCGGGCGCGTCACGGTCCCCGGATGGCTGATGCTGCTCGGAAACAGCTCCTACGCCATTTATCTCGTCCACAACCCCCTGGCCTCGCTCGGCGCGCGGATCGCCGCCCGGATCGAGCCGCTGAACGCGTGGCCCGTCAGCCTCGCCCTGTGCGCCGCGCTCGGAACGGGGATCGGCGTGCTCTATCACCTGGCCTTCGAGAAGCCGGCGCTGCGATGGTTCGGGAAACGGGAGGCCCCGCCGACGCCCCATCGCCCGTGAGCGTTCGATCGACGCCGCGACCGGCTCAGCCCTCGTCCGGATCGGGCACGCCCTCGCGCGTCAGCAGGGCGCGCTTGCGGGCGACGCCCCAGCGATAGCCCGACAGCGCGCCGTCCGAGCGCACCACCCGGTGGCAGGGGATCGCCACCGCGAGCCGGTTGGCGCCGCAGGCCATGGCGACGGCGCGCATCGCCGTGGGAGCGCCGATGGCGCGGGCGATGTCGGCATAGGTCGCGGTCGTGCCGAGCGGAATCGCCCTGAGCGCCGCCCAGACCCGCTGCTGGAAGGCGGTGCCGCCGATGTCGAGGGGCAGGTCGAGGCCGCGGCCCGGCGCCTCGATCAGGCCGACCACCTGCGCGACCCATCCGGCAAAAGCCTCGTCGCCCGGCGAGAGGTCGGCGCCGGGGAAGCGCTGGCGGAGTTCCCGCGTCAGCCCCTCGGAATCGTCGCCGAGCAGGATCGCGCAGACGCCCCGCTCGCTCGCCGCCACCAGCACCCGGCCCAGCGCACAGGGCGCCACCGCGAAGCGGATGCGGGCGCCGAGCCCGCCCTTGCGATAGGCCGTGGGTGTCATGCCGAGCCGTTCCGTCGCGCCGGCATAGAACCGGCTGGGAGCGTTGTAGCCGGCCTCGTAGACCGCCTGCGTCACCGAATCCGCCGCGCGCAGGCCCACCGCGACGCGCTCGGCCCGGCGCGCGGCGGCGTAGGCCTTGGGCGTGATGCCGGTGACGTCGCGAAACACCCGGTGGAAATGGAACGGGCTCAGCCCGACCGCCCCGGCGAGAGCGTCGAGGGACGGCGTCGTCTCGCTCTCCTCGATCAGGCGGCAGGCGCGGGCCACGGCTTCCGCCTGCTGCTCGGCCCGCGACGGCCCGTTCGGGCGGCAGCGCAGGCACGGGCGAAACCCGGCCGCCTCGGCCTCGGTGCAGGAGGCGTGGAAGCTGACGTTCGCGCGGTTGGGCCTCCGCGCCGAACAGCTCGGGCGGCAATACACTCCGGTGGTCCGCACCGCGTAGACGAACCGCCCATCGGCGCGTGGGTCGCGCACGGTGAGGGCGGTCCAGCGGGCGTCCTCGTCCAACGCGGTCTCGGCGGTCTGCATGGCGGTCCCCCTAGGCCTGGGCATCGTCCGGTTCTCGCACCGCCTCGGCCTTCGCCGAAACCCGGCCGTACCGTTCGGGCCGAGACTGTCGCCCGCGGCAGCATTTCCGTCGCCCTCTTGTGCGCTTCGGAAAGCGGGTCCGCATCCCGCTTCTTGCTCGACAATCGCCGATCTATTCGTCCGCCCCCAAAAGCGCTCGCTCGGCTACTCCGGCAGAAAGGTGCAGGGTTCACGGCCGGACGGGGCGGTCACCCTGCAAAACCAGAGCTGACATGCATGAAAGTGCCGTCTCATAGCTTAATGGCCGCTTGCTATGCATCACAAGCATATGACGAATGTGGCGTGTGGCATACCAGATACAGCCGCTCAGTGGCATTGACGCTGCAACGCAGCACATCAACCCAACGGATGCCCCCAATGATCGCTCTCCTCGTCGTCACCGCCGCCGCCGCCAACATCGCGCTCGTCATCGCCATGGCCGACCGCCTGACCCCGGCGAACGACGCGACCCTCGCCGGCGGTCGCTTCGACCCGGCCGAAAGCGGCGCCTCCTTCGCCGCCAAGCTCGCCGCCTAAAACCAACGAAAAAGGCCCCGCCGTCTACGGCGGGGCCTTCTTTTCAGCGGTGGGCCGGTTTTCAGGCCGTGGCGAGCGCCGGGGCGCGGGCCAGCTTGGCCTCGTTGGCGGCGTGGTGCTGCTTCAGCATCGGCCGCAGGACGGCGATGGCGAGGAAGGCCGCGATCAGGTCCATGATCGCCACGGTGTAGAGCACGGTCGCCCAGGTGCCGGTGGCCTGCATCAGGATGTTGCCGACCGGGACGAAGAGCGCAGCGAGGCCCTTGGCGCAGTAGAGCACACCGTAGATCTTGCCGATGTGCTTCGAGCCGAAGGTGTCCGCGGCGGTGGCCGAGAAGAGCGAGTACACCTCACCCCAGGCCAGGAACACGATGCCCGACAGGATCACGAACGCCCAGGGGTTCGAGCCGAAGTAGCCGAGCGCCACGATGCCGATGCCTTCCATCGAGAAGGCGATGAACATCGTCTTCTCACGGCCGATCCGGTCGGAGATGAAGCCGAACAGCGGACGCGAGATGCCGTTCATGACGCGGTCGAGCATCAGGGCGAAGGGCAGGGCGGCCATGGCGAAGAAGTACAGGTTCACCTGGAAGTTCTTCACGCCCAGATCCTGCGCGATCACGCCGAGCTGCGCCACCGCCATCAGGCCGCCGGTCACCGTGCAGGTGAACATGACGAGCATGACCCAGAACACCGGCGTCGAGAGGGCCTCGCCGAGGGTGTAGTCGCGGCGGCTCTGCAGCACCTTGCTGGAGAACTTGACCTCTTCCTTCTGCGGGCCGCGCATGAAGATCGAGGCGGCCATGATGATCGCGCCCTGGATCAGGCCGAACATGAAGAACGCCTGGGCGTAGTTGCCCGCGTCGATCATCTTGGCGATCGGCAGGATGGTCAGGGCCGAGCCGGCGCCGTAGCCGCCCGCCGTGAGGCCGACCGCCAGACCGCGCTTGTCCGGGAAC
The DNA here is from genome assembly GCF_038442325.1 of Methylorubrum subtropicum. Taxonomy (NCBI): domain Bacteria; kingdom Pseudomonadati; phylum Pseudomonadota; class Alphaproteobacteria; order Hyphomicrobiales; family Methylobacteriaceae; genus Methylorubrum; species Methylorubrum subtropicum. Next base: position 163,591 of record NZ_JBBXMW010000003.1, on the reverse strand, counting down.
CACTTGAGGGCGTTGTTGATGCAGGTGGCGTAGACGCAGCCAACGCCGATGCCGCCGAGGATCGAGCCGACATAGAAGCCGGTGAGCGAGGTGGCGTAGGAGTTCACGACCCAGGCGAGACCGGTCATGAAGCCGCCGAACATGACGACGCGGCTCGGGCCGTACTTGTCGATGAAATATCCTTCGATCGGCGTCAGCCAGGTCTGGACGACGACGAAGATGGTGAACGCGACCTGGATCGCGGCGCGATCCCAGCCGAAGGTCTTCTGGATCTCGGGGACGAACAGCGTCCAGGCGTATTGGATGTTGGCCGCAGCCACCATGCAGGCGACGCCGAGGACGATCTGCAACCAGCGATTCGATGATGTGACGGGTCTATCTGGGGCGATAGAGGACGTTGCCATGGGCGCTCTCCCTCGATCAGGCTTCGACAGTTTCGGCCTGACTCGTTTGACGTGATGAACTTTCGCCGCACTTGGTTCGGCTGCCAAGGTCCAGGTCCCGCGAGGGATGCCCCCATGACCGCCGTGGCATGCATTATTTGGTATACCAGAAGGGCGGGCAAGCGAAATAATTCTGACCGCCACGTGAATTTGTGCGGATTAAAGAGCAGGCGTCGTTCGTATGAAGCAGCCTCGGAGGCTGCCCGATCCCTTGCTTCCCTAGGGAAACGCGGTGATTGGCCATATGGGCCGTCTGGATGGATGATGCAAAATAATCTGCCCTCGCCGCTGAGGCGGCAAATTTAATTAGGCGCCGTATCAAGAATTTTCCTGCTCATTTCCTCGTGGGCTGCGCGACTTCCCTGCGAGGCAATGCGGCGGATGCATCCTTTGCGAGCAGGCTTACGGGCTGGATGCGTCCCTGGGCCCGGTGTCAATCGGTTGCGAATCGAGCCGAATGCGTGCTGACGCGGCATACATCGGCCGGCCGTGGAAACGGGCGGTCGCGCGGCGGCACGATAATGCCGCAGGGGCGCGCGTACGGTCGGACGGAATCGTCGGGATTAGATCGCCCGGTGGCGCGTTTGTCTGATTGTTCCGTTTCGGACGGGACGAATCTCCAAACTCCAGCCCGCTCCGGTGCAAGCCGCGGCGGGCTTTTCTCGTTCCGGCCGCCGCGCATGAGGTCCGTTGCAATATCGCCGTGATGGGCGGAGCGATGGATCGGCCGCCTGTTCCGGTTTTCGGATGATGTCTGTGGGCACCACTCCACCCCGTCATTGCGAGGCGAAGCCGAAGCAATCCAGTGCTCCGTAAGGTCCGAAGGGTCGGGCGGGGGCCGTTTCGTCGGCTCAGTCGCGCCCTCTTCCGGAGAACGCGCGCCCTGGATCGCTTCGGCTCCGCCTCGCGATGACGGAGCGGCACGGTATCGACGCGATCAATCAGTAACGGACCGGCGTACGGTATCATGATACCTTTATACGCAAACAACTCGATTTGCTGCGCTTTTCGGTGATCTGCCCCTCGCAACGCATCTTGACGCAGCGAAAAAACCTCCGTATCCACCCTCCCGCACGCCGCTGCGTCGTTCCCGACGCGGCGGCGCCTCGTTTTCAACGTCACCGGCACGGGAATCGGCCATGAAGACCACTTCGCTGAAGCCCGCCGACGTCGACAAGAAGTGGGTCGTGATCGACGCGGAGGGCCTCGTGGTGGGCCGTCTTGCTTCGATCGTGGCGATGCGCCTGCGCGGCAAGCACAAGGCCGCCTACACGCCCCACGTCGATTGCGGCGACAACGTCATCGTCATCAACGCGGACAAGGTGAAGTTCACCGGCCGCAAGTACGACCAGAAGGTCTACTACCACCACACCGGCTACCCGGGCGGCATCAAGGAGCGCTCGGCGAAGTTCATCCTCGAAGGCCGCTTCCCCGAGCGCGTCGTCGAGAAGGCCGTGGAGCGCATGCTCCCGCGCGGCCCGCTCTTCCGCCAGATCCTCGGCAACCTGCGCGTCTACAAGGGCGACGCGCACCCGCACGAGGCCCAGCAGCCGCAGGCGCTCGACGTCGGCTCCCTCAACCGCAAGAACGTGAGCGCTTGATCATGGCGACCCTTCAGTCCCTCGCCGATCTCAATCGGGCGAACACCCAGACGAGCAACCCGGAGAACGAGGCGCCCGTCCACGTCCAGAAGCTGGACGCGCAAGGGCGCGCCTACGCCACCGGCAAGCGCAAGGACGCGGTCGCCCGCGTCTGGATCAAGCCCGGCAATGGCACCGTCGTGGTCAACGGCCGCGCGGTCGAGACCTACTTCGCCCGTCCGGTGCTGCGCATGATCCTGCGCCAGCCGCTGGAGATCGCTGGCCGCGTCGATCAGTACGACATCACCGTCACGGTGAAGGGCGGCGGCCTCTCCGGTCAGGCCGGCGCCGTGCGCCACGGCCTGTCCAAGGCCCTGACCTACTACGAGCCGGAGCTGCGCTCGCCGCTCAAGCGCGAGGGCTTCCTCACCCGCGACCCGCGCGTGGTCGAGCGCAAGAAGTACGGCCGCAAGAAGGCCCGCCGCAGCTTCCAGTTCTCGAAGCGCTAAGCGTTACGAGTTGCTACCACAGAGGGGCGGGGCCGAAAGGCTCCGCCCTTTTCGTTTCGGGGGCAGGAGTTCCGCATGAGCCAGCGCATCCCCCTCGGCGACCGCCGTGCCGCCGTGGCTGCGGCCCTGGAACGGCTCGTCCCGCGCCTTCCCGAGTTCGAGGCCGAGAGCGTGCTCGACCGGGCGATGCGCAGTCCCGGCCTGCGCGGGGCCGCGCCGGAGACCGCGGCGTGGCTGGCGCTCACGGCGTTTACCCGCCACGCCTTCACCGATTACGACGACCTGCTCGCCGAGGGCTACGACCGCGACAGCGCCCGCCACTTCGTCCTCGACGACATGAACGCGACGCTCACCGAATGGGGCAGCCGCCGTCTCGTCTCCGAAGAGGAGGACGAGGCCTCCGCCGACCTGTGAGAACGGCTGCGCATCGGCTTGCCCCGCCGGGCCGGCTCGGGCAGGGAGGCCGCATCCCAACCCCCGAGACAACGGAACTCCGATGAAGCTCAGCGCGCGCAACGTCCTCAAGGGCAAGGTCGTGTCGGTCGAGAAGGGCACGACCACCGCCCATGTGAAGATCCAGATCGCCGACGGCCAGACCGTCACCTCGTCGATCACCAACGAATCGGTCGATGCCCTCGGCCTGACGGTCGGGGCCGAAGCCTACGCCGTCATCAAGAGCTCCGACGTCATCATCGCCGTCGATTGAGGCGTATAGACTTAGCTTCTCCCACCCTCGCCCTCATCCTGAGGTGGCGGCGCGAGAGCGTCGCCCTCGAAGGAGGGCTCCGGAAGTCGCGTGATCCCTGGAGCCCTCCTTCGAGGCCGCTGCGCGGCACCTCAGGATGAGGGGGTTGGATGGGGGAGGCCGGTGGAAGGGTCTTCCTCAGCCTTCCAGGCTCAGGACGATCCCGTGCCCGGCGCTGGCGCCGGGTGCGAGCAGGCGCTGCGAATCGCGCTCCGCCAGCTCTCCGTCGAAGCCGGCCCAGTCGGCATGGCCGGTCCAGGCTTCGAGTGAGACGAACGGCGCCGTGGGCCGCGTCCACACGGCGAGATGCGGGAAATCCTCCACCCGCATCGTGATCGCTTCGCCGCCCGGCGCGACGAAGCGGAGTACGCGGCTCCTGGCGTTCAGGAACACCAGCGCCTCGGTGAAGAGTGCCGGATCGAGATCGAGCCGCGCGCCGTCGAGCGGCAGTTCGCGCTCCGAGCGCACCAGCAGCCCACCCGCGCCGACCTCCGGCACGAACGGCCGCTCCGCCGCCTCGAACTCCACGGCATAGCCGCCGCCGGCCCGCCGCTCGCCCCCGGTGAAGGGCCAGGGAAAGGCCGGATGGAAGCCGAGCCCATAGGGCAGGGGCGTGTCGCCGGGATTGGTCACGGTGAGATCGAAGGCGAGGCTGCGGGCCGAGACCCGCGCCGTCACGTCGAGACGGAACGCGAAGGGGTAATGTGCCCGCGTGCCGGCATCGTCCTCGAGCCGCAGCGTCACGGAATCGTCCGCGCGCGCCACCACGGTAAACGGCAGGTCGCGGGCGAAACCGTGCTGGGCCATCGGATAGGCCTCGCCATCGACCCGCACGTGGCCGCCGGCCGAGGCGCCGACGACGGGAAAGAGCCAGGGGGCGTGCCGGTTCCAGTGCTCGGGATCGCCGCTCCAGAGGTAGTCGCGGCCCCCGACCCGCCAGGAGACCGGCTCGGCGCCGACAAGCGCGATGCGCGCCGTGGTGCCGTCTCCGGCCCGGATCTCGATGGTCTCGCTCATAGCCGCTCCCCGCTTCGCTCGCCTGATCGATAGCGGGGCCGTAGCCGCTCGGCCAGCCGCCTCAGCCGCTCGGTGCGGCGCCGGCTTCCTCCAGGCTCGGGATCACCTGTGCGGGCGGGCCCGCGGCGGTGATGCGGCCGGCTTCCAGCACGTAGACCGTGTCGGCCCGGCGGAGCGACGACAGGCGGTGGGCGATCATGATGATGGTGCGGGTGCCCGACAGCGCGCCGAGCGCGCCCATCACCGCGGCTTCCGTCTCGCCGTCCAGCGCGCTGGTGGCCTCGTCGAACACGATCACGTCGGGGTCGTGGTAGAGCGCGCGGGCGATGCCGATGCGCTGGCGCTGACCGCCGCTGAGCCGCGCGCCCCGCTCGCCGACGCCAGTGTCGTAGCCCTCGGGCAGGCCCGCGACCGTCTCGTGGATGCCGGCGAGCCGGGCCGCGCGCTCGACCGCCGCCCGGTCGATCCGCTCAGGGTTCAGGCCGAGCGCGATGTTCTCGGCGACGGTCCCGTCGATCAGGAAGACGTCCTGCGGCACGTAGCCGATGCGGTTCTGCCACGCCGGCAGGGTGTCGGGGGTCAGCGCCGCGCCGTCGATCAGGATGCGCCCGCGCGTCGGCGTCAGGATGCCGAGGATCAGGCCGACGAGGGTCGACTTGCCCGAGCCGGTGCGGCCGACGAGGCCGATGGTGCTGTGGGCGGGAATCGTCAGGTCGATGCCGTGCAGCGTCGGGCGGCCGGGCTCGTAATCGAAGGCGACGCCCTCCACCCGGATGTCTCGTCCGAAGGGCAGGCGCTCCGCGGTGCGGGGGACCGGCGGGCGCTCGCCGTCGAGGGCTTCGACGATGAGGCGCACCCCGGCGAGGTGGAAGCGCAGCTGCGAGACCGAGGTGAAGATGTTCTGGAAGGCCGGCAGCATGCGGTAGCCCGCGAACGCGAACAGGCCGAGCAGCGGCAGCATGCCGGCGGTGTCGAGCCCTTGCGTCAGCGCGAACAGCACCACGGCGATGACTCCGCCGAAGGCCAGGGCCTCGATGACGAAGCGGGGAAGCTGGCCGGTGAGCAGGGCCTCGGCCAGCGCGCGGGCATAGCCGCGGGCCGGGGCGTCGAAGCCGGCGGAGAAGGTCTCGGCCCGGCCGTAGAGCTTGAGTTCGGTCAGCGCCCCGAACGTCTCCTGCACCACGCGGTAGCGGCCCTCGTTGCCGGCCACCGCCCGCGCGCCGATCCGGGCGAGGCGGGCCCGGACCACGAGGTAGATGCCGACGTAGAGGCTGCCGAAGCCGCCGCCGAGGATCAGCGCCAGCCGCGGCTGGTAGGCGATCAGGAAGACGATGACGGCGAGCGCCGAGGTCGCCCGCGAGGCGATCACCAGGGCCGGGGTCAGCACGCCGACGACGAGGCGGTCGGTCTCGGACAGGACGTTCTTGGCCAGTTCCGCGCTGTTGGCGCGGGCGAAGAACAGCCGCTCGCGATCGACGTAGCGGGCGAGCAGCCGCCTCGCGAAATCGTAGCCGACGAGGTGGGCGAACAGCAGCTGCCCGAAGGCGAGCCCGGCATTGACCGCGCTGGTGATCAGGATGGCACCGAGCGCCGCGAAGCCCGTGACGAGGAGGAACGCGCGCTCCTCGGTGAGCCCCAGCGCCTCCCGGACGGCGGCCAAGGCCGGCACCCGCGCGGCGGCGGAGGGATCGCCGACCAGCGTCAGGAACGGGATGACCGAGGCGATGCCGACGACTTCGAGGAGCGCCGCGATCCCGAGGCCGAGGCCGAGCCACGCGAGGCGGCGGCGGTCGCGCGGACGCATCACCCGCAGGAGATCGAGGAGGGTCCGCAAGGAGGCACCGGGCTGGGGGAGGGCCGCCAGCCCGCCCCGGACAAAATTTTTTTGTTACAGGCGCTTAGGCTCGAACCGGCCGGCTTCTACCATCGCCCTGCAACGGAGTCGACCGAAGGGGCCGCGACGACGCGCGGTGCGGGCTTGCGTGAACCCGCGGCGCCTGCGCCTGTTCGCCTTCAGAGAGACCCCGCATCGAAGACCCGGCCATGATCCCTTTCGACAACAGCTACGCCCGGCTGCCCGACCGCTTCCATGCCCGCCTCGCGCCGACGCCGGTCGGGGCCCCGCGGCTGATCCGGGTCAACCGGGCGCTGGCCGAGGAGCTGCGGATCGATCCCGACTGGCTCGCCGGGCCCGACGGGATGGCGATGCTGGCCGGCAACGCCGTAGCCGAGGGCGCGCAGCCGCTGGCGGCGGCCTATGCCGGGCACCAGTTCGGCAACTTCGTGCCCCAGCTCGGCGACGGGCGGGCGATCCTGCTCGGCGAGGTGATCGACCGGCACGGGCGCCGCCGCGACATCCAGCTGAAAGGCTCGGGGCCCACCCCATTCTCGCGCATGGGCGACGGCCGGGCCGCGATGGGGCCGGTGCTGCGCGAATACCTCATCAGCGAGGCGATGGCCGCGCTCGGCATCCCGACCACGCGGGCGCTCGCCGCGGTCGCCACCGGCGAGGCGGTGATCCGCGAAACGGTGCTGCCTGGCGCCATCGTCACTCGGGTCGCCGCGAGCCATATCCGCGTCGGCACGTTCCAGTTCTTCGCCACCCGCGGCGACACCGACGCCCTGATCACGCTGGCCGACCACGTGATCGCCCGCCACTATCCCGAGTTGGAGGGGCGGGAGGACCGCGCCCGCGCCCTGATCGAGGCGGTGGCGGCACGCCAGGCCGAGCTGGTGGCGCGCTGGCTCCATGTCGGCTTCGTCCACGGGGTGATGAACACCGACAATATGTCGGTGGCGGGCGAGACCATCGATTATGGCCCCTGCGCCTTCCTCGACGCCTACGACCCCCGCACGGTGTTCAGCTCGATCGACCGCAACGGCCGCTACGCCTACGGCCAGCAGCCGCGCATTGCGCTATGGAACCTCACCCGCTTCGCCGAGACCCTGCTGCCGCTCCTCGATTCCGACGAGGACGCCGCCGTGAAGCAGGCGGAAGCCGCGCTCGCCACCTTCGGCCCCCGCTTCGATGACGCCTATCGCGGCGGGCTCGCGCGCAAGCTCGGGTTGTCGGAGTTGCGCGAGGGGGACGCCGAACTCGCCGGCGACCTGCTGCGCGGGATGGCCGAGAACCAGGCCGATTTCACGCTCACCTTCCGCCGCCTCTGCGATGCCGCCGAATCACCGGACGGCGACGGCCCGGTGCGCGACGGCTTCGTCGATCCGGTCGCATACGACGCCTGGGCCGCGCGCTGGCGCCAGCGTCTCGCCGAAGACCCGCAGAGCGGGCCTGAGCGCGCGGCGGCGATGCGGGCGGTCAACCCGGCCTTCATCCCGCGCAACCACCGGGTCGAGGAGATGATCGCGGCGGCGATCGAGCGGGACGATTTTTCGCCGTTCGAGACGATGTTGTGCGTGCTGGCGCGCCCCTACGACGACCAAATAGAGCACGCCCGCCTCGCCGAGGCGCCGGAGAACGGGGGCGTGGGGTACCGGACGTTCTGTGGGACGTGAACGGCGACGCCTGCTCGAATGCGCATCCCACCCATCCCCCTCATCCTGAGGTGCGGAGCCGAAGGCGGAGCCTCGAAGGAGGGCTCCAGCGTAGCGCGCGGCTGGCTGGAGCCCTCCTTCGAGGCCGCTTCGCGGCACCTCAGGATGAGGTGGTTTGGGGGAGCGGTCGGCTCACCCCTGCATCAACCCCCGCGCCTCGGCGAGGCGGGCGGCGTAGCGGGCGATGAGGTCGACTTCGAGGTTGACCCGGTCGCCGGCCCGGCGGTCCTCCCAGGTCGTCACCGAGAGGCTGTGCGGGATCAGCAGCACGGAGAAATCGGTGCCGTCCACCGTGTTGACGGTGAGGGAGGTGCCGTCGAGGCAGACCGAGCCCTTCTCGGCGATGAAGCCGGCGAGCGCCGCCGGCGCCCGCAGGGTGAAGCGTTCGCTGGCGCCCCACGGGTTGTCCTCGCCGGTCACGGTCTCGCGGGTGACGATCTCGGCGACGCCGTCGACATGGCCGGTGACGAGGTGGCCGCCCATCTCGTCGCCGAGCTTGAGCGAGCGCTCGAGGTTGACCCGCGTGCCCTCGCGCCATGCGCCGACGGTGGTGCGCGCCAGCGTCTCGGCGGCGGCGTCCACCGCGAAGCGGCAGCCGGTGCCGTGCGGCGTGATCTCGACCGCGGTGAGGCAGGGGCCCGAGCAGGCGATGGAGGCGCCGAGCGCGATTGTCCCGGGATCGTAGGCGCTCTCGATGACGATGCGGACGAGGCGGTCGCCGCCCTGGATCGAGACGACGCGGCCGACATCGGTGACGAGCCCGGTGAACATCTCAAACCCTCTCGTAGGTGATCGCCGCGTCCGGTCCGAGATCGTGCGCCTCGACCGCGCGGAGCGTGCCGTCGGACAAGCGGCGGGCGAGGTTTTTGCCGACCGCCGGCAGACCGCCCGCGGGCCCGAGTTCGACCGGGCCGGTGATCAGCGTGCAAGCATCGATCAGATCGTGGCGGGCGAGCGCGTCCGCAAGCGCCGGCCCGCCCTCGCTACAGATGCGGGTCAGGCCGCGCTCGGCGAGTGCGCTCATCGCCGCGGGGAGGTCGATGCGCCCGGACGCATCGGTGGCGACGGGCAGAAGCTCGACGCCGAAGGAGGTCAGCATCCGCCGGGCATGGGCCGGGGTGTGGTTTCCGGTGACGACGAGCGTCGGGATGTCGCGCGCGCCCCGCACCAGATGGGTCGAAGGCGTGAGCCGCAAGGTCGAGTCGAGGACGATCCGCAGCGGCGAGCGGTCGGAGAGGCCCGGCAGGCGCACGGTGAGCGAGGGATCGTCGGCCCGCGCGGTGCCGATGCCGACCATGATGGCGTCGGCATGCGCCCGCCACAGATGCACCACGCCGTCGGCGACCGCGCCGGTGATCTTCAGCCGCTCACCGCCGGACGGCGCGGCGAAGCCGTCGCGGGTGCGGGCGAGCTTGAGATGCAGGCTCGGGCGCCCGAGGGTGACGCGGGAGACGTGGCCGCGATGGTCGCGCCGGGCCTCCTCGCGCATCAGCCCGGTCTCGACCGCGATGCCGGCCTCCCGCAGCAGCGCATGGCCGCGGCCCGCGACGCGGGGGTCGGGGTCCTCCATCGCGGTGACGACGCGGGTGACGCCGGACGCGATGGTGGCGTCGGTGCAGGGCGGGGTGCGGCCGTGATGCGAGCACGGCTCCAGGCTGACGTAGAGCGTGGCGCCGCGCGCCGCCGCACCGGCCATGGCCAGCGCCAGCGGCTCCGCATGGGGGCGCCCGCCGGGCGCGGTCGCGGCCTGACCGACGATGCGGCCGTCGGCGACGACCACGGCGCCGACGCTCGGGTTCGGCCATGTGCGGCCGAGATTGCGCCGCCCGAGCGCGAGGGCGAAGCGCATGGCGCGATGGTCGAGGGCGGTCCACGCGGTCACGGGCGGCTCCCTCAGCTTCGCGAGCGCGCCGGACGGCGGCGCGGCGGGGCAGGGGGCTCGGTCTCCTCGACGGGCTCGGACGCCGTTTCCCCGTCCTCGGCGAGCCGCCCACCGAGCGTGCCGAGCAAATCCTGAAAATCCTGGGCTTCCCGAAAATTCTTGTAGACGGAGGCGAAGCGGACATAGGCGACGTCGTCGAGGCCCTTGAGGCCTTCCATCACCGCCTCGCCGATCGCCTCGCTGGTGACCTCGCCGTCACCCGTGCTTTCCAGGCGGCGGACCACGCCGGAGACGAGGCGTTCGATCCGCTCGGGGTCCACCGGGCGCTTGCGGAGCGCCACGTCGATCGAGCGCTGGAGCTTGTCGCGATCGAACGGCATGCGCTTGCCGGAGCGCTTGAGCACGGTGAGTTCGCGCAGCTGCACCCGCTCGAAGGTGGTGAAGCGCCCGCCGCAATCCGGGCAGACGCGGCGGCGCCGGATCGCCGCGGAATCCTCGCTCGGCCGCGAATCCTTCACCTGCGTGTCGGGACCCCCGCAGAACGGACACCGCATCGCGCGCTTCGATACCCTTGCTCTCCCGGTCGGGCCGGGACGCCTCTGTGCCCCAGCGGGCACCGGAATGCCAGGATAAGCGCGCAGACCTGAACGGCGCACCACAAACGGCCGCGGCCGCGGATCTCTCGATCCGCGGCCGGGCCCCGCCCCCCCCCCCCCCCCCCCCCCGCGCCGGCACCCGTGAGGGTGATCTTACTGGTAGATCGGGAAGCGGTCGGTCAGGGCGTGGACCTTCCGCTTGGCCTCGGCCTCGACCGCGGCATCGCCGCCCTCGCCCTTGGCGGCCAGCCCGTCGAGCACTTCGACGATCAGCGAGCCGACCTGCTTGAACTCGGCGACGCCGAAGCCGCGGGTGGTGCTGGCCGGGGTGCCCAGGCGGATGCCCGAGGTGACGGTCGGCTTCTGCGGGTCGAACGGCACGCCGTTCTTGTTGCAGGTGATGTCGGCCCGCGACAGGGCGGCCTCGGCGGCCTTGCCGGTCAGGCCCTTCCGCTGGAGATCGACCAGCATCAGGTGGTTGTCGGTGCCGCCCGAGGTGATGTCGTAGCCCCCCGACATGATGGTGTCGGCCAGCGCCTTGGCGTTGTCGATGACCTGCTTAGCGTAGAGCTTGAACTCGGGCTTGAGCGCCTCGCCGAAGGCGACCGCCTTGCCGGCGATGACGTGCATCAGCGGGCCGCCCTGGAGGCCGGGGAAGATCGCCGAGTTGAACTTCTTGGCCAGCGCCTCGTCGTTCGTCAGGATCATGCCGCCGCGGGGGCCGCGGAGCGTCTTGTGCGTCGTCGTGGTGGCGACGTGCGCGTGCGGGAACGGCGACGGGTGCAGGCCCGCGGCGACGAGGCCGGCGAAGTGGGCCATGTCGACCATGAAGTAGGCGCCGACCGAATCGGCGATCTCACGGAACTTGGCGAAGTCCCACTGGCGCGGATAGCCCGAGCCACCGGCGATGATCACCTTCGGCTTGTGCTCGGCGGCGAGCGCGGCGACCTGCTCCATGTCGATGCGCTGGTCGTCGCGGCGCACGGTGTAGGAGACCGGCTTGAACCACTTGCCCGACACGTTCGGCGGGGCGCCGTGGGTCAGGTGGCCGCCGGCCGCGAGGTCGAGGCCGAGGAAGGTGTCGCCCGGCTGCATGAGGGCGAGGAAGACGCCCTGATTGGCCTGCGAGCCCGAGTTCGGCTGCACGTTGGCGAAGCCGCAATCGAACAGGCGCTTGGCGCGGTCGATCGCCAGCTCCTCGGCGATGTCCACGAACTGGCAGCCGCCGTAGTAGCGCCGGCCCGGATAGCCCTCGGCGTACTTGTTCGTCAGCACCGAGCCCTGCGCTTCCAGCACGGCGCGCGAGACGATGTTCTCGGAGGCGATCAGCTCGATCTCGTGCTGCTGGCGGCCGAGTTCCTGGGCGACCGCCTTGGCGATCTCGGGATCGGTCTGCTCGAGGTGCGCGGAAAAGAACGTGTCGAGGGTGGTGTTGTCGGTGGCGGTACCGGCGCTCATGAGCGAAGCCTCTTCTGATGTTTCCTGATTAAAACCCGCCCGTTTGTCATTGGCATGCACGGGGGTGCTTTTCGCATTCATTTCTACACGCCGGAGCACGACAGGCCAAGCGCAGCTGATTTTGCCCCCGCCGTCAAAAATTTTAACGGGAGCGTCATCGGTTGCAGCACTGCACAGCTTCTTGCGCATAGCAAAGCGCCCGGCACGGGGCCGGGCGTTTGCCGAAAAACGGGTCTCTGGAAGGTGGATCAGGCCGAGAGGCGCGTCTTTACGTCGCCGAGGCTGGAGCGGAGCAGGTCCTGGGCGGCGGCGCCCTGAAGGCGCTCCTTCAGGATCGTCTCCGAGACCTTCACCGCAGCGTCGGCGGCGGCGGCGCGGACCTGGGCGGCGGCCTGGGCCTCGGCCTGGGCGATCTTGGTCTCAGCCGCCTTGGTGCGGCGGGCGACGAACTCGTTGAGGCGGGCATGGCCCTCTTCATTGAGGCGCTCGGCCTCCTCGCGGGCGCTCGCCACGATCGCCTCGGCATCCTTCTCGGCCTGGGCGCGGCGGCGCTTGTAGTCGTCGAGGACGGCGGCGGCCTCCTCGCGCAGGCGGCGGGCCTCGTCGAGTTCGTGGCGCACGCGCTTGGCGCGGCTGTCGAGACCGCCGGTCATCATGTCGAAGCCGCCGACCTTCCACACGATGGCCAGGAACGCCACGAAGGCGACGAGGACCCAGAATTCCGCGGTCAACAGCATGTCGGTCTCAAACCCTTGGTCGGCCTGTCCCGGCGCGGCGGCGCGGGTCCGGTTCGAAGAGCGGGGCCGGCTTAGGCGCCGACCCGCGGGATCAGTTCAGCGCCGGGGTGGCGGAGAGCGCGCGGTCCAGGGTGGCCTGGTCGGGGGCCTTGCCGGTCAGGCGCTCGACGATCGCGGACGCGGTCTCGCCGGCGATGGAGCGGACGTTGCCCATGGCCTCGGCGGTCCGGGCGCGGATCGTCGCCTCGGAGGCGGCGAGGCGCTGGTTCAGCTCGGCCTCAAGGGTCTTGCGCTTGGCGTCGGCTTCCGCCGAGAGGGCGTTGCGGGTGTCCTGGGCGATGGCCTGGGCCTTGGCCTGGGCCTGACGCAGGGAGGTCTCGTAGGCGGCGCCCGCGGCGTCGGCCTCGGACTTCATCCGCTGGGCCTCGTCGAGATCGGCCGACAGGCGCCGGGCGCGATCACCGAGGATGCCCTCGATGCGGGGCAGCGCGATCTTGGACATCAGGTAGTAGAGCAGGCCGAAGGCCAGCGCGAGCCAGATCAGCTGCGAGAGGAAGGTGTGGCTCTCGAAGGGCGGGAAGGCGGCATGATGCCCGCCGGACGCCTGCTCGGTATGGGCCTGAGGGCTTCCAGGCGGAACGATCTTCGTGTCCGCGTTCGGGGAGGGAGTCGTGAGGGGATTCTTCTCGGCCATGGCCCTGTCCGGTGACGTCGGAAGGCCGGCTCCGCGGGCGGAGCGGCCGGATCGTTAAGCGGGGGAGGGGAGAGCGGCCGCGCGGACCGCCTCCCGCTCCCCCGAGGGTCGAAGCGTCAGACGGCGAACAGGAGCAGCAGGGCGACGAGCAGCGAGAAGATGCCGAGCGCCTCGGTGAGCGCGAAGCCCAGGAGGAGGTTGGTGCGCTGGCTATCGGCGGCCGACGGGTTGCGCAGGGCGCCCGCGTAGAACTGACCGAACAGGTTGCCGAGGCCGATGCTGGCGCCCGCCATGCCGAGGCAGGCGAGGCCGGCGCCGATGTACTTCGCAGCGACGGGATCCATGAAACACTCCTGAGGTTCGAACGATGGTCTCGAGGGGAAGGTCCGGCCGATGAGGATCAGTGGCCGGGGTGAAGGGCGTCGGCGAGGTAGACCGCCGTCAGCGTCGCGAAGACGTAGGCCTGGAGGGCCGCGACGAGGAATTCGAGGGCCGTCAGCGCCACGGTGAGCGCGAGCGGCAGGGGCGAGAGCACGCCCCAGGCGCCGGCCACCAAGAGCTGCACCACGAAGAAGGCGAAGATCTTCAGCGCGATGTGGCCGGCCAGGATGTTGGCGAAGAGACGGACCGAGAGGCTGATCGGACGCGACAGGAACGACACGATCTCGATCGGCACCATGATGAGCAGCAGGGGCTTGGGCACGCCCGAGGGCACGAACACGCCGAGGAAGTGGGTGCCGTGCTTGGCGACGCCGTAGATCACCACGGTGAGGATCACGACCAGCGCGAGGCCGAAGGTGACGATGAGATGGCTCGTCACCGCGAAGGCGTAGGGGATCATCCCGAACAGGTTCAGGACGAGCACGAACATGAACAGCGAGAACACGAGCGGCAGGAAGCGCTTGCCGTCGGCGCCGGTGGCTTGGTGCACCGTGTCGGCGATGAACTCGTAGAGCGTCTCGGCCAGCGCCTGGAGCCGGCCCGGCACGACGGCGCGGCCGGAGGTGGCCGCGATGGTCAGGAGCGCGATGACGCCCACCGCCGCGAACATGTAGAGAGCCGATTGCGTGAACGCGATCTGCTGGTTGCCGATATGCCCCAGCGAGACGAGCGGCTGCAGCTCGAACTGGTGGATCGGGTCGACACTGACCGCCATTGGCTCGCTTCCGCCCTTCTTCGTGTCGCGCCGGGTGCCTGGCGGCTCCCATGTCGCGCGTCGCCCTTACACGATGCCGGGCGAGTCTCAAGACCCATCCCGACGTTCTTTCTCAGCTTTCTGGCCGCTGAAGCCGCTGACCCGCATGACGTTGTAGATGCCGGTCACGAAGCCCAGCATCAGCAACACCATCATCCCCCACGGCTTGGTGCCGAGGAGATGGTCGAACAGGTATCCGAGGATTCCCCCGGCGATCACGCCCGCGATGAACTCGGTCGAGAGGCGCATGGCCTGCCCGAGCTGGGCCGACCCGCCGGGCGTGCCGGCGCGCGCAGGCCCGGTGGGGGCGGCTTTGGGCCGCTTGCCCTCGAGCTGCGTCTCGAGACGTCTGAGCCTCGCGGAGAGATCGCTTTCGTCGGGAGGCCCGCCCGGCCCACTCCCGCTACCTGAAGGGCTGCCGCTCACGGGCGACCCCACACGTCGTCGGGAGCGGAAGGGTAGGGCCTGCCCCCTCGGCGCGGCGCACCATAGTTTCGCCATCCTGGCGAGTCAAGGCGCGCAACGTCGAGCTTAAGCCGTTGACGCTGCTTCATAATCCACTTCTTTCAACGGCTCGTTCGCGGGATCGGCTCACGCGCCCAGGATCGGCTTGATGATCTTCTCCATCTCCTCGATCGACAGCGCGCCGCTGTACTTGGTGCCGTTGATGAAGAAGGTCGGGGTCGATTCGACCTTGAAGGTCTCCAGGCCGCGGGTCTTGACCGCGTTGATGGCGGCGTAGGTCTTCTGGTCCTTGAGGCAGGTCTCGAACTTCTCCTTCGAGAAGCCCGCCTGCCGCACGATCTGCTCCAGGGCATCGACCGGCGATTGCGGCTTGCGCACGAAGGCCCAGTTCTGCTGCTGGTCGAACAGCAGGTCGGAGATCGGGTAGTACTTGTCGTTGCCGTCGCAGCGCGACAGCATGAAGGCTGCCGTCGAGAGCGGGTCGAGCGGGAACTCGCGCAGGGTGAAGCGCACCTTGCCGGTGTCGATGTAGCGCTCCTTCAGGACCGGATAGGTGTCCTTATGGAAGTGGGCGCAGTGCGAGCAGGTCAGCGAGGCGTACTCGATGATCGTCACCTTGGCGTCCGCCGGGCCGAGCCAGACGTCGCCGAGCGGGCCGGGCTGAAGCAGCGCCGCCGTGTCGGCCGACTGCGCGAGCGCGTCGGCGACGAGGCGGGGCATCAGGAGGGCCGCGCCGAGGGCGAGGCCGGTGGTCTTGAGGGCGTCGCGCCGGGTGATCATGGCTTAAGACGGGCTCCGTTGAGGCCGCGAGGGGCCAGAGGCGTCGAGGTATAGGCGGATCGGGCTCGCGCGGACCGCGCACACGTCGCCGCACGGGTTCGGCGCCCCTTATCACGGGTGGCCGCGCGAGGCAGCCCTATCGATGGGGCTCGCCAGCCACCACGGCGATGCCGAGCCGGTCGAGGGCGTCGCGTAAGGGATCGTCCTCGATGCGCGAGACCGCCAGCGCCACCTCGCCGCGCCGCACCGGATCGAGCGGCGGGGCGGGTTTGCGCCGGGGCGCCCGGTGCAGCCGGTCCTGGCGCAGCACCAGCTTGCCGACGCAGGCCCAACCGTAATGCGCGTTAACCCGCTCGATCACGACGGGGGCGAGATGCTGGAGTTCGAGCGCGAAGGCGCCTTCGACCCGCACCACCAGGGTGCCGGGCTCGGGCCGCCCCTCGGCGTCGCGTCGGGCGCGGCGGGGCCATTCGAGCTTCACCGGCTGGCAGGCGTTCGCCAGCCGCGCCCCGACGATGCCGGGCCAGACCGCGATGATGTCGGCGGACGCAAAACCCTGCGCCGCGAAGGCCGGGCCGACGCAGGCACCGATCAGGTCGGCCAGAGGTTTCGCGCGCGCCATGGGCTGTCCGAGGAAGGGCTGTCGCGGTCATCATCCACGACTGAGCCGACTAGGACGCTCTCCTCCCCCTTGCGGGGAGGAGGGAGGAGGTGGGGGTGGTTCAGGAGGAACCGCCTCGGTGCCTTCTGCACGACCCCCACCCCTACCCCTCCCCGCAAGGGGGAGGGGACACGCGCCCGACCCAGTAGCCGTTGAGACGATGAACCCGATAGCCCGCAGATGAAGGATCCGAGTGTAGCGGAGGACCGCTCACGCCGGGAGTCGTGACGCTACCGGCGTTTCCTTTCCCGATCACATCGCGAAAGCGCGGCTCTGTGGTCTCGGGGCGGCTTTTGCCGTCCGCCCGGCCCCGCTATGGACTGGCTCATGCCCGCCGCCACGGCCGCCGACCTTCTGACATGGTACGACCGGCACCGCCGGGCGCTGCCCTGGCGCGCGCTGCCCGGCGTGCGGCCCGATCCCTACCGGGTCTGGCTCTCCGAGGTGATGCTGCAGCAGACCACCGTCACGGCGGTGAAGCCGTATTTCGAAAAATTCCTGACACTGTTTCCGAACGTCCAGGCACTGGCAAACGCGCCGGAAGAGGCGGTGATGTCGGCCTGGGCCGGGCTCGGCTACTATTCCCGCGCGCGCAACCTCCATGCCTGCGCCAAGGCGGTCGCCGCCGCCGGGCGCTTCCCCGACACGGAAGAGGGATTACGAAAACTCCCCGGCATCGGCGCCTACACCGCGGGCGCCATCGCGGCCATCGCCTTCGACCGGCCCGCGGCGGCGGTGGACGGCAATGTCGAGCGGGTGATGACCCGCCTCCACGCCATCGAGACCCCGCTGCCCGCCGCCCGCGCTCAGATCCGCCTGCTGACGCAAGCGCTGGTGCCGCACGACCGGCCCGGCGACTTCGCGCAAGCCGTGATGGACCTCGGCGCCACGCTCTGCACCCCGAAGCGCCCGGCCTGCGCCCTTTGCCCCTGGATGCACCCCTGCCGCGCCCGCTCCGAGGGCTTGCAGGACACGTTTCCGCGCAAGGTGAAGAAGGAGAAGGGGACGCTGCGCAAGGGCGCGGCCTTCGTGGCTCTGCGCGCCGGCGACGAGGCGATTCTTCTGCGCACCCGTCCGCCGGAGGGGCTGCTCGGCTCCATGGCCGAGCCGCCGGGAAGCCCGTGGCTGCCCGATTACGATCCGGCCAAGGGCCTGCTCGACGCGCCGCTCGACGCCCGCTGGAAGCGCCTGCCCGGCGTGGTGAAGCACGGCTTCACCCATTTTCCGCTGGAGCTGACGGTGTTCTTCGCCCGCGTCGCTTCAGGGACGGCCGCGCCCGAGGGCATGCGCTTCACCCCGCGCGAAAAACTCGACGAGGAACCGATTCCCGGCGCGATGAAGAAGGTGCTGGCCCACGCACTCGCCGGCCCAGTGCCGGTCGCCGTTGCAGCGCCGCCGCCCGTGCGGGAGCCCGATCTGGCCACCCCGCCGGAGCCCGAGCCGGTCAAGCGGCGCGGGCCGATTCCGAAGCCGCCTTCGCTGCGGCCGTCAGACTTGGCGCGGGTCGTGAAGAGGCCGCCGAAGGCCCGGTGAAACCAAGCGCAGGGCTCTGCCCTGCACCCGCGAAAGGACTTGTCCTTTCGAAACCTAGTCTTTCGACTGCGCCCGCATCTGACTACGAAAATCGTCGATGCAGACGAGTTTGCCGCCGCGCTCGGCGTGCCAGAAGGTCCAGCCGTTGCAGGCGGGCAGGCCCTGGACCAGGGCGCCGACCTTGTGGATGGAGCCCATCGCCGGGCCGATGCCGAGCTGACCGTCGGGGCGCACCGTCGCCTTGAAGCGGCGGCGCTCGTCGGTCAGCGTCTCGCCGGGGCGCACCAGCCCCGCCTCGACCACGCTGAGGAACGGCACCCGCGGCTCGGCGCGCTTCGGTGTCGCAAGAGCGAGCGAGGCTGAGGACAGAGTCTCGACCGCGTCGATCCTGGCCTGCGCCGCCGCGGCGTAGGTCTGGTCGCGCTCGCAGCCGATGAAGTGACGGCCGAGCCGCTTGGCGACCGCCCCGGTCGTGCCGGAGCCGAAGAAGGGATCGAGCACCACGTCGCCGGGATTGGTGGCGGCCAAGAGCGTGCGGGCGACGAGCGCCTCGGGCTTCTGGGTCGGATGGACCTTGCGGCCGGCTCCGTCCTTCAGCCGTTCCTCGCCGGTGCAGAGCGGCAGGAACCAGTCCGAGCGCATCTGAAGGTCTTCGTTGCCGGCCTTCAGGGCATCGTAGTGGAAGGTGTATTTCGCTTGGGGCGAGCGCGAGGCCCAGATCAATGTCTCGTGGGCGTTGGTGAAGCGCTTACCCCGAAAATTCGGCATCGGGTTGGCCTTGCGCCACACGATGTCGTTCAGGATCCAGTAACCGAGATCCTGCAACGCGCTCCCGACCCGGAAGATGTTGTGGTACGAACCGATCACCCAGAGGGTCGCGTTCGGCTTCATCACCCGGCGTGCGGCCTTCAGCCAGGCACGGGTGAAGTCGTCGTAGGCCTCGAAGCTGGAGAACTTGTCCCAGTCGTCATCGACCGCATCGACCACGCTGTGGTCGGGGCGCGTGAGACCGGCTTCTCCGAGCTGGAGATTGTAGGGCGGGTCGGCGAAGACGCAGTCGACGCTTTCCGCCGACAGACGCTCCATGGCGGCGATGCAGTCGCCGATCAGGATTTCGTCGAGGGGTAGCTTGGGGAGACGCTGGACGGAGGGTGCGAGACCCATCCGCGGCGCCGACGCGATCCGCCCGGTATGCGAGACCTGTTTCCGGGCGGTGGCGCCGGCAACCGCGGTACGCGGGGAAGCCATGGCAAACACCGGTTACGCGACTGACAACCGGACCATGCCGCGGTCACGGTAAAGGCCGCGTTTGCCGTTTCCGGAAAGTCGCGTCTCACTATGGGGCGGCAGTTTTTGCCGGGTTTCGCCATGCGGCGAACGCGGGGCTGATCCGCCGCGAGCGGCCGGCCGCCTGAGCGCTCACCCAGGCTCTCGCCGCGTCTCCGCACCGCCCGCCGAATGCTTTCGCGGCAAGCAACGATGATTTGGCGCGCTCGCTCGCCCATGCATCGGCAAATAATCAATTCTTACCCCGAGATCCCGCCCGGAAAACCCCTGGCTGTAGTCACATTCGGGGCGTTTGTGCGACGCAACATCCCTGTCTTATTTTGGCCGGGTTCGGGCTCATTTTCCGCACCGCTCGCAACGAACGGCAACAACAAGGGAATGCGATCGAAGATGAAGGTCACCAGCTGGAC
This sequence comes from Methylorubrum subtropicum, assembly GCF_038442325.1. Classification (NCBI taxonomy): domain Bacteria; kingdom Pseudomonadati; phylum Pseudomonadota; class Alphaproteobacteria; order Hyphomicrobiales; family Methylobacteriaceae; genus Methylorubrum; species Methylorubrum subtropicum. Next base: position 144,047 of record NZ_JBBXMW010000003.1, on the reverse strand, counting down.
CGCCGCCGCCTGCCTCGCCACCGTCCTCGGCACCGCTGCGGCGCTGCCCGCCCAGGCCCAGGGGGGCCGGGCCTCGTGGTACGGAAGCGGGCACCGCACGGCGAACGGCGAGCGGTTCAACCCCAACGGACTCACCGCCGCCCATCGCAGCCTGCCCTTCGGCACCCGCGTCCGCGTCACCAACCGCTCCAACGGACGCTCGGTCGTCGTGCGCATCAACGACCGCGGGCCCTTCGTCGGCGGTCGCGTGATCGATCTGGCCCGCGGCTCGGCCCGCGCCATCGGCCTCGGCGGCGTCAGCTACGTCTCGCTCGCCGTGGTGCCCTGAGGCGCCGACGGGTTCAGCTCCCCGAGTGGAGCCCCCTCGGCAACCCCGTTTGCGGCCGCAAGGCCCGGTCGGCGTTGCCGAGGGGACGGCCTCTTCCCATAATCCGGCGACACGTATCCGGCGTTGAGGAGGAGAAGTCGCGATGGCCAAGCCGATGGTGGTCGAGATTCCGCACGAACTCGGCCGCGAGGAAGCCCGCCGCCGCATCGCGGAGGGCACCGCCAAGGCGCGCGACGCGCTGGGCAAGAGCGGCGTCGCCATCAATACCCTCGACTGGACCGGGGACCGCCTCGATTATTCCGTCACGGCCATGCATCAGACGGTGACCGGCCAGATCGATGTCGGACAGGACAGCGTTCGGGTCGAGGTGCGCCTGCCGCTGCTGCTCTCGGTCTTCGCGTCCAAGCTCCAGAAGATCGTCGGCCGCGAGGGCAACAACCTCCTCATCACGAAGAAGTAGCGGAACTCGCGCGGAGCCGGGGCTGTTGGCCCCGGTCGCGGTCCGATCCGGGCCGCCGAACCTTAAAGCGTGCCGCTCATGTCGAATCCCGGACCGATCCCGGAAGCCCCGCAGCCGACGACGCCCGACCCCGCCCCGCCGGTCGAGCCGCCCCAGGCGCCTCCGCCCGGCCCGGGGCCGGAGATTCCCGGCAACGCGCCGGCCGAGGCGCCGGGCGGCACCCCCACCGAAATTCCCGTCGAGGCGCCGGGCGTGCCGGATTCGACGCCCACCGGCCCGGCCAACCCGGTCGCCTGACCGGCGCGCGGGCGGCATCCCCGAATCGGGTTTGTTCCGCGCTGCGGCTGCTGCCATAAGCCCGGCATGGCCGCCCCCCCGCTCCTCACCCTGCAAGACGTCGCGCTCACCTTCGGCGGCACCCCGCTGATCGAGCGCGCCGAGCTGACTATCGCGCCGGGCGAACGCGCCTGCCTCGTCGGCCGCAACGGCTCGGGCAAGTCGACCCTGATGCGCATCGCCGCCGGGCTCGCCGAGCCGGATCGGGGCGAGCGCTTCCTCCAGCCGGGCACGACGGTCCGCTACCTCGCGCAGGAGCCGGACTTTTCCGGGTTCGCTTCGACCCTCGACTTCGTCGGGGCCGGCCTCGCGCCGGGCGACGACCCCTATCGCGGCCGCTACCTGCTGGAGAGCCTGGGACTGACCGGCGAGGAGGACCCGTCCCGGCTGTCGGGCGGCGAAGCGCGCCGCGCCGCGCTCGCCCAGGCGCTGGCGCCCGAGCCCGACATCCTGCTCCTCGACGAGCCCACCAACCATCTCGACCTGCCCGCGATCGAGTGGCTGGAGACCGAGCTGAAGCGCGCGCGCTCGGCCCTCATCCTCATCAGCCACGACCGGCGCTTCCTCACGGCGCTGTCGCGCGCCACGATCTGGCTCGACCGCGGCGTGACCCGCCGGATCGAGCAGGGGTTCGGCAGCTTCGAGGCGTGGCGCGACGCCTTCTTCGAGGAGGAGGAGCGCGACAAGCACAAGCTCGACCGCAAGATCGCCGCGGAGGAGGACTGGCTGCGCTACGGCGTCACCGCCCGGCGCAAGCGCAACGTCCGCCGCCTGTCCGACCTGCACTCCCTGCGCAAGCAGAGCCGCGACCACCGCCGCCCCGTGGGCCAGGCGGTGATGACGGCGACCGAGGGCGAATCCTCCGGCACGCTCATCGCCGAGGCCAAGCGCGTGTCGAAATCCTACGGCGACCGCAGAATCGTCGACGACCTCAGCTTGCGCGTCGTGCGCGGCGACCGCCTCGGCATCGTCGGCCCCAACGGCGCGGGCAAGACCACACTGATCAACCTGCTGACCGGCGCGCTCGCGCCCGATTCGGGCGAAATCCGCCTCGGCACCGGCCTCAACATGGTCCATCTCGACCAGCGCCGGGCCTCGCTCGATCCGAACGCCACGGTGGCCGAGGTGCTGACGGGCGGGCGCGGCGACACCGTCGATGTCGGCGGCAAGAGCCGCCACGTCGTCGGCTACCTCAAGGACTTCCTGTTCGCCCCCGAGCAGGCCCGCACGCCGGTGAGCGTGCTGTCCGGCGGCGAGCGCAACCGCCTGCTGATCGCCCGCACGCTGGCCCAGGCCTCGAACCTCCTCGTCCTCGACGAGCCGACCAACGACCTCGATCTCGAGACCCTCGACCTCTTGCAGGAGATGCTCGGCGACTATGCCGGCACGCTGATCCTGGTGAGCCACGACCGCGACTTCCTCGACCGCGTCGCCGGCAGCGTGCTGGTGAGCGAGGGCGAGGGGCGCTGGGTCGAGTATGCCGGTGGCTACACCGACATGCTGGCCCAGCGCGGACGCGGCGTGGAGGCGCGCGAGGTCAAGGAGAAGGCGCGCGAGCGGGCGCCGAAGGCCGATTCACTGAAAGAGACGCCGAAGGAGTCGAAGACCAAGCTCGGCTTCAAAGAGCAGCACGAACTCAAGACCCTGCCGAAGCGCATCGCCGAGCTGGAAGCGGGCATCGCCAAGCTGCGCGAGGTGCTGTCGGATGCCGGCCTCTACGCCCGCGATCCCGAGCGGTTCCGCAAGGCGACCGCGATGCTCGGCGCCGCCGAGACCGAGCTGGCCGCCGCCGAGGACCGCTGGCTCACCCTGGAGATGCTGCGCGATTCGTGACGGCGCCGGGGGGATTCGCTGTGTCCGGTGATGCCCGGATGCAACGTCAAGCCGGTCGGTTAGACAGCAAACTTCTCCTGTAACTTCCGTGTTTTGGGGAAAAGCCGGTCGTTGAGCCGGCCAATACGTTGCGAGTCTGCAACAGCCCCCGACGAAGCCGGTCGAGGAGGCCTTTAGGGCGCTCGACGCGGTTGCCCGTACGGCCCCGCTCGCTCATGGTGCCTCGGCGCACGGGAGAACCCCGGCGCGAGCTTGGTCGATGTCCCGGCGGGGAGGGCCAAGCACCAAGGGAAATAAGGACGGGACGGGTGTGGTTCGCCATCGGGCGGGCGCCCCGAAATAAGTCCGATCCCGTGGGTCTCGAAACTTCTGGAGGTTTCACTATGAAGCTCGTCAAGAGCCTTCTCCTGGGGACGGCGGCGGGGCTGACCGTCGTGGGCGGGGCTCAGGCCGCCGACCTGCCGGTGAAGAAGGCGGTTCCGATCGAGTACGTCCGCGTCTGCACCGCCTACGGTGCCGGCTTCTTCTACATCCCGGGCACCGACACCTGCCTTCGCGTCTCGGGCCGCGCCCGCGCCGAGTACGGCTACATCGGCTCCGACAGCCGCAACGTTCCGGGCGGCGGCGACCTCTCGGGCTTCACCGGCCTCGCGCGCTTCAACATCGACGCCCGCACCCAGACCGGCTACGGCACGCTCCGCGCCTTCCTGCGCCTCGACGCCGCCAGCCGCACCGGCCACACCAAGTTCTCCTCGGGCACCAACGAGCGCATCGGCTACGCCTTCTCCGGCACCGGCCAGGACCAGCGCGGCCGCGTGCAGAACTTCATCAACGTCGACAAGGCGTTCGTGCAGTTCGCCGGCCTGACCGCCGGTCGCGCCTCCTCGTTCTTCGACTTCTACGCCGCCGACTACGAGATCATCGGCTCGTCGCTCGGTTCCAACCTCGCCTCCACGAACCTGCTCGCCTGGACGCAGAAGTTCGAGGGCGGCTGGTCGGCCACGATCTCGATGGAAGACCCGAACTACCGCAAGAACCCGCTCTTCTCCGACGCCTTCGCGGCGACGGCGCAGCCGGGCGCGGGCGGCATCTCCGGCGTGAACAACGTGTTCACCACGGCGCCGACCCCGATCATCCTCGCCACCAACGCCGCCGGCAACGCCACCGCGGTCTACTTCGTCGACGCCGTGCAGCGCTCGCGCATGCCCGACTTCGTCGGTAGCCTGCGCTACGACGCTCCGTGGGGCTCGGCTCAGCTCTCGGCCGCCGTCAAGGACGTGAACATCGGCGGCCCGATCGCCAACTCTGGAATCACGAACTCGGCCGCCCTCGGCGCGCCGGTGAGCGCGGACACGGGTCTGGTGACGGGCAATGCCGGCCTCACCGCCGGTCAGGTCGCCGCCCTCCGCGCCGCCCGCGGCATCAACGCCGGCTCGCAGACCGAGTACGGCTGGGCCGTGCAGGCAGGTGCGAAGTTCAACCTGCCCTTCATCGCCCCGGGCGACGGCCTGTACCTCCAGGGCGCCTACGGCGAGGGCGCTTCGCTCTACACCGGCATCAACCGCTTCACCGCCGGCTACCTGAGCAACGCCGCCGTCTACACCGGCAACCCGTTCAACCAGTTCTTCTCGGACGCGATCGTCAACCCGCTCTCGGGCCGGATCGAACTGTCGAACAGCTTCACCGCGGTGGCCTCGTTCCTGCACTACTGGTCGCCGACCTGGCGCTCGGCCTTCTACGCCAGCTACGGCGAGATCTGGTTCTCGCGCGGCGCCCGTCAGGCCGTCAGCCTGACCAGCACCCTCGTCAACCAGAGCGCGGCGAACTCGCCTCCGTCCTACCTGACCAACCCGTTCGGCTACGCCAACAGCGCCGCCCTCCGCGACACCTACCAGATCGTCACCGGCGCGAGCCTGATCTGGTCGCCGGTCAAGGATCTCGATATCGGCGTGGAAGGTCAGTACATCAAGACGGGCGTCAAGAACGGCCGCGTCTTCGACACGAACCGCGGCGGCAACCCGTTCACGGTCTCCTCCGAGGACGTCTACCAAGCCCGCTTCCGCGTCCAGCGCGACTTCTAAGCGGAACTTCGGACAACTCTCCCGTCCGCGCGGACGGGAGAGCCTTCGATGGCAAACCTCCGAACCCCGGCCTCGCGGCCGGGTTTTTTGCGTTTTCCACCCTCGGAGGCCAATCAGCGGCTTTCCCATGAGGATAGCGACGGGAAGCGGGACGCGCGGCCTTTAAGTCGCCCCGATGGCCCGTATCCTCCGCGCATCCGTGCAGTTCCAGGCGTTCGCGCCGGCACGCGAGGTCGGCTCCCTTGTCCCTGCCTTCTCCGCTCACGCTTCTCCGCACCCGCCTCGGCTGGCTCGCCGGGTTGCCCGCGCTTGCTCTGATCGGGGTCGGCACGGCCTATCTCGCGGTGCCGAGCATCGAGGATCAGATCGCCCGCGCGGCGGCCGAGGTCGCCCGCACCACGGGGGAGGGGCAGCCCGAGCCGTGGCTGCGGGTCCGGGTCGAGGGCCGCGACCTCGTCGCCGCGGGCGAGGCGCCGCAGGCCCCCGAGCGCGAGGCCGTGATCGGCCGGCTCGCGGGCATCGAGGGCGCGCGCCGCCTGATCGACCGCACCGGGATCATCGAGGAGGCCTCGCCCTTTGTCTGGACGGTGGAGCGCCCCGCGGCCGACCGGCTCGAATCGGCCGGCAGCCGCCCGGCGGAGATCGGCGCCTTCGAACTGGCGCAGCGCCTCAAACCCGTCCTGCCCCGAGAGGCGACCCTGGAGGACCGGACACGGGCCGCCCGCGGCGCCCCGCCGGACTTCCCCGACGCGGCGGCCTACGCGGTCGAGCGCATGGGCGACCTCACCACCGGCTCGGTCGCCACCGTCAACGACACCGTGATCTCGATTCGCGGCGCCGCCGCGAGTCTGGCCGGCTACGATGCGCTGCGCGCGGCGCTGACCCGCCCGCCCGAGGGTTTCAGCCTTGGCGCCATCGAGATCCTGCCGCCGGTCGTGGCCGACATCCGCCTGACCGTGGAGCGCCGGCCCGACGGCAGCCTCGAACTCGGTGGCCACGTCGCCTCGCCCGAGGCCCGCGAGGCGATTCGCGCGGCCGCTGAGGAGGCCGCCGAGGGGGCGGCCATCGACGACCGGATGCAGGACGCCCGCGGCCTCGGGCTCGACGCCCCGACGCTCGCGACCGCGCTCCTCAAGCTCGCCGCCCTGCTGCACGAGGGCCGCGTCGCCTACGAGGGCGGCCTCGTCTCGGTCTCCGGCAACGCGCTGGATGCCGGCGCGGTCGGTGAGATCGAGGCGCTGATGCGCGACGGGCTCCCCGCCGGCGTCAAAGCCGGATCGGTCGCGCTCACGTCGAAGCCGATCAGCCCTTACGTCCTGCGCGTCCGCCGCGGCGCGGAGCGGGTCAGCGTCAGCGGCCACCTGCCCGACGAGGCCGCCCGCGAGACCCTGCTGGCCCGCCTTCGCGCCCGCCTGTTCCGCGAGCCGGTGCAGGACAAGTCGCGCCTCGCCCCAGGTGCGCCGGACGGCTTCGCGACCGCGACCGGAGCCGGGCTCGACGCGCTGACGACCCTGTCGGGCGGCGAACTCACCATCTCCGGCACGCGGCTCACCCTGTCCGGCACCAGCCTCTACCCGGAGGCTGCCGCGCGCCTGTCGCGCACGCTGCCCGCCGCGATGCCCGCGGGCTGGAGCGCCACCGTCTCGGTCTCAGGGAGCGAGCCGACGACGCGGCTCGATGCCGGGGAATGCGGGCGCCGCCTCTCCGAGCGCGTGGCCGCCCACCCCTTGCGCTTCGCCCCCGGAAGCACGGCGCTCGCCGCCGACTTCTACCCCGTCCTCGACGCGGTGGCGGCGCTCGCCCGCGACTGCCCGTCCGAGCGCATCGAGATCGTCGGCCATCTCGACCCGCCGAACGCCAAGCCGGCCGAGTCCGATCCGGTCGCCGCCGACGCCGCCCGCGAATCGGCCCCCAAACCCAAGCCCGCGCCGCCCAAGAAGACCGACAACAAGGCGGGCAAGGACGACAAGAAGGGGCCCAAGACCGAGAAGGCCGAGGCAAAGCCGCCCGCATCGGAAAAACCCGAGCCGAGCCCGGCCGAGACCGGCGCCGACCTCGCCCGCGCGCGGGCGCTCGCCGTGGTCGATTACCTGCAGAAGGCCGGCGTGCCGCTCGACCGCGCCACCGCCGCGGACGGCGCCCCGCCGCTGAGCGAGCGCCAGGGCATCGGTCTCGCCCTCCGCTCGTGAGCCAGCTCCTCCCGCTCTGGCCCGGCCTCGCGGCCGCCCTCGCGCTCGGCCTCACGGTCGGCGCGCTCGCCGGGTTTCCGCGCAGCCGCGCGACATGGCTCGCCGCCGGCCTGCCGCTGCTGGCGCTCGCCGGGTTGATCGGGCTTGCGGCTTTTGGCACGGCACCGGGCCGCGCCGGCCTGCGGATCGAGATCGCGGCGCTGGTGCTCGCAGGCTACCTCGCGGGCTGCGGGCTCGGCGCCCTCGGGCGGATGCTGTCCGGCCGCGCCTGATACCGCTCCACCCCGTCATCGCGAGGCGAAGTCGAAGCGATCCAGGGCGCGACCTTTTCGGAAATGGCGCGACTGCGCCGACGAATCGGTGACTTATGCGCCTAGTTCTGGAGGTGCGGAGCGCTGGATTGCTTCGGCTCCGCCTCGCAATGACGGCGTGGAGCGGCGGCTGACGCAATCAGCCGGAAGCCGTTCAACGCAGCGCCCACACGCGCTGCGCCCGCTCGATCCCCCGCAACTCGAACGCGCCGACCTCCGTCAGCGGGACGGCGCAGCGGCGGGCGAAGGCGTCGGAGATCAGCAGCGGCCGGTCGAGGGCGTCGCACAGCCGCTCGATCCGGCTCGCCTCGTTGACGGCGCGGCCGATCACCGTGAAGTCGAGGCGCCGGTCGGTGCCGACATTGCCGTACACCACCGGCCCGAAATGCAGCACGATGTCGGCCTCCAGGGTCGGCAGACCCTGTTCTCGGCGCGCCGCGTTGAGTTCGTCGTTGCGGACCAGCGCTTCTTTCGCCGCCGCGAGCGCCCCGGCGCAGGCCGGGCAGGCGGGCGCGTCCGAATCGGCCACGGAAAACACCGCTAGGAAGCCGTCGCCGAGGAACTTGAGGATCTCTCCGCCGTGGCGCCGCACCGGCTTGCCCAGCGCGTCGAAGTGCTCGTCCAGCCAGCCCACCACCTTGAGCGGGTCGTCGCGGTCGGCGAGCGCAGTGAAGCCGCGCAGGTCCACGAGCAGGATCGCCGCCGGCACCACCGCGCTCTGCCCGCGCCGCGTCTCGCCCGACAGCACCCGCTCCGCGGCGGCCGGCCCGAGATAGGTGGAGGCGACCTCCCGCAGGGTGTGGCTGACGGTGAGCTTGGCGGTGACCAGCGCGATGGTCGGCACCAGCCCGGACAGCGCGTCGCGTTCCTCCGGCGTGAAACCGCCGGCCCGGTCGGTGGAAAACGAGAGCCCGGCCCCCTCGATTGCGTTGCCCGGCGCGAAGCCGACGAGATGGAGCAGGTAATCCGTGGCCCCGGCCGCCCGAAGCTCGGAGAGCAGCGGCAGGTCCGGCGCCTCGGTGCCGTCGAGGCGCCAGCGCACCACCTCCCGGTCGTTGTCCTTGAGCCACGCGATCGGAGAGCCGGTGTAGCTCTTCTCGCCCTCCGGCCCGTGCATCGCCGGAAACAGCGCCAGCCCCTCGCCGCGCCGCCACGCGAGGCTCATGCCGCGCAGGAGCGGATCGATCGCCGGCACCGACAGGCTGAACCGCCACAGCGGAATCCCGGCCGCGATCAGCCCCTCGCAAAGTTCGGTGACGATGGCCTCGCCCGCATTCGAGGCGACGGCCTGGGCGATCAGCCGGGTCTGGACGGCGTGGAGGGCGGACGGAGAGATCGACGGGGGCGCCATGGTGGCGGACTGTAGTCTTACGAACGTTTCGTCGTCATGTCGGGGCGCTGCCCCGACGCCCCGCCGAAGGGCTTGCCCTTCGGAATCCCCTGACTTCAGGGCTGTGCTTCGGCGCTGACGGCGGCTCGGGCGCCGCGGGTAAGGTCGCGCTCGATGGCGAGCGTGCTCTTGCCGTCGAGGCGGTTGCGGTAGACCTGCAGGTTCTCCATCACCCGCTGCACGTAGTTGCGCGTCTCGGTGAAGGGGATGCGCTCGACCCAGTCGATGGCGTCGACCTCCGGCCGGCGCGGATCGCCGTAGGCGTCGATCCACTTCTTCACGTTGCCGCCGCCCGCGTTGTACGAGGCGAAGGCGAGGATGTAGGAGCCCTTCCAGTCCTCCATCAGCTCGCCGAGATGGGCCTGCCCCAGGCGGGCGTTGTAGGCCGGATCGCTCGTCAGCCGGTCGGTGTCGTAGGATGTCGAAACGCGACGCGCGGTACGCTGGGCGGTGGCCGGCATCATCTGCATCAGCCCGCGGGCGCCGACGCCCGACTGGGCGCGGGGGTCGAACTGGCTTTCCTGGCGCGCGATGGCGAACACCATCGCCCGCTCCACCTGCGGCACCGCCGTGAAGGTCTCGTAATCGGGAATCCCGATGGTCGGGTAGGCGTGGGTGTCGAGCGCCAAGCCCCGCTGCGTCGCGAGCTTGCCGATGGCCACCAACGCGCGGGCGTCCTTGGCTTCGACCGCCGTTTCGCCGAGCGCGTTCACCTGCGCCTCGTCGGTCAGAGACTTGGCCGCGTCGATGTAGAGCGGCAGCGCCAGCTCCTTCAGGCTCGCTGCCGCGAGTAGCTTGAGGCCGCGCACGAACAGGCGGTCGTCGAAGGCGGCCCGCGCCGTCGGCGAGAGCGTCGCGGCCGTGCGCAGCGGCAGGCTGTTCTGGCCGAGCCGGGCCCGCGCGAGCTGGCCGTAATAGGCGATCGGTTGGAGCGCGGCGCGCTCGTAGAATCCCTTGGCCTCCGCCGATTTGCCGGCCGCTTCCGCGGCACGCCCCTGCCAGTACCCGACCCGCGCCAGCGAGATCGGCGTCTCGGCGACCGCGGCGGCCTGGGCGAAGTGGCGCTCGGCCGCGGCCGGATCGTTGAGGTAGCGCAGGGCGATCCAGCCCGCGTGGAACTCGGCCTCGATCCGCTTCTCGGTGGTGCGGGCGGAGTGGCCCGCTGCGACGGCCTGAGCGGTCTTGGCGTCGCCCGCATCCATCAGCTTGCGGGCGACGATGCGCCGCTCGACCCACCACTCGTCGCCGTCGATCAGGATTTCGGGGTTGGAGGGCGCCGCGAGCAGGACTTTTGCCGCCTCCTCGGTCTTGTCGGCGCGGCGGAAATACTGCGCCCGCGACAGCAGGTAGGAGGCGTCGTTGCGTAAGCTGGGCGGCACGGCGTTGAGGGCGGAGGCCCCGCCGGACTTGTTCTCGACGGCGCGGCGCGCCCGCACGAGGCTGGCATAGGAGCCGCCTGCATAATCGGCGGCGCGGCTCGCCGCGGTGTAGTCCTCCTTCAGGAGGGCGCGCTCCATCCGGGCGCGGTGGTCGATCACGGTGAGCACGCCGGGGAAGGCATCGGTCACCCGGGTCTCGAGGCTCTTGCCGAAGCTGTCCTCGCGCCAGAGGTCGCGCACCAGCACGGCGGCATCCGCATCGAGGCCCTCGGAGCGCAGCGCGAGCGCCAGGGCGAACTTGCCCGGCGCGCTGGCCGGCTTCGAGGTGGCGAAGAAGGCGCGCACGATGGCCGGATTCTTCTTCTCGGAGAGCAGCATTTCCTCGGCGCGCCGCCGCAGCAGCGGGCCGGCGGGCCAGTCCGGGTTGGCGCGGGTGAAGGCCACGACGCGCTCGAAGCCGATGCCGGCGCCCGCGCGGATCGCCACCCATTCGAGCAGGGCGCGCGCTGCCGCATCGGTGAACGTCGCCGCGAGCCGGTCGCCGTCCGAGACCTTGCCCTTGCGGTAGAGATCGATCGCTTGGCGCAACTGGCTCAGATCGGTGTCGCCGGACATCACCGGGCGGTTCGGGTCCGGCACCTCCGGCGCGGGCGCGGCGGGCGAGACCGATGCGTCGGGCAGCGGGAAGGCGACGGGCGCGTCCGAATCGGTCGAGGCGTAGCCGGAGACGGAGGCCGGCAACGCCTTGTCGGGGGCGGCCTCGCCGGTCCCCTTCGGATCGAGGCGCAGCGCATCGGCCGCGACCGGGTCGGCGGCGGGCTTGGCCTCGTCCTTCATCGCCGCGGCGGGCGCGGTGGCGTCGCTCACCGGCACCGCCGGGGCGGAGGCCGGGTTCGGGTTGCGGATCTCACCCTGCTGGGCGGCCAGCACGGCGCTGCCGGTCAGGGCGAGGCCGAAGAGCAGGGGCAGGGAGCGGGCGGGGAACACCATGGAAGAAGACACCCCGACTCGTAAGGCCAAGCCTTAAGCTCGCCCAACGGTCGTTAAGAAGGGATAAACCACGCCAGCGAAGCGTTTGCTTACGGCCAAGCGAGCGCCTATGTCTGCGCGTCCCGTCGCCGCCCGGCCCTGCGCCGCACCCTGCGCGACGGCACGAGACCTACGGCCGGGAACGCCAGGATGACCGAGACCCACGCCCGCCTCCGCGGTTCGATGACCGCGCTCGCGACCCCCTTCCGCGACGGCGCGTTCGACGAGGCGGCCTTCCGAAAGTTCGTGAACTGGCAGATCGAGCAGGGCACCCACGCCCTGGTGCCCACCGGCACCACCGGCGAGAGCCCGACGCTGAGCCATTCCGAACACGATCGCGTGGTCGAGACCTGCATCCGCGAGGCGAACGGCCGGGTGCCGGTGATCGCGGGCGCCGGCTCGAACTCGACCGCCGAGGCCGTGGAGCGGGCCCGTCATGCGGAAGCCGCGGGCGCGGACGCGGTGCTCACGGTCACGCCCTACTACAACAAGCCGACCCAGGAGGGGCTGTACGCCCACTTCAAGGCCGTCAACGACGCCGTCGGCATCCCAATCATCATCTACAACATCCCCGGCCGCTCCGTGGTCGACATGAGCGTCGACACGATGAAGCGGCTGTTCGAGCTGAAGAACATCGCCGGCGTGAAGGACGCCACGGCCAAGATCGACCGCGTCAGCCTCCAGCGGCAGGCTTTGGGAGAAGACTTCATCCAGCTTTCTGGCGAAGATGCGACGGCGCTGGGCTTCAACGCCCATGGCGGCCACGGCTGCATCTCGGTGGTCTCGAACGTCGCGCCCCGGCTCTGCGCCGACCTGCAGGAGGCGACGCTGAAGGGCGACTACGCCAAGGCGCTGGCGATCCAGGACCGGCTGATGCCGCTTCACGTCAATATGTTCTACGAGTCGAACCCCGTGCCGGCGAAGTACGCCCTGTCGCGCCTCGGCCTGATGTCCGAGGAGGTGCGCCTGCCGCTGGTGCCGGCCACCGAAGGCTGCCGCCGGGCGGTCGATGCCGCGCTGGCGCATGCCGGCCTGATCTGAAGCCTCGCCGCGAGGCTCGGCGGTCCCCATATCGGAGGACCGCCGCCTTCAGGCTTCGAACGACAAGAAAATGGCACCCAAACCCGAACCCGGCCGGCGCGTCGTCGCCGACAACCGCTCCGCGCGCTACCACTACGCCATCGAGGACGTGATCGAGGCCGGCATCGCCTTGACCGGCACCGAGGTGAAGTCCCTGCGCGGCGGCAAGGCGACGATCGGCGAATCCTATGCCGGCCCCTCGGGCAACGACCTGATGCTGTTCAACGCCTACATCCCGGAATACCTGGAGGCGAACCGCTTCAACCACGACACCAAGCGGCCCCGCCGACTGCTGCTGCATCGCCGCCAGATCAACAAGCTGATCGGCGCGACCCAGCGGCAGGGCTACACGGTGATTCCGCTGAAGATCTACTTCAACGACAAGGGCCGGGCGAAGGTCGAGCTGGGCCTCGGCAAGGGCAAGCAGCTCCACGACAAGCGCGAGAGCGTGAAGGAGCGCGACTGGCAACGCGACAAGGCGCGGCTGATGCGGGACAAGGGCTGAGCCTCAATCGAGAGTACTCGATGACCGCACCCGATTTTACCCGATTGCCGGACGACCTTCCGGTGCCTTTCGACGACGGCGGCGCCGATCATCTGCCCGGTGTGAGGCTTCCGGACGTGGCCCTGAGGGCGACCGACGGCAGCCTCGTCTCGCTGGCCCGGCTTCCCGGTCGCACGGTCGTGTTCGCCTATCCGCGCACCGGCGTACCGGGCCAGCCGAACCTCGCGGCGGACTGGGACGCGATCCCCGGCGCGCGCGGCTGCACGCCGCAGGCCTGTGCCTTCCGCGACGCCCATGCCGACCTCATCGGGCGCGGGGTCGCGCGGGTATTCGGGCTCTCGACCCAGGACGGACCGCATCAGCGCGAGGCGGTAGAGCGGCTGCACCTGCTCTACGCGATCCTCTCGGACCGCTCCCGGGCGCTGGCGATGGCGTTGCGCCTGCCGACCTTCGAGGCCGGCGGCGAGGTTCTGCTCAAGCGGCTGACGCTGGTGATCGACGACGGCGTCGTCGCAAAAGTGTTCTACCCGGTGTTCCCGCCGGACCGCAGCGCCGAGGCCGTCATCGACTGGCTCGACGCCGCGGTCTGACCGAGCCTGACCCCCATCGACGATGATCATTCATCGTCGATGGCCCGTGCGACGGCACGGCGGCGGGCGTCCGCCGGACGCGTGCCCAGGACCATCGGTCCTGGGTCACGCACTCAGCATCAGACGTCAGAGTCGTCGGACGGCGGGGCCGGCGGGCGGATGCCGTAGCGGCTTTCCAGGCCCGGATTGGCGCGGGGGCCGCGGTCGGCGAAATCGCCGCGGGGCGCGCGGTCGGCGAAGTCGCGGCGCGGGCCGTCGCCGGGGGCGCGGATCGTGCGCTCGCTCGGGTCGCGGCCGATGCGGCCGGCGAGATGGGCGAGTTCGACGAACTCGTCGGCCTGACGGCGCAGGTCGTCGGCGATCATCGGCGGCTGGGTCTGGATGGTGGAGACCACCGAGACGCGCACGCCCTTGCGCTGCACCGCCTCGACCAGCGAGCGGAAATCGCCGTCGCCGGAGAACAGCACCATGTGGTCGAGATGGGCCGAGAGTTCGAGGGCGTCGATCGCCAGCTCGATGTCCATGTTGCCCTTGATCTTGCGGCGGCCCGAGGAATCGGTGAATTCCTTGACCGGCTTGGTCACGACCCGGTAGCCGTTGTAGTCGAGCCAGTCGATCAGCGGCCGGATCGAGGAATATTCCTGATCCTCGATCATCGCGGTGTAGTAGAACGCCCGGATCAGGTTGTCGCGGGCCTGGAAGTCCTTCAGGAGCCGCTTGTAATCGATGTCGAAGCCCAGAGCCTTGGTGGTGGCGTAGAGGTTGGCGCCGTCGATGAAAATCGCGGTCCGTTGTCGTTCACTCATTGGATTGTCCATGTGTTGGAGCTGAAAGAAGTATTACGACCGCAATCGCGGCAAAGAATGTCCGAGATCAAATCGTATAACTCAGAAGACGCTTACGCCTCCGTAACACCGCCGCGCCCACGACACCGTTCGCGACAGCGGACGGAGGCGGCGATGCGCCGGCCCGGAGCAGCCTACTCCAAGACCGGACGATCCGCGACGGAATTGACGTAATTCGTCTGGCGGAGCTTCGACAAAGTGTCAAGAACAACAAAAGGTAAGCAATTCGTGTATGCGGCGTTTTCGCAAAATGCCTGCGACAATGCCCCACTCATGGTTGCGGCTTTTTAGTTCATCGTACCGTCGCGGACCGCGCGCAGTGCCGAACTTGACTTCAGGTTGTCGCGCGCGATCCGATCCGATCAGGGCTTGATCGTCGCACGGCTGCCCGGCTTGGTCGCCGGGATGGCGGCCAGCTCCGGCGGCAGGGCGTCGGCCGGGTAGGTCGGAATGTCGAGGGCGGCGAGCGACACCAGCGGCAGGCCGATATCGCCGCGTCCGCCGGAGCGGTCGATCAGGCAGGCGGCGCCCACCACCTCGCCGGCCTCGCCTTGAAGCGAGGCGAGGCATTCGCGCGCCGAGAGCCCCGTCGTCACGATGTCCTCGACGATCACCGCGCGGGTGCCCGCGGGAATCGAGAAGCCGCGCCGCAGGGTGAAGGGCCCGCCGGGATCGCGCTCGACGAAGATCGCCCTGGCGCCGAGATGCCGCGCGGTCTCGTAGCCCGGCACGATGCCGCCGATGGCGGGTGAGACCACGATATCGATCGTGCCGAACTTCGCGGTAATCGCCTCGGCCAGCGCCCGGCACAGCCGCTCGGTCCGCACCGGATCGGAAAAAATCGTCATCTTCTGCAGGAAGGTCGGCGAGCGCAGGCCAGAACTCAGGATGAAGTGCCCCTGGAGCAGCGCGCCCGCCGAGCGGAATTCTTCCAAGACGTCGTCCGCGGTCATCTTTGCCTGCCTGCAAACCCTCGTGCCGTGGCTTGTCGCAGCGGGGCGGGCGGGGCGCAAGCCGGGCCCCGGCAGTCGCCGGAGCCCGATCACTGGGATCAGGGCATGAGCACGGTGTTGATGACGTGGATCACGCCGTTCGACTGCATCACGTTGGCAATCGTGACGGTGGCGGTGTTGCCCTTGGCGTCGGTCACGAACACCTTCTTGCCCTCGGTCTCGACCGAGAGCGGGGCGCCGTTGACGGTCTTGATGACGGCGCGGCCGCCGCCCTGCTTCACCAGCGCCGCCAGATCCTTGGCGGTGAGGGCGCCCGGAACCACGTGGTAAGTCAGGATGCCGGTGAGCTGCGCCTTGTTCTGCGGCTGGACCAGCGTCTCGACCGTGCCCGGCGGGAGCTTGGCGAAGGCGGCGTTGGTCGGCGCGAACACGGTGAAGGGGCCGGGGCCCGACAGCGTCTCGACGAGGCCCGCGGCCTTCACGGCGGCGACCAGGGTGGTGTGGTCCTTCGAGTTGACCGCGTTCTCGACGATCGTCTTGGAGGCGTACATCGGCGCACCGCCGACCATCGGGTTCTTGGCGAGCGCCGGGACGGCGGCGGTGGCGATGGCAAGGCCGAGCGCGAGGCGAAGAAGGGGCTTGGACATGATGTCTCCCGTGAATGCGCCCCTCCGGCGGGGGCGTCGCGGGCCTTTACGGGGACCGAGGGAGGAAAAGTTTCAGTCTTTTGCTGGAGACGTCCGCAATTCTTCGACGCCGCACCGGGAGTCTTCGCCGACGCGCCCGGCGAGGAGAACCGCGCGTGAGAAAGAAACCCTACCCGTTGATCCGCTCCACCCGGCTCACCGAGCGCTTCCCCCGCAGGTCCGCCACGATGGCGGTGAGGTGCTTCAAATCCGGCACCGACAGATCGATGGCGATGTCGGTAAAATCCTGGGTGCGGCGCTTCATCGAGACGTTGTCGATGTTGCCGTCGTGCTCGGCGATGACCTGGGCGATCTGGGCGAGCGTGCCGGGCTCGTTCATCGATTCGAGCGCGATGCGGGCGGGGAAGCGCTCGTTCGAATCCTCCACGTCCCAGCGCACGTCGAGCCAGCGCTCGGGCTCGTTGTCGAAGGCGGCGAGCGCGGCCGACTGGATCGGGTAGATCGTCACGCCGACGCCCGGCGTCAGGATGCCGACGATACGGTCGCCGGGCAGCGCGCCGCCGTTGGGGGCGAAGCTCACGGGGAGATCGCCCGCGAGCCCCCGGATCGGGATCGCGCCCTGCGCCGAGCCGTCGCCGGAGAAGCTGAGGCGCATGGTCTGGTCGCCGGACTTGGTCAGGCGCCCGGCGGCGCCGTTGGCGGCGGGGCCGCTGCCGCGGCGCTCGTCCTTGAAGTCGGGATAGACCGCCTTGACCACGTCGCCGGAAAACATCTCGCCGCGACCGACGGCGGCGAACACGTCGTCGGCGGAGGCGCGGGCGAGGCGGGGGAGGGCGCCGCGCAGCTTGTCCTCGGAAAAGCTTTTGCCCGCCCGCTCGAAGGCGCGGTCGAGGATCTGGCGGCCCAAGCCGGCATATTGGCGGCGCACGGCGGCCCGCGTCGCCCGGCGGATGGCGGCCCGCGCCTTGCCGGTGACGACGAGCGATTCCCAGGCCGCGGGCGGGGCGGCGCCGTCCGAGCAGGCGATCTCGACCTCGTCGCCGTTGGCGAGTTCGTGCAGCAGCGGCGAGAGCCGGCCGTTGATCTTGGCGCCGACCGCCGAATTGCCGATGTCGGTGTGGACCGCGTAGGCGAAATCGATCGGCGTCGCGCCCCGCGGCAGCGCGATGAGGCGGCCCTTCGGGGTGAAGCAAAAGACCTGATCCTGGAACAGCTCGAGCCTCGTGTGCTCGAGAAACTCCTCCGGTGAATCGCCCTCGGCCAGGAGTTCGATGGTGCGGCGCAGCCACTGGAAGGCGCCGCTCTCGGTGGAGAGCCGCGGATGCACCTCGCCGCTTCCGGCGCCCTCCTTGTAGAGGGCATGCGCCGCGATGCCGTATTCGGCGATCTCGTCCATCGCCGCGGTGCGGATCTGCAACTCGACGCGGCGTTGCTTGGGGCCGATCACGGTGGTGTGGATCGAGCGGTAATCGTTCTGCTTCGGCGTCGAGATGTAGTCCTTGTAGCGGCCCGGCACCATCGGCCAACTCGTGTGGACGACGCCGAGCGCCGCGTAGCACTCGGCCAGCGTGCCGACGATGACGCGAAACCCCACGATGTCGGAGAGTTGCTCGAAGGCGACCGACTTGCGCTCCATCTTCGACCAGATCGAGTAGGGGCGCTTCAGCCGGCCCTTCACCTGCGCGGTCAGCCCCTGCGCGGCGAGCCGCGCGGTCAGATCGTGCTCGATGCTCTCGATGACGTTGCTGGATTTCGCCGAAAGGTCTTCGAGCCGCTTGGTGATGGTGGCGTAGACCTCGGGCTTGAGCACGCGGAAGGACAGGTCCTCCAACTCGTCGCGCATCTCCTGGATGCCCATGCGGCCGGCGAGCGGCGCGTAGATGTCCAGCGTCTCCTGGGCGATCCGGGTGCGCTTCTCCGGCGGCATGAAGTGGAGGGTGCGCATGTTGTGGGTGCGGTCGGCGAGCTTGACGAGCAGCACCCGCACGTCTTCGGCCACCGCCAGCAAGAGCTTGCGGAAGTTCTCGCCCTGCACCGCGCGCTTCGAGACGAGATCGAGCCGCTTGAGCTTGGTCAGCCCATCGACCAGCGCGCCGATCTCGTCGCCGAAGATCCCGCGGATTTCGTCCAGCGTCGCGGCGGTGTCCTCCACCGTGTCGTGCAGCACGGCGGCGACGATGGTGGCGTCGTCGAGATGCAGGTCGGTGAGGAGGGCGGCGACTTCGAGCGGATGGGCGAAGAACGGATCGCCCGAGGCGCGCTTCTGCGTACCGTGCGCGCGCATGGCGTAGACGTAGGCGCGGTTGAGCAACGCCTCGTTCGTGGCCGGGTTGTAGCGCTTGACCCGCTCCACGAGCTCGTATTGGCGCATCATCCGCCGGGGGTTCCTAGCAACGCTGATCACAGGTTCGGCCGGGATGGCCGCGACGTCCGGGCGTCACTGTCCCGCATCGGGGCCGCGCGCGCCAGATGCAAGGCGTCGCAGAACGCACACGGCAGTGTTCCGAAACCCGCATGCGACGCATGCACGGCGGGCCGAGCCGGCCTCCCGACGACCGGGCGAGTCCAACGAAAAACGCCCGCCGCTCGGAGGCCGAGGGCGGGCGCGAATCGCAAAAAACCCCGAAGAAGATTACTCGGCGTCGTCGTCCGTCTCGGTCGGCGGGGCGAGGTTTTCGAGGCCGCGCAGGAGGTCGTCCTCGCTCATGCGGTCGAACTGTACGTCCTTGTCGTCCGAGGAGGACTGAGGCGCCACCGCGGCGGCGGCCGGGGAGGAGGAGAGCAGCGGCACGGTCTCGGCCTCGGGCTCGTCCACTTCGACGTATTTCTGCATCGAGTGGATGAGCTGTTCCTTGAGATCCTCGGCGGTGATGGTCTCGTCGCCGATCTCGCGCAGCGCCACGACCGGGTTCTTGTCGCGGTCGCGGTCGATCGTCAGCGGGGCGCCGGCGGCGAGCAGGCGGGCGCGGTGGCTGGCGAGCAGAACCAGCTCGAACCGGTTCTCGACCTTCTCGATGCAGTCTTCGACGGTGACGCGAGCCATGCGAGGCGGCTCCTTCCTCGGGCAGAACGGACGATATGCGTGATGAACGCGCGTCTTACACCGGATGCCGCTACGCAACAAGCGGTCCGAACTCGCCTGTCCGGTACCCCCTGAGTGCGGTTCCACGCCCCTGTGGACAGCCGAGCTTGCCCGGAACATTGCCAGAATCGTGCGGTTCCCCAGGCACTCCGACCCGCGCCGGCCCGGGGCCGGACGCGCCCCGCGCGGTGCCGTCGGAGGACTTCCCCCCGCCTTCCATCGGGGCCGGCCCGCCCGGCCCGACGACGACGTTTGCCCGCTCGCCCGAGGTACCATGCTGCTGCCCACCGACGACGCCGGCCATCCCCTGTCCGAGCGCTTCCGGCACTTCATCCGTCAACAGCCGTTTCCCTGCGTCGGCGCCAAATCCGCCCTGTCGCGCGGGCGACTGCGGGTCATGGTCGCCCGCGACATCGCTTCGGATCGCGACGACGGGCGCATCTATCCGGCTCTGCTCGCCTTCATCGCCCGCTACCGCGGCCGGCCCGAGCTGTTCCAGAGCTTCGCCGTCGTGTTCGAGAACGCCGCGCCCCTGTCCGAGGAGGCGTTCGAGGCCGCGCTCTGGGCCCGGATGCAGTCGCTGTCGGATCGCGACAGCGGGCTCGGCCACACGCACGACCCGCGGGTCGCGGCCGATCCGGACGATCCGCATTTCTCGATGAGTCTGGGGGGCGAGGGCTTCTTCATCGTCGGGCTGCACCCGAATGCCAGCCGCAAGGCGCGCCGCTTCGAGGCGCCGGTGCTGGTGTTCAACCTGCACGACCAGTTCGAGCGCCTGCGCGGGGAGGGCCGCTACGAGCGGCTGCGCGATTCGATCGTCGAGCGCGACGTCGCCTGGGCGGGTTCACCCAACCCGATGCTGGCGCAGCACGGCGAGCTGTCCGCCGCGCGCCAGTTCAGCGGCCGGGCCGTGCCCGAGGACTGGGTCTGCCCCTACCAGCGCCGGGCGGGCGCGCCGGATTACGACGCGCAGCAGATCGCCGCCGACCTGCGCACGGGCGCCTTCCTCGCCGGCCAGATGGAGGGCTGAGGATGGCGCTCCACGCCGACGCGCTCCTCGCGCTCGCCGAGGCCGTGCGCGCCACCGGCTACCGCTTCACCACGGTGACGCCGGTCTCCCACGCCCACGTCAACGCGCGGGCCGAGAACGCCCGCGCGCGCTCCTTGCGCGACGTGCTCGGCTGGAGCCGCCCGTTCGAGGCCGGGCTGCTGCCCGCGGAGATCACCGACCTGATGGACCGGGCCGGCATTCTTCTCCGCGATCCCGAGACCGGGCTGCTGCGGGCGACCTTGCGGCTGTCGAGCCTCGACGACGAACTGTTCTTCCACGCCGCCTATCCGCCGCTCGCCGCCGACGCGGTGTTCTTCGGGCCCGACACCGTGCGCTACGTCCGCGCGGTGCAGGCGCATCTCGATACGCTGGCGCGAGACGACCCGCCGATGCCGCGCCGCGCGGTCGACATCGGCTGCGGCTCGGGCGCCGCCGGCATCGTCGTCGCCGAGCGCGTCCCCGAGGCCGAGGTGGTGCTGGTGGACATCAACCCCGCCGCCCTCGAACTCGCCGCGGTGAACGCGCGGGTGGCGGGCGTGGCGAACGTCCGCCCGGCGCTCAGCGACATGCTGGCCGGCGTGGAGGGCGGGTTCGATCTCATCACCTCCAACCCGCCCTTCATGGTCGATGCCGGGGGCCGCGCCTACCGCGACGGCGGCGGCACGCTCGGGGCCGGCCTGCCGCTGCGGGTGGTCGAGGCCGCGACCGAGCGGCTGAACCCGAACGGCGCCCTCGTGCTGTTCACGGGCTCGGCCATCGTCGAGGGCCGCGACGGGTTTTTCGAAGCCGCGACCGCGCTGTGCGACCGCGCCGGGCTCGCCTGGAGCTACCAAGAATACGACCCGGACGCCTACGGCGAGGAGCTGGCGGGCTCCGTCTACGCCGGGGTCGAGCGCCTCGCGCTCTGCGTCCTCACCGCGACCCGGAGGGCGTGAGATGGCCGACGCGACCGAGACGTTTCTACGCGATGCGCTCGCCGGCCTCACCGCTCCCACCAAGACGCTGCCGGGAAAGTATCTCTGGGACGATACCGGCTCGGACCTGTTCGACCGCATCTGCGCCCATCCCGACTACTACCCGACCGGGCACGAGATGGCGCTGCTCCCCGAGGTCGCCGCCGACGTGGCGGGCATCGTCGGACGGGATGTCGGCGTGGTCGAGTTCGGCGCGGGCGCGAGCCGCAAGATCCACGTGCTGCTCGACGCGCTGGAGGCGCCCAAGGCCTACGTCGCCCTCGACATCTCCGGCGACTTCTTGACTGCCGCGATCGCGCGGCTGGCGCCCGACTACCCGGACGTGACGATGACGCCGTTCGCGGCCGATTATTCGCGGCCGATCCGCCTGCCCGAGGGCGTGGCGGGCGACAACCGGCTCGGCTTCTTTGCCGGCACCAGCATCGGCAATTTCTCGCCGGACGAGGCGGCGGGCTTCCTTGCCCGCGCCCGCGACACGCTGGGGCCGAGCCGCTTCCTCGTCGGCGCCGACCCGACCCGCGACCCCGACCGCTTGAGGCGGGCCTACGGCGCCTGCGACGGGATGATGCCCGCGCTTCATCTCAACCTGCTGACCCGGATGAACCGCGAACTCGGCGCCGACTTCGCCCCCGACAACTTCCGGCACGAGGCGCGGGTGGTGGAGGAGCCGTTCCGGGTCGAGGCGCATCTCGTCGCGCTCCGCCCCGCGATCTACCGGCTGGGCGGCCAGGAGATAAGGTTCGAGCCTGGCGAGAGCATCCGCACCGACACCTCGCACAAATACACCCCCGCGGCGTTCTGGGCGCTGGCCGAGCGCAGCGGCTGGACGCCGGAGAAGATGTGGCTCGATCAGCAAGGCGCGTTCAGCCTGCACCTGCTGCGGGGGTGAGGCGGCGAACAGTGGGCATCAACGGCTGGGTAAGGTTGATGGGCTAACCCCGGACGATCCGGCGCGCCGGCCCGTGTGGGGTCGGCCCGCCTGCCGCACGAAGGAGCGCCGCCATGGCCGCATCGCCTGCCCCCGCCGTCGACCCGTCCTCGGTCGCCGCCGACCAGCTCAAGAGCATCATCGAGCGCATCGAGCGCCTGGAAGAGGAAAAGGCCGGCATCGCGGGCGACATCAAGGACGTCTACGCCGAGGCCAAGGCCAACGGCTTCGACGTGAAGGTGCTGCGCAAGATCATCTCCCTGCGCAAGCGCGACCACGACGAGCGCCAGGAGGAGGAGGCGATCCTCGAGCTGTACCTTCAGGCGCTCGGGATGGCGTAGAACCTAGTTACGAACGGGGCCGTCCGTCTCAAGGCGGCGGCCTCGAACGCCCGCGTCCGACGTTAATGTGCACACCGCACATCGGACGAGGAATTTTCATGCACCACTCGGGTCGTTTCGCCGCCCTCCTCGCGCTCGCGGCCTGCGCCGCGCCGGGCCTCGCGCGGGCGGAAGCCGATCCGCGGCTGACCGGGCTGTGGAAGCTCGTCTCCTACGAGGTCGAGGTTCGGGCCGACGGCAGCAAGGCGCCGGTGATGGGCGAGAAGCCCACCGGCTACGCCTACTTCACCCCCGAGAACCGCCTGTTCTTCGTGCTCACCGGCGAGGGCCGCAAGGCGGCCGAGACCGAGGCGCAGCGCGCCGCCCTGCTGGGGACGCTGGTGTCCTACTCCGGCACCTTCCGCACCGAGGGCGACAGCTGGACCGCCAAGGTCGACACGGCCTGGGACCCGAAATGGGTCGGCACCGAGCAGACCCGCATGTTCACGCTCGACGGCGAGCGCCTGCGGGTGCTGACGCCCTGGCGCGTCATGCCCAACTGGGCCGACAAGGGCGAGACCCGCAGCATCGTCACCTTCGTGCGCGGGAAGGATTGAGCGCGCCGCCCTCTTCGAGGCCCCGCTCGTACCAGCCCTTCGAGCGGTTCACGATCCACACCACCGAGAGCATCACCGGCACCTCGACGAGGACGCCGACCACCGTCGCGAGCGCCGCGCCCGAGTGGAAGCCGAACAGGCTGATCGCGGCGGCGACCGCCAACTCGAAAAAGTTCGAGGCGCCGATCAGCGCGGACGGGCCGGCCACGCAGTGCCGCTCGCCCGCGATCCGGTTCAGCCCGTAGGCGAGCCCGGAATTCAGATAGACCTGGATCAGGATCGGCACCGCCAGCAGCGCGATCACCCCCGGCTGCGCCAGGATCTGCTCGCCCTGGAAGCCGAACAGCAGCACCAGGGTGGCGAGCAGCGCGACGAGCGAGGCGGGCTGCAGCCGCGCGAGCAGCCGGTCGAGGGCGGCGGGACCGCCCGCGGCGAGCAGGCGGCGACGCAGAGCTTGCGCGACGATCACCGGCACGACGATGTAGAGCGCGACCGACAGCACCAGCGTGCCCCAGGGCACGGTGATGGCCGAGAGGCCGAGCAGCAGGCCGACGATGGGGGCGAAGGCCACCACCATGATGGCGTCGTTGAGCGCCACTTGGCTCAGCGTGAAGTGCGGCTCGCCCTTCGTCAGGTTCGACCACACGAACACCATGGCGGTGCAGGGCGCGGCCGCCAGGATGATGAGCCCGGCGATGTAGCTGTCGATCTGGTCGGCGGGCAGGTAGGGCCGAAAAAAGTGGCCGATGAAGAGCCAGCCGAGCAGGGCCATCGAGAACGGCTTGACCGCCCAGTTGACGAACAGCGTCACGCCGATGCCGCGCCAGTGCCGCCCGACATGGGCGAGCGCGGCGAAGTCGATCCGGAGCAGCATGGGGATGACCATGAGCCAGATCAGCCCCGCCACCGGCAGGTTCACCCGCGCGACCTCGGCCGCGCCGACGGCCTGGAAGACGCCCGGCACGAGATGGCCGAGCGCGATGCCGACGACGATGCAGAGCGCGACCCAGAGGGTCAGGTAGCGTTCGAAGGTGCTCATCGAAAACGTCTCAGGCGGTGGCGACGCGGCGGCCGTGCTCGTCGACGACGCGCTCGCCGTCCTCTTTCACGAATTCGCCCTGCTGCGCCGGGAGCAGGTCGAGGACGCGTTCGGAGGGTCGGCACAGGCGCACGCCCTTCGGACTCACCACCAGCGGGCGCTCGAGCAGGATCGGATGGGCCTCAATGGCGTCGAGAAGCTGCGCGTCGGTGAGCGCCGGGTCGCCGAGCCCGAGTTCGGCGTAGGGCGTGCCCTTCTGGCGCAGGGCCTCGCGCAGGTTCAGGCCGGCGCGGGCGAGCATCTGCGCGATCAGCGCCCGACTGGGCGGCATCTTGAGATACTCGACCACGTGCGGCTCGATGCCGGCGTTGCGGATCATCGCCAGCGTGTTGCGCGAGGTGCCGCAGGCGGGGTTGTGGTAGATCACGACGTCGAACGGATCAGGCACGGGCGGTGTCCTCGGCGGGCGGGCAGCAGGGCGACAGGGCGGCGATGGCCGGGGCGCAAACCTCCGGCCGCCCCTGGCAGCAATCGCGCATCAGGAAGCGGATCAGCTCCGACAGCCCCGAGAAATCGGCGCGGTAGCGGATCGAGCGGCCCTCGCGCCGGGACAGGACGAGCCCGGCCCGCGCCAGTTCCTTCAGGTGGAACGACAGGTTGGTCGCCCCGACGCCGACGGCTTCGGCCAGCGCCCCCGCGGGGAGCCCGTCCGGCCCGGCGGTGACGAGGGCGCGCACGACCCGGAGCCGATGCTCCTGGCCGAGGGCCGCGAAGGCCGCGAGGGCTTGCCGTTCGTCCACGGACCGTCCTACATTTCAATGATCGTTGAAGTGTAGAAGAGTCGGACCGAATGGACAAGCCCCGCCAGCCCTTCGCCGACGGGTTGCCGAACCTTTCCGAGGCGCATTTCGCCGTGCCGGATGCCGGGAGCCTGGGGGTCGCGGCGCCGTTCGGGCACGCGCCGCGCTTCCTCCTGCTCTACGGCTCGCTGCGGGAGCGCTCGTTCAGCCGCTTCCTCGCCTACGAGGCGGCCCGGCTGCTGGAGCGGATGGGCGGGGAGGTCCGCCTGTTCCACGCCCACGGCCTGCCGCTGCCCGACGACGCCACCGCCGACCATCCGAAGGTGCGGGAATTGCGCGAACTCTCGATCTGGTCGGAGGGGCAGGTCTGGGTCTCGCCGGAGCGGCACGGCACCCTCACCGGCGTGATGAAGAGCCAGATCGACTGGTTGCCGCTCAGCGAAGGCTCGGTGCGGCCGACGCAGGGGCGCACGCTCGCGGTGATGCAGGTCTCGGGCGGCTCGCAGAGCTTCAACGCCGTCAACGCGCTGCGCGTGCTCGGCCGCTGGATGCGGATGATCACGATCCCGAACCAGTCCTCGGTGCCGATGGCGTACCGGGAGTTCGACGAGGCGGGCCGGATGCGGCCGGGGCCGCTCTACGACCGGGTCGTCGATGTGTGCGAGGAACTGATGAAGTTCACGCTGCTGACCCGCGAGCGAGCCGACTTCCTCGTGGACCGCTACAGCGAGCGCAAGGAGCGGGCGCCGGAGCGGCTGCGGGACATCGATTCCGATATCCGCTCAGGGTCGAGATAGCTCAGCGCTTGGCGCCGAACCGGGCGTTCCAGAGCGGCGCCGTGGTGAAGCGGCCCGCGGTTCCCTCGCTCGCCGGCTGCGCGAAATCGCCGGGGGGCGTCGCGTCGGGCAGCGGGCGGACCTGAGCGACGCGCACCGGCGCGCTCGGGGCAGCGGCGGGCTGGACCATGCCGACGAACAGGCTGCGGACCTGCTCGCGCGGGTCGGCATCGGCCGGGACGAGCGGGGCGGGGGCCTCGGTCGCAGGCGACGCCTCGGGCGAAGCGAAGGTGGCGAGGCCGGTGAGCCCCGCGCCGTCGAGGGCGGCGAGCTGGACCGGGCGGCGCGGCGGCAGCGGCACGCTGTGGAGGGCCGCCACCGCAGCGAAGTCGGCGGGGCGGCGGGGCGGCAGCGGCGCCACGACCGAGCCGGACGGGACGGCCATCCCGGTCAGCAGCTCCTTGGCCGAGGGCGTGCCCGACTTGAGCGCGGCGTCGCGCAGGGCCTCCGAGGCGTTCGGCGCGGCGTAGGCCAGGGCCTGCGCGGGCGGCTGCGCCGAGGCCTGCGGCGCGCCGATGGGGGCCGCCGGGTCGGCACTCGCCACCACGACGCTCGCCTTGCCTCGCCCTTTGGCCGGGGCGGGGGCCGGGGCGCTGGCGACGGTCGCCGCCGGGGCTTGGCTCGCGCCGCCGCCGAACAGCGAGGCGAAGAAGCCCTTCAGGCCGGGGCCGTCGTCGATCTCGTCGGCGCTCGCCACCATGGTCTGGCCGGAGACGGTGCCGCCGCGGGCCAGGATCTCGGCGCGGGCCTCCTCGTAGCGGGCGAGCGGCTTGCCGTCGGCGGGCAGGTGCACGGTCTTGCCGTCCGGGAACAGGCGGGCGAGTTGGTCGCCGGTCATCCGCGGCCACGCGCGCACCGAGCCGACATCGAGATGGACGAAGGGCGAGCCGGAGCGCGGATACCAGCCGACGCCGCCCCGCTGGAGCCGCATGCCCGCGGCGCGGAGCTGATCGATGCTGGCGTCGGGCAGGAAGAAGTCGATGGCCTTGCCGGCCATGTGCTGGCTGGTCTCGGCCACGCCCGAGGAGGCGCGGCGCAGCATGCCGTTGGTCTTGGGGCTGCGATAGGCGGAGACGATGTACATCGGCCCCGTCGAGCCGATGGAGCGCTTGGCCTCCCACACCACGTCGAACAGGCGCGGGTCCATCTTGGTGGGCTCGTTCTCGCGCCAGTCGCGCAGGAACCAGTTGAGCCGGTCGAGGGCGGAGCGGTCGAAGCGCCCGTCGCGCTTGAACGTGACCGTGATGGTCTCGCCCGTGTGCTGGTGGACCATCGAGAGTTCGCGGGTGTCGCCGTTGGCGACCGCGTCCTGGGTGTCGGCGGTGCCGGCCACCAGCGCGGCGGCGACCGAGGCGAGGATCGCGGCGAGGCGCGCCCGACGAAGGCCGGGGAGGGCAGGCACGCGGTTCCGCAAGCGACCCTGCAGCATAGTCCTCACCTCCGCCGGGACGGGTCGAAGCCCACCCTGTTCGGGTCGCACGCCGACCGTCCGGAGGAGGGCTAAGAGGCAACCGTGGCGATGCTGGGGGCCAACCGTGGCGGAAAAGTGCCGCGCAAGAGCGTCGGCGCACGCAGATGCGGACAAGGCTGTGAATTGCCGAGCTGTGTGGCGTCTCCCACCCACCCCCTCATCCTGACTTCCAGTTCATCCCCCTCATCCTGAGGTGGCGGCGCGAAGCGACGCCCTCGAAGGAGGGCTCCAGAAGTCTCAGCGATCCACTGGAGCCCTCCTTCGAGGCTGCTCCGCAGCACCTCAGGATGAGGGGGATGGATGGGATGAGGGGAAGGAGCCACCGCTACCAGAAGCTGCGCGTCTCGCGGCGCACCGGCTCGGACGGCCAGGGCTCACCGAACATATCCACGTTGCGCCGCGGCTCGGCCCGCACGGCCTCGCGCGGCGCCGGGCGCGGGGCGGGGCGGTGGATGTCGCGCGGGGTCGGAGCGGCGGCGCGGGCTTCCGTCGCCGGCTTCGCCTTGGCCGCGGGGGCGCGGGCCACCGCGTCCGAGCGGGCGGCGAGGCCGAGCGCCACCTTCATCGGGCCGTCGTAGCCGTAGAGGTCGTTGAGCGTGCGGTACGTGCCGAAATCGTCCACGTACGCCGTGAAGTAGGCGAGGTGGACCGGGAGCTTCGCCGGCAGGCGCAAGGTGCGCTCGCCCTTGCCGATCAGCTTCTTCAGCCGCTCCTCGGTCCAGTCCGGCAGCACCGCGTCGGCGAAGCGGAAGGGGTCGTCCACGCGCACGCAGCCGTGGCTGAAGGCACGGGTCGTCGCCGAGAACAGCGAGCGGTTCGGGGTGTCGTGCAGGTACACCGCGTGCTGGTTGGGGAACATGAACTTGATGAAGCCGAGCGCGTTGCGCTCCCCCGGCGGCTGGCGCAGCGAGATCTGGCCGCCGCGGCGCACCACCTCGAACCCGGCGGTGCGGCCCGAGGCCAGCATCTGCTTGAGGATCGAGGGCGGCACGTACCAGGACGGGTTGACGACGGCGTATTCCATCATCCCGGAGAAGGTCGGGGTCGGGCTCTCGGGCTTGCCGACGATGACGCGGGTCTCGTCCTTCATCGCGCCGTTGCGGTACACCCGCAGCTTGAATTCCGGCACGTTGACGAAGACGTAGTCCGATCCGAGTTCGGACGGCAGCCAGCGCCAGCGCTCCATATTGACGAGGATCTCGGCCTCGCCGCCGGCCACCTTCGGGCGCTTGCCCGATTTCGACGACGGGGCTTCCGTCGTATGGCCGGCGCGCAGGGAAGCCAGCCGGCTCTTGAGGGCGAGGTAGCCGGGCTGGCGCGGGTTGTAGGCCTGCAGCGTCTCACCGGCCCCTGCGCCCGCGCTCGCCACGCGGGCCAGCGTCGCGTCCGCCGTCGGCAGGTCGAGGGTCGGGGTGACGAGCTTCGAGATCGAGGCCGGGTTCATCCGTCCACCGCGGGCGTCGCGGGCGTAGAGGGCGATGGCTGCCGAGAGCTTCAGCTCGGCGTCGGCCAGTTCCGCGTCGGTCTCGGGGCGACCGAGCTTGCCCAGCGCCGGCACCGGATAGGCATTCGGATCGAGCCCGTCCTCGGCGGCCGCGCGCAAGCGCGCAATCGCCGCGGTGGCGGCGGGGTTGAAGGCGCCGTTCTCGATCCAGGCCGGCTTGAAGTTGCCGAGCGCGTAGAACGCCTGCATCGCCTCCCGGTCCTTGCCCGTGAGGCGGGCGAGCAGGGGCGCGGAATCGTTGAGGCGGGCGAACACCGCCGCCGGCAGCGGCTCGCTCGGCGCCACCGGCGCGAGCGGGGCTTCCGCCGCAGGAGCGGGGGTTTCAGCACCGGGGGCCGGGGTCTCGGCGGCCGGGGCGGGGGTCTCCGCCGGGTTCGAACTCTGGGCCGGGGCTTGATCAGGGGCTTGGGCCGGCGCCTCGGCGGGCGGCGCCTCGACGGCGGGGGCGGGCGCGTCCGGCACCGCCGGGGCCTCGACCGCCGCCTTGCGGATGGGGGCGACCGCCTCCTCGCCGCGCACCGCCGGGGCGAAGGCGAGGAGGGCCGCGAACGCGACGGACAGGGTCCGCAGGACGCTCGATCCGGCTCCGGTTTCAGCGTGCATGGCGGCAACTCCCTGGAAACGGCCGAGTTTGCCGCAACCGTCGTTAAAGATCATCGTTCCAAGCGGAGCCGTGCGCAACCGCACGGTTCTTGTGTGGGCCTCAGGCGCCGGCGCCCGCGTTCGCGGGCTCAGGCTATCGCTCCGCTAGACGCCTCGGCGTAGCCGAGGCCGCTGCGCGGGGCGCTCTTCGCGCCCGGTGACACGGCGCTGCCGCACGATCCGGGCGGGAACGTGGTCGGTGCCGGCCGCCCGTTGCGGTCGTTGGACCGCGCCGGCTGTTTTGGCCTTACGCCGCGTCTTCGGAGCGCTCCTCCTCGTCGAGGCCCAGCTCCTTGAGCTTGCGGTAGAGGGTGGATCGGCCGATTCCGAGGCGGCGGGAGACTTCGGACATGCGACCGCGGTAGAATTGCAGGGCGAAGCGGATGGTCTCCGCCTCGATCGCCTCCATCGTCTTCATCTCGCCGGTGTCCTCGACCACCAGCGACATCGCGTGCGGGTCGCGCACTTCGACGCGGACGATCTCGCGAACCGGCTCCAGCCCGCCCGCGGGCATCATCGGCTGGCTCGGGGCCGGCGGGATGCGCACGTCGAAGCCCTCGACCTGCGCGGCGATCTGCGGGAACTCCGCCACCGTCAGCTCGTCGCCGTCGGCCAGCACCACCGCGCGGAACAGCGCGTTCTCCAACTGCCGCACGTTGCCGGGCCAGGGGTAGCGCGACAGCAGCGCCATCGCCTCCGGGCTGATGCCCCGCAGCCGCTTGCCCTCTTCCGCCGCGAAGCGGGCGCAGAACGAGCGCACGAGGTCCGGGATGTCCTCGCGGCGCGCCCGCAGCGGCGGCAGCGTCATCGGGAACACGTTGAGGCGGTAATACAGGTCCTCGCGGAACTTGCCCTGCTTGACGAGGTCGAGCAGCGAGCGGTTCGTCGCCGAGATCAGGCGGATATCGACCCGCACCGCCCGCTTGCCGCCGACGGGATCGACCTCACCTTCCTGGAGCGCGCGCAGCAGCTTCACCTGCGCGTCGAGGGGCAGTTCGCCGATCTCGTCGAGGAACAGCGTGCCGCCCGACGCCTCGACGAACTTGCCGACATGGCGCTCGGTGGCACCCGTGAACGCGCCCTTCTCGTGGCCGAACAGGGTGGATTCGACGAGGTTGTCGGGGATCGCGCCGCAATTGACCGTCACGAACGCCTTGCCGCGCCGCTCGCCCGAGCCCTGGATCGCGCGGGCCAGCACCTCCTTGCCGACGCCGGATTCGCCCTCGATCAGCACCGGGATGTTGGATTTCGCCGAGCGCTCGGCGAGGCGAATGACCCGGTCCATGTCCGGGCTCTTCGAGGCCAGATCCTTGAAGCCCAGCGAGCCGGAGGCGCGGCGGCGCATGCGGCGCACCTCCTCCTCCAGCTGATCGACCCGCAGCGCGTTCTTGATCGAGACCTGCAGCCGCTCGGCGCCCGCGGGCTTGACCACGAAGTCGACCGCGCCGGCCCGCATCGCGTTGACGACGGCGTCGATCGAGCCGTTCGAGGTCTGGACGATGACCGGCGTGTCGAGGCCGCCTTTCCGCATCTCGGCGAGCACGCCGAGCCCGTCGAGGCCGCCCGGCATGACGAGGTCGAGCAGCACCACGTCGATGCCCTCGCCCGCGCGCAGCAGGTTGAGACCGTCGAGACCGTTCTCGGCGACCTTCGCCTCGAAGCCGAGGCGGCGCACCATCGCCTCGGCGAGGCGGCGCTGCACGGGATCGTCGTCGATGATCAGGACGGTGGTGGACATGCGGGGCGCCTCGCTTTCCGCTTCTGCCGGCCAACCGCGCGCGGCGCTCCGCGTGAGCGGGGCCGATCGGGCGCGGACGGGCTGTTTCGTTTCGGCGCACAAGGTCGCTCAGATGCGTAAAGCGGCGCTTAACGACGACCTCACATTTCGGTCAAAAGACCTTTGAGGGCCTTGCACGGCCCGTTTCCCGCGACGTTCCGGGCCCTTGCGCGTTCGCGCGGCGCCCGAGTTGATCGGCGGAGCAAGGCGCTCGATATCAGTCGGCAGGAACGCGGGCGGGCGTCGTCGCCTTACCCGTCTCTACGCGAGGAAAGCCCCATCGATGTCGAGCCGAGTCGTCACCGCCGCCCTGTCTCCCGAACGCGCGCGGATTCCGGACGGTCTCGCGGCGCTGCGCAGCGCGGCGCAGGCGGCCGAGCTCGGCGCGCTGCCCGAATGGGACCTCTCCGACCTCTATGCCGGCATCGACGACCCGGCCTTCCGCGACGACCTCGAACGGGCCGAGACCGAGGCCCGCGCCTTCACCGAGCGTTACGCTGGACGGATCGGTGAGATCGCCGCAGGGCCCGACGCCTCCGCCGAACTCGGGCGGGCGGTCGCGGCGTTCGAGGCGATCGAGGACCTGATGGGCCGGCTGATGTCGTTCGCCGGCCTCGTCTATTCCGGCGACACCACCGACGAGACCCGCGCCAAGTTCTACGGCGACACCCGCGAGCGCCTGACCGCGGCCTCCGCCGACCTGCTGTTCTTCGGCCTCGAACTCAACCGCGTCGAGGATGCCGTGATGGACCGGGCGATGGCGGACGGCCCGCTCGCCCAGTACCGCCCCTGGATCGAGGACCTGCGGGCGGAAAAGCCCTACCAGCTCGACGACCGCACCGAAAAGCTGTTCCTCGAAAAGTCCGTCACCTCGAACGCCGCCTGGGACCGACTGTTCAACGAGACCATCGCGTCCTTGCGCTTCTCGGTGCAGGGCGAGCAGCTGACGCTGGAGCCGACCCTCAACAAGCTCCAGGACCGCGACGGCGCGGTGCGCCAGGAGGCGGCGCTCGCCATCGGCGACACGCTCCGGGCGAACCTGCGGGTCTTCGCGCTCATCACCAACACGCTGGCCAAGGACAAGGAGATCTCCGACCGCTGGCGCGGCTTCAAGGACGTGGCCGACGCCCGCCATCTCTCCAACCGCGTCGAGCCCGAGGTGGTCGCCGCCATGGTCGAGGCGGTGCGCGCCGCCTATCCGCGCCTGTCGCACCGTTATTACCGGCTCAAGGCCAAGTGGTTCGGCGTGGAGGCTCTGCCTTACTGGGATCGCAACGCCCCGCTGCCGAAGGTCGAGCAGCGCACGATCCCCTGGGCGGAGGCCCGCGACACGGTGCTCGACGCCTACAACGCCTTCTCGCCGGACATGGCGGGGATCGCGAAAAAGTTCTTCGACGGCGGCTGGATCGACGCGCCGACCCGGCCCGGCAAGGCGCCGGGCGCCTTCGCCCATCCGACGGTGCCGTCCGCCCACCCCTACGTGCTGGTGAACTACCAGGGCAAGCCGCGGGACGTGATGACGCTGGCGCACGAACTCGGCCACGGCGTGCATCAGGTGCTCGCCGCCCCCAACGGCGCCCTGATGGCCCCGACCCCGCTGACGCTGGCCGAGACCGCGAGCGTGTTCGGCGAGATGCTGACCTTCCGCAAGCTCTTGGCCGAGACCACCGACCCGACCCAGCGCCGGGCGATGCTGGCGGCCAAGGTCGAGGACATGATCAACACGGTGGTGCGCCAGATCGCGTTCTACTCGTTCGAGCGGAAGGTGCATCTGGCCCGCGCCAAGGGCGAGCTGACGGCCGACGAGATCAACGCCCTGTGGATGTCGGTGCAGGCCGAGAGCCTCGGCCCGGCCATCACCCTCGACAAGGGCTACGAGCCGTTCTGGGCCTACATCCCGCACTTCATCCACTCGCCGTTCTACGTCTACGCCTACGCCTTCGGCGACTGCCTCGTGAACTCGCTCTATGGCGTCTACGCGCGGGCCGAGCCCGGCTTCGTGGAGCGCTACTTCGCGCTCCTCTCGGCGGGCGGCTCGAAGCCCTACGGCGAACTCCTGAAGCCGTTCGGGCTGGATGCGAGCGATCCGGGCTTCTGGCAGATCGGCCTCGGGATGATCGAGGGGATGATCGCCGAGTTGGAGGCGATGGAGGCGGCCTAACCACCGCGGCGCGCCGTCCCAGCGCCCTCGCCGCGGGGCGGCTCCGCGCCTATCTCGGATCACATCCCCATCAGGACCGACCCCGAGGCCATGGCCGAGACCGATCGCGAAGCCAACCGCTTCACCGCCCGCGCGAGCCGCTACGCCAGCGTCGGCGCCAATGTCGGGGGCGTGGCCGCCCGCATGGCCGCCGCGCGCCTGTTCGGGGCTAAGGACGGCGCGGCCCCCAGCAACGCCGCCGCGCTCGCCCAGGCGCTGGGGGGCTTG
This sequence comes from Methylorubrum subtropicum, assembly GCF_038442325.1. Lineage (NCBI taxonomy): Bacteria > Pseudomonadati > Pseudomonadota > Alphaproteobacteria > Hyphomicrobiales > Methylobacteriaceae > Methylorubrum > Methylorubrum subtropicum. The sequence continues at coordinate 110,622 of NZ_JBBXMW010000003.1, read as the reverse complement.
AAGGGCCCGATCATGAAGGTGGCGCAGCTGCTCGCCACCGTGCCGGACCTGCTGCCCCCCGAATACGCGGCGGAACTCCAGAAGCTCCAGGCCGACGCGCCGCCGATGGGCGCGGCCTTCGTCAAGCGCCGGATGATGGCCGAACTCGGCGCCGACTGGCAGGGCCGCTTCAAAAGCTTCGAGCTGAAGCCCGCGGCCGCCGCCTCGCTGGGGCAGGTCCATCGCGCGACCTCGCTCGACGGGGCGCCGCTCGCCTGCAAGCTCCAGTACCCGGACATGCAGTCGGCGGTGGAGGCCGACCTCAAGCAGCTTCAGGTCGCCTTCGCCTTCCACCGCCGCATGAATTCCTGGCTCGACACCACCGAGATCGCCAAGGAGATCGGCGCGCGGGTGCGCGAGGAACTCGATTACGAGCGCGAGGCCAAGCACGCCGCGCTCTACGGCAGCGTCCTCAAGGACATCGATTCGGTGCGCGTGCCGCGGGTTCACACCGATCTCTCGACCAAGCGGCTGCTGACGCTCGGCTGGCTCGACGGCGAGAAGATCCTGAACTTTGCGCAGTCGCCGATCGAGACCCGCAACCGGCTGGCGCAGGCGATGTTCAAGGCGTGGTGGCACCCGTTCAGCCGCGCCGCCGTCATCCACGGCGACCCGCATCTCGGCAACTACACCGTCTTCTCCGAAGGGGGTGAGCCGCAGGGCATCAACCTGCTCGATTACGGCTGCGTCCGCATCTTCCACCCGCGCTTCGTCGGCGGCGTGGTCGATCTCTATCGCGGCCTGCTGGAGGACGACCGCGACCGGATCGTCCACGCCTACGAGGTCTGGGGCTTCAAGAAGCTCGACCGCGAGACCGTGGACATCCTCAACATCTGGGCCCGCTTCATCTACGGCCCGCTGCTCGAGGACCGCACCCGCACCGTCGCCGACGGGATCGAGCCCGGCGCCTACGGCCGGCGCGAGGCGTTCTCGGTGCATCAGGCCTTGAAGGAGCGCGGCCCCGTCACGATCCCTCAAGAATTCGTGTTCATGGACCGTGCGGCAGTCGGTCTCGGGGCGGTGTTCCTGCACCTGCGCTCGGAGCTGAACTACCACCGCCTGTTCGAGGCGGAGATCGAGCGCTTCTCCCTCGACGCCCTGGCGGAACGCCAGACGAGCGCGCTCAAACTGGCGGGGTTGCCGCAACCGGCGTGAGCCCCGTTGCGGCAGCCGGCTCGAGGCCCGGTGCCGCGCCGCCGCCCTGACGATCTTGGCAAAAACCCGTCATCCGCATGTCACCCTGGCGGTCAAGCTGATTGCTCCCCGCTTGGCCTTGCGCTAAATCCGCGCGACACAAGCAAAACGAAGTCAGGGAACGGGCGCGCAAATGGCGGACACCAAGACCCTCACGGGCCTGCATTACAGCCCGGCGATGGACGAGAAGACCCACGAGCAGACCTATCGCGGCTTCGTCCGCTTCGTCGAGATCGGCACCGTCACGGTGCTGTGCTGGGTGCTGGCGCTGGCCATCGGCGGCGTGCACGAGGCCTGGATCACCGCGATCATCGGCGTGCTCATCTCCTGGGGCCTCGCCGCGCTGGGCGCCCTCGTCCCGGCCATCGGCTGGAAGGCGCAGGCCGGCCTCTTCCTGGTCCTTCTCGCCATCCTCTTCCTGAGCTGAATTTCCGCCGCTGCAGGCCGGTCCGGACACGGACCGGTCTTTGCATGACAATTGAGCCGTCCACATAGCTCGGATACCGGCACGCCGAATGGGCGGCTGTAAGAACGGGAGCAAACCGAATGCGCATCGCCGTCTTGACGGAGGCGGATCCCGCGGAACCGCGGGTCGCCTCCGTCCCGGAAACGGTCAAGAAATTCGTCGGTCTGGGCGGCGAAGTCGTGGTGCAATCGGGGGCCGGCGCGACCGCCGGCGTACCCGATTCCGAGTATGAGGCGGCGGGCGCCAAGATCGCCCCGTCGGCCGAGGAGGCCCTGTCGGGCGCCGACCTCGTCCTCAAGGTGCGCCGCCCGTCGGCCGAGGAACTCGGCAAGATCGGCAAAGGCGCCACCGTCGTCGCCATCATGGACCCCTATGGCCATGAGGACGAGCTGAAGGCGATGGCGGAAGCCGGCGTGAACGCCTTCTCCATGGAGCTGATGCCCCGCATCACCCGCGCCCAGGTCATGGACGTGCTGTCCTCCCAGGCCAACCTCGCGGGCTACCGCGCCGTGATCGACGGCGCCGCCGAGTACGGCCGCTCCCTGCCGATGATGATGACCGCAGCCGGCACCGTGCCGGCCGCGCGCATCTTCATCATGGGCGTCGGCGTCGCCGGCCTCCAGGCCATCGCCACCGCCCGCCGCCTCGGCGCGGTCGTCACCGCCACCGACGTCCGCCCGGCCACCAAGGAGCAGGTCGAGTCGCTCGGCGCGAAGTTCGTCGCGGTCGAGGACGAGGAGTTCAAGTCGGCCGAGACCTCCGGCGGCTACGCCAAGGAGATGTCGGCGGAGTACCAGAAGAAGCAGGCGGAGCTGGTCAAGGGCCACATCGCCAAGCAGGACATCGTCATCACCACGGCCCTGATCCCGGGGCGCCCCGCGCCGAAGCTCGTCTCCGAGGAGATGGTCGCTTCGATGAAGCCCGGCTCGGTGCTCGTCGACCTCGCGGTCGAGCGCGGCGGCAACGTCGCAGGCGCCAAGGCGGGCGAGATCGTCACCACCGACAAGGGCGTGAAGATCGTCGGCCACACCAACGTGCCGGGCCGCCTCGCGGCCACCGCCTCCGCCCTCTACGCCCGCAACCTCTACGCCTTCGTCGAGACCCTGATCGACAAGGAATCCAAGGCGCTGGCGATCAAGTGGGACGACGAGCTCGTCAAGGCGACCAACCTCACCCGCGACGGTCAGGTGGTTCACCCGAACTTCCAGCCCAAAGCCTGACGATCGCGGAGGATCCGAGACATGGCTAACGTACCTCTTCCTGCCGCGGAGCAGGCCCAGGCGGCCGCCGCCGCCGCCAAGACGGCGGCCGAAATCGCCCGCCAGAACGCCGTCCAGGCGCAATCCATCGCCGATTCCCTCGCCCACGGCGTGTCGGCGGCCACCCACGGCGCGGTCGATCCGACCGTGTTCCAGCTCGCGATCTTCGTGCTCGCGATCTTCGTCGGCTACTACGTGGTCTGGTCGGTGACCCCGGCGCTCCACACCCCGCTGATGTCGGTCACCAACGCGATCTCGTCGGTCATCATCGTCGGCGCGCTGCTCGCCGCCGGCGTGCCGCTCATCGAGAAGGGCACCGGCTGGGCCCGGTTCTTCGGCTTCATCGGTATCGTGCTCGCCTCCGTGAACATCTTCGGCGGCTTCCTCGTCACGCAGCGCATGCTCGGCATGTACAAGAAGAAGGCCTGAGGCGATGTCGGAAAACGTCTCTTCCCTTCTCTACATCGTCGCCGGCGTCCTGTTCATCATGGCGCTGCGGGGGCTCTCGCACCCCACCACGTCGCGACAGGGCAACCTGTACGGCATGATCGGCATGGCGCTCGCCGTGCTCACCACGCTCATCGGCCATCCGCCGGCGGGCTTCGGCGCCTGGATCATCGTGCTGCTCGGCCTCGGCATCGGCGGCGGCGCCGGCGCGGTGATCGCCAAGCGCGTCCCCATGACGGCGATGCCGCAGCTCGTCGCGGCCTTCCACTCCCTCGTCGGCCTCGCGGCTGTGGCGGGTGCGGCGGCGACCCTCTACGCCCCCCAGGCGGTCGGCATCCTCGAGAACGGCCACATCCACAAGGAGTCGCTGTTCGAGATGGCGCTGGGCGCGGCGATCGGCGCGATCACCTTCACCGGGTCGGTCATCGCCTTCGCCAAGCTCGACGGGCGCATGTCGGGCAAGCCGATCATGCTGCCGCAGCGGCACGCCATCAACATCGGCCTCGGCATCGCCCTGGTGGTGCTGATCGCGATCTTCATCGGCAACGAGAGCAAGCTGGTCTTCTGGCTGATCGTGCTGCTGTCGTTCGCGCTCGGCGGCCTGCTCATCATCCCGATCGGCGGCGCCGACATGCCCGTCGTCGTGTCGATGCTCAACTCCTACTCGGGTTGGGCCGCGGCCGGCATCGGCTTCACGCTGGGCAACCTCGCGCTCATCATCACCGGCTCGCTGGTCGGCTCGTCGGGCGCGATCCTGTCCTACATCATGTGCAAGGCGATGAACCGCTCGTTCATCTCGGTCATCCTCGGCGGCTTCGGCGGTGATTCCGCGGCGGCCGCGGGCGGCGGCCAGGTCGAGACCCGGCCCGTGAAGCAGGGCTCGCCGGACGACGCGGCTTACATCATGAAGAACGCCGAGCGCGTGATCATCGTCCCCGGCTACGGCATGGCGGTCGCCCAGGCGCAGCACTCCCTGCGCGAGATGGCCGACATGCTCAAGAAGGAGGGCGTGGACGTGAAGTACGCGATCCACCCGGTCGCGGGCCGCATGCCGGGCCACATGAACGTGCTCCTGGCCGAAGCCAACGTCCCCTACGACGAGGTGTTCGAGCTGGAGGACATCAACGGCGAGTTCCCGCAGGCCGACGTCGCCTTCGTGATCGGCGCCAACGACGTCACCAACCCGGCCGCCAAGACCGACAAGGCCTCGCCGATCTACGGCATGCCGATCCTCGACGTGGAGAAGGCCAAGACCGTGCTGTTCATCAAGCGCGGCATGGGCTCGGGCTACGCGGGCGTGGAGAACGAGGTGTTCTTCCGCGACAACACCATGATGCTGTTCGGCGACGCCAAGAAGGTCGTGGACTCGGTCCTCAAGAACCTCTGAGCGACGGCCAAGGCACGAGCGGCGGGGCGGGTGAGCGATCGCCCGCCCCGTTTTTTTGCGCCCCGTCATTCCGGGACTCGCCAGAGGCGAGAACCCGGACCCGGAGGGGCGCGCCGGAGGCGTGCAATCCACGACTGGCCGCAACGGTTCGTCTGCAATCGGCACCGCGCATCACGGGTGGATTCCGGGTTCCGCTGCGCGGCCCCGGAATGACGGCGGTGGGGCTTGGGCCTGTCCGGCCAAATCCGTGAGATGCGTCTGAGATGCAGCTGTCATCTTGAAGGCGCAGCCAGGAGCCGGCGAAGCGGGTATGTTGTCGCCCGTGTCCGCCTCAGCTCTTCTCCAAAGCGACAAAAGCATTCTCGGCGTGGACGCCTCCGTGCTGGGGCGGCCCTGGCGGGAGCGTTGTGCCGATGCGGGCCTGCAAGCCTTCGCCACGGCGATGACGCAAGGCTACGGCCTGCCGGACCTCCTCGCCCGCGTGCTCGCCGGGCGCGGCGTGCGGCCGGCGGAAGCGGAGGCCTATCTCGCGCCGCGCCTGCGCGACCTGATGCCGGACCCGTCCGTGCTGGTGGCGATGGAGGCGGCGGTGGAGCGCCTCGCCCACACTGTCCGGACCCGCGAGCCGGTGGCGATCTTCGGCGATTACGACGTGGACGGCGCGGCGAGCGCGGCGCTGCTCGCTGAGTACCTGCGGGCGCTCGACGTGCCGGTGCGCATCCACATCCCGGACCGGATCACCGAAGGCTACGGCCCGAACGTCACGGCCGTCACCGCGCTGGCGGAGGAAGGCGCGAAGCTCCTCGTCTGCGTCGATTGCGGCACCGCCGGCCACGAGCCGCTGGCCGCTGCCGCCGGTCTCGGCCTCGACGTGATCGTGCTCGACCATCACGGCGCCCCGGAGGAGCTGCCGCCGGCGCGGGCCGTGGTGAACCCCAACCGCCTCGACGACCTGTCGGGGCTGGGCCATCTCTGCGCGGCGGGCGTGGTGTTCATGACGCTGGTGGCGCTCGCCCGGCGGCTGCGGGGGGAGGGCGCCTTCGGCTCGGGCGAGGGGCCGCGACTCACCGATTCCCTCGATCTCGTCGCGCTCGCCACCATTGCCGACGTGGTGCCGCTGAAGGGGCTCAACCGCGCCTTCGTGGTCCAGGGGCTCGCGGTGATGCGGGGCCGCGGGCGCCCCGGCCTCGCCGCGCTGCTCGATGCGGCGGGGCTCGCTGAGCCGCCGGAGGCGTGGCATCTCGGCTTCCTGCTCGGCCCCCGCATCAATGCGGGCGGGCGCATCGGCGATGCAGGGCTCGGGGCGCGGCTCCTGACCACCACCGACGCGATCGAGGCACGGGGCATCGCCGCCGAGCTCGACCGGCTCAACCGCGAGCGGCAGGCGATCGAGGCCGTCGCCGTGGCGGAGGCCGAGGCCGACATGGACCGCCGGCTCGCCCTCGATCCCGACCGGCCGGTGCTGGTGGCCGCCTCGCCCGAATGGCATCCGGGCATCGTCGGGCTGATCGCCGCCCGGCTCAAGGAGCGGTTCGGCCGCCCGGCCTTCGCCTTCGCGGTCAAGCCCGACGGCACCGCGGTCGGCTCCGGCCGCTCGGTGGCGGGCGCCGACCTCGGCGCGGCGGTGCGCGCGGCGGTCGAGGAGGGGCTGGCGATCAAGGGCGGCGGCCACGCCATGGCGGCGGGCGTGACGCTGGCAGCAAACCGGCTCGATGCGCTCAGCGCGGGCCTCGACCGGGTGCTCGCCGACTCGGTCGCGCAGGCCCGCGCGGCGGAGGCGCTGCTGATCGACGGCACGGTCAGCGCGGGCGGGGCGACCGCCGAACTGGTGCGGCTGATCCAGCGCGCCGGGCCGTTCGGGCAGGGGGCGCCCGAGCCGGTGATGGCGCTGCCGCGCCACCGCCTCGTCGATGCGGCGATCGTCGGCAACGGCCATGTGCGCGCGCGCTTCGCCAGCGGCGACGGCCAGACGCTCGGCGCCATCGCCTTCCGGGCTGCGCAGGGGCCGGTCGGCACGGCGCTGCTCGGCGGCATCGGCCGCACCTTCCACGCCGCCGGCACCCTCTCCTGCGACCGCTGGCGCGGCGCCGAGCGGGCGCAGCTGCGGATCTGCGATCTGGCGCCGCGCGGGTGAGATAGGTTTCGGACGGTCGGGTCGGTGGCCGGGTCGCTTCTCCTCCCCCTTGCGGGGAGGAGGTAGGAGGTGGGGGTGGTGCCGGATGCGGCTCGGCGGTGCCTTCTGAACCACCCCCACCCCTACCCCTTCCCGCAAGGGGGAGGGGACAGGCGCCTTCAGGCTCGGCAACACCCCGAACTCTCTGTTGACACCCGCCTGCGGCGTCACCATAAGGACGACGCCCGCTGCGGAGCGCCAGTCTCTGGCCCGCGGTGACAGCGGTTTGGGGGAATGTCCCGAGCGGCAAAGGGGGCGGACTGTAAATCCGCTGCGTAAGCTTCGTAGGTTCGAGTCCTACTTCCCCCACCAAACCCACCTGCCCGACTAGTACGAACGGACTGCGCCCCGCCGCCGCGGGACGAATCTCCGCGTCCGAACGTTGTTGCCCGAGATCGCTGTTCATGGCGGCCGGCAAGATATAACTTTGTTGAATTTCCACGGCCGCGATGACGGCTAGGTTGCCGCGAATTCGTAAGGAAGAGTCGTGGTCAACCCTCTCGTCCGCAAGTTGGAGAACTTCGTCCGCCTCTCCCCGGAGGAGCGGAATGCCCTCGACCGCGTCATCCAGAACACCCGCAGGCTCGGGCCGCGGGAGGACGTGGTCCGCGACGGCGACCGGCCGCGCCACGTCAACCTGATCCTCGAAGGCTGGGCCTGCCGCTACAAGCAGCTGGAGGACGGGCGCCGGCAGGTGATCTCGATCTTCCTGCCCGGCGATATGTGCGATCCGCACGTCTTCGTCCTGAAGAACATGGACCACTCGCTCGGCACGCTGACTTCGTGCCTCGTCGCCGAGGTGTCGGAGGCCTCGATCCGCGAGATCACGGCGGAGCATCGCAGGCTGGAAGAGGCTCTGTGGTGGGAGATGCTGGTTCAGGCGGCGATCCAGCGGGAATGGACCGTCAGCCTCGGCCAGCGCCTCGCGACGGAGCGGCTGGGGCATCTCTTCTGCGAGCTGTTCAAGCGCTTGGAGGCGGTCGGCCTCACCAACGGCACGAGCTGCGAATTCCCGATCACCCAGGCCGATCTCGGCGACGCGATGGGGCTCTCGACGGTGCACATCAACCGCACCCTGAAGGAGCTGCGTGCCGCCGGGCTGATCCGCCTGCGCGGGCGCCAGCTGACGATTCCCGATTTCGCCGCCCTGCAATCCGCCTCGCTGTTCGATCCGTCCTATTTGCATCACGAACGCGAAATCGCCGTCTCGGCAGTCGGCGACACTTGAGCCAGAACGGGAGGGCCAGCCACATGCGTGCGAGGTGGATGGCGAGGCGATGACCCAGGACGATCAGGATCCGCGCATTGCGGAACTCGAGGCGGAGAACAGGCGCCTGCGCCGCTTCCTCGACGAGAAGGGCCTGCCCGCCGAGCAGCGCCATCAGGTCCGCAACACGCTGGCGATGCTGCGCGCGATCATCCGGCGCTCGTCGGAGACCGCCGACAACGTCGAGACCTACGCCGCCCATCTCGACGGGCGCCTCGATGCCATCGCCCGCGTGCTGAGCGCGCTGATGCGCAGCGTGCCCGACGGCGTGGCGCTCCACGCCCTCATCGCCGACGAGTTGCTGGCCCACCTCGCCCGCGAGGGCGATCAGGTCGCGATCTCCGGGCCGAACCTGCGCCTGCGCCCCGGCGCCGCCGAGATCGTCGCGCTGGCGATCCACGAACTCACCGTCAACGCCCTCGAACACGGTGCCCTGATGGTGCCGCACGGTCGCATCGCCGTGACGTGGGCGGTGGAGCCGCCCGCAGCCGGGGGGAGGCTCACCTTCGTCTGGACCGAGACCGGCCTGGAGAATCTCCCGGCCGCGCCGCCGCGCCGCGGCTTCGGCAGCGAGGTGCTGGAGCGCAGCCTACGCTACGAATTGAAGGCCGAGACCGAGCTTGCCTACGAGCCGGGGGGCCTGCGCTGCACCATCACGATGCCGCTGCCGCCGCAGATCCGGCTGGTGGAGGACGAGGAGTAGGCTCGAGCATCGGCCCGAGAGGTGGGAACCGGCTCTCGGAAAAAAGCCGATGCGGCACAGCAACTTAGACAATCGTCCTGAATTTCGTATTCAGGACGATTGTCTAATCACCAGCTCTTGAGGCGTCCCAAGCGTGGCCGGGTAGCCGCGGCCGTCATCGACGGGTAGTTTACCAAACGATGCTTTGCTCGTGAGGCATCGGACCCGCCGGAAGAGACGGACCCGCCTCATCGTATGACCGACCGGAAGAATCGCCCCCTGCGTTCGCCCGTGATCGGTGGCGTGTTCCTCTCGGCCGTCCTCGCCGCGGGCTTGCCGCAGCCGGCGGTCGCCTTCGATTTGTTCGGCCTGTTCGGCTCGGAAGAGGAGCCGCCCGCCCCGAGCGCCGCCGCGCTGCCCTACAGCGTGCGCATCACCGGCACCGACGATTCCGACGTCCTGACCGCCCTGCAGGACACCTCGACCCTCTACCGCCTGCGCCAGGAGGCCCCGCCGGACGGCGAGGGGCTGGTGCGCCGGGCCGAGGCCGATCTGCGCCGCCTCACCGACGTGCTCTCCGGCTACGGCTATTATCAAGGCACGGTCTCGATCCGCGTGGACGGCGTGCCGGTCACCGGCGAGGCCTCGCTTCTCGCCGCAGCCCGCGCCGCGGAAGGCTCGCGCGCCCGCGCCCTGGTGCCGGTGAAGATCGCCGTCGATCTCGGCCCCGCCTACACCGTGCGCTCCGTGCGCGCGCTCGACCCCCGCGGAAACCCCTTCCCCTCCGAGTTGCTGCCCGAGCGATTCGTGCGCCCCGGCGACGACGTGCCGGCCCGCTCGGCGACCGTGCTCGCCCGCGAAGCCAGAATCGTCGATCGCTTCCGTGCGCTCGGCCATCCCTTCGCCAAGGCGGTGTCGCGCGATCCGGTGGTGGACGACGCCGCCCACGTCATGGACGTGACCTTCACCATCGATCCGGGGCCCAAGGCGGGTCTCGGCGAGGTCGCCGTGACGGCCTCCGAGGGGATCGACCCGGCCGTCATCCGCTCGTTCATCTACACCGAGCCGGGCGATCCGTATTCGCCCAAGGCGGTGGCCGACATCCGCCGCTCGGTCGCCCGCCTCGAGGGCTTGGGCGCCGTGCGCGTGCGCGAGGGCGAGAGCCTGGACGCGTCGGGCAACCTGCCGATCTTCGTCGAGGTGAGCGAGCGCGAACGCAACCTCATCGGCGTCTCGGCCCGCTACTCCACCGTCGACGGCCCCGGCATCCGCGCCTACTACGCCAACCGCAACCTGTTCGGCGGCCTGGAGACGCTGCGGCTCGACGCCGACATCTACTACCTCGGCCTCGGCTACGATCCGTTCGCGCAGCAGCGCAAGGCGGCGGGCATCGACACCACGGGCTTAGGCGGGCGCGTCTCGGCGACCTTCGTCAAGCCGGCGCTCTGGGGCAGCCGCAACGACCTGCTCGCCAACCTGTTCGTCACCCGCGAGGTGCAGCAGAGCTACTTCGTCGATGCCGCGGGGGCCTCGGTGGCGGTGCGCCACCGCTTCTCCGACACGTTCTCGGCGCAGGTCGGCCTCGACGGGCAGGTCGGCCGCTCGCAGGACGCGCTCGGCACGGTGAAGTACCGCCTCGTCGGCGTGCCGGTCTCGGTCACCTACGATTCGACCGACAACCTGCTCGATCCGACGCAAGGGTTCCGCTTCCAGGCGTCGGCCGCGCCCTATCCGGGCTTCCTCGGCTCGGACCCCGGCATCTTCGTCGCGAAAGCGCAGGGCTCGACCTATTACGCGCTCGACGAGGACGCGAACTATGTGCTCGCCGGCCGCGTCGGCTTCGGCTCGGTCTCCGGCGCGCGGCTCGACGAGATCCCGGACAATTTCCGCTTCTTTGCGGGCGGCGGCGGCTCGGTGCGCGGCTTCGCCTATCGCACGCTGGGGCCCCGCGGCCCGTTCAACCTGCCGATCGGCGGACGCAGCCTGTTGGAGGCCTCCATCGAGGCCCGCATCAAGGTCACCGACACCATCGGCATCGTGCCGTTCTTCGACGCGGGCACCGCCTTCGCCTCGACCCTGCCGGATTTCGATGAGCGTATCCGCAAGGCGGTGGGTCTGGGCCTGCGCTACTACACCGGCATCGGCCCGATCCGCGTGGACGTCGCCTTCCCGCTCGACCGGATCAAGGGATACCACGAGCGCCCGGTCGCCCTGTACATCAGTCTCGGACAGGCCTTCTGAATGGGGTTTTTTCGCATCTCGCGCAGCGCCAACCCTCCCCCCTCTGCGGGGGAGGGTGCCTCGCGGATGCGAGGCGGGAGAGGGGCAGCGCGACGGTCCCGCTCGGCCGCCGTCGTCCAGTCATCTCCGGAAGCGGCGCTCCCCTCACCCGCCCCCCTTCGGGGGCCACCCTCTCCCGCGGAGGGGAGAGGGGGATTCCGCGGACAGGGGAGAGGGTTTCCTGCGGCGCTCGCCGTGCTTGTCCTGCTCCTGGCCGCTGCCCTCGTCCCGACCGACTTCCTCCGCGCCGCCGACGGCGAAAAGACCGTCCTCGGCGGCATCCTCTCCAAAGCCCTCTCCAGCGATTCCTCCCAGGTCTCCATCGGCGCGGTCGACGGCGCGCTCTCGTCCGACGCCACCATCCGCGACGTCGTCATCAGCGACGCGGACGGCCCCTGGCTGAAGCTCGACCGCGCCCGGCTCGCGTGGCGGCGCCTCGCGCTGCTGTCGGGGCGGCTCGAAGTCGACAGCCTCGAACTCGGCCGCCTCGAAATCCTGCGCAGGCCCGTCCCCGGGATCGCCCCGGTCGAGGCCGAACCGCCGGACGGCTCGCTGCTGCCCGACCTCCCCGTCAAGGTCGAGATCAAGGCGTTCCGACTCGCGGAACTGATTCTCGGCGAGACCATCGCCGGCCAGCCGGCGCGGCTCTCGGCGGACGGCAAGGCGAAGCTCGGCAGCCCCTCGGAAGGGCTTGACCTCGCCGTGACGGCCCGGCGCCTCGACGCCGCCGGCCTGTTCGACGCGAAGCTCCTGTTCGTGCCGAAGGGCGAGAAACTGGAACTGAAGGCGGCGCTGACCGAGCCCGAGGGCGGGCTCTTGTCGAAGGCGGCGAACCTCCCCGGCATGCCGCCGATCCGGTTCGACCTCGAAGGCCGCGGCACGCTGGATAGCTTCAACGCCAGGCTCGATTTCGATGCCGGCCCCGAGATCGGTGCCAAGGGCGGCGCCCGGCTGTCGCGCATCGGCAGCGACCGGCGCCTGTCCCTCGACCTCGCCTCGCGCATCGAGGGCCTCGTGCCGGGGCCACTCGCCGCGATCTTCTCCGGCACGACCAAGCTCGACGGCGGGCTGGCGTTTGCCGATTCCGGCGCCTTCCGCATCGACCGGCTCGACCTGACCTCGCGCACCGCCCGGCTCGGGATCGGCGGCACGCTGAGCGCGGACCGCAAGGCCGATTTCCGCATCGAGGCCCGCGCGGTCCCGACCGAGGGCGGCAAGACCAAGGCCGCCGAGAGCGAGATCGAGACGCTGGTCTTCGACGGGAGCCTGAAAGGTCCGCTCACCGCCCCGCAGGTGAAGGGCGCCCTCAAGGCCGCGGGCCTGCGCACCAGGGAATCGACCCTGGAGCGCGTCGAGGCGCTGCTCTCGGTCGAGCCGACCGGCACCGACAAGGCCCGCCGCTTCGCGATCAGCGCCGACGGCACGGTGGAAGGCCTGTCGCTCGCCGACCCGGCGCTCCACCGCGCCATCGGCGAGGGCGCCAAGCTGACGCTCCGGGCCAATGCCGGCGCGGACGGCGTGATCGACGTCGCCGACCTGACGCTGGAGGCCGAGACCGCGCGCGTCTCCTATGTCGGCAAGGTCGGCCAGAACACGCTGGCCGGCACGCTCCAGGCGGCGCTCACCGATCTCGGCGCCTTCTCCGGCGTGGCGGGCCGCGACCTCGCCGGCCATCTCGACGCCAAGGCCGTGTTGAGCGGCGACCCCGCCCGCAAGGCGCTCGCCGCCGACCTCGACCTGCACGGCGGCGGGCTCGTGCTGGGCCAGGACGTGGCCGACCGCCTCATCGGCCGCACGCCCTCGCTGAAGGGCCGGGTGTTCCAGACCTATGACGGCTACGGCTTCGACCGCCTGCTGTTCGAGGGCGCCGAACTCGTCGCCACGCTCCAGGGGCAGGCCACCGCCCGCAGCGCCGACGTGGCGGCCCGCCTCGACCTCAAGGACCTTTCCGCCCTCGACGCGCGCCTCGCAGGCGCCGCGAGCGCCGACGCCAAGCTCACCGGGTCGCTCCGCAAACCCGACCTCACCGCCGCGCTCCGCGCGCCCGCGGTGAAGGCCGACGGCAAGCCGCTCACCGATCTGCGTCTCGACGCCACGCTCACCGACCTGATCGGCGCGCTCGACGGCACCGTGCGGCTGACCGGCGACGTCGCCGGCAAGCCGCTCAAGGCCGACGCCCACGTCGCCCGGCCGAACAAGGCGGATTACGCCCTCGACCGCCTCGCCTTCGCCCTCGGCTCGGTCGCCATCGACGGCCGCGCCGTAGTCGATGCCGGGACGCTGCTGGGGGAGGGCGCCCTGAACGTCCGGGCCGGCGACCTCGCCGACCTCTCGGCGCTGGCGCTCGGCCGCCTGGGCGGCAACCTCGACGCGACGGTGACGCTGTCCCGCGAGGGCGGACGCCAGGACGCCGCGATCCGCGCGACCGGCGCCAACCTGCGCTACGATTCCTTCGGCCTGAACAAGCTCGACGCCGACCTCACCGGCCGCGACCTGCGCGCCCGTCCGGTCCTCGACGGGCGGGCGAGCCTCGACCGGATCGTCGCCGCGGGCCAGACCATCGACACCGTGCGCCTCACCGTCGCCGGCACCGCGCAGGCGAGCGACCTCGTGCTGACCACGCAGGCCCGCGGGTTCAGTCTCGACGGCGCCGCCCGGCTGATCCCGGCCGAGCGCATCCGCGTCGAGATCGCCCGCTTCGCGGCCCAGCGCGGCGGGGATCGCCTCGCACTCGCCGGCCCCGCCGCCATCACCCTCGACGACGGCTCGGCGCTGATCGAGAATCTCGTCATCGCCGCCGGCTCCGGCCGGATCAGCGTGCAGGGGAGGGCAGGTGAGGTCCTGGACCTCAAGGTCAGCATCCGTGCCCTGCCGCTGGCGCTCGCCCGCATCGCGAGCCCCAGCCTCGCGCTCTCCGGCACGGTCGAGGGCGAGGCGGATGTCCGCGGCACCGCCGCGCGACCGGAAGGGCGCTACGCGCTCTCCGTCGCGAAGCTGGTGACGCCCGAGACCCGCAAGGCCGGCCTGCCGCCGATCGATGCGCGGGCGAGCGGCACGCTCAGCGACGGCGCCGCCACCCTCGACGGCCGCGTCTCCGCCGGCCGCGGCGCCGAGATGACGGTCGTCGGCGCGATCCCCGTCGCGCCCGGCGGCGCGCTCAACGTCAAGGCCCGCGGCAATCTCGATGCGGCGCTCGCCAACTCGCTGCTGAGCACCGGCGGCCAGCGCGTGGCCGGCCGCGTCGCGCTGGATGCCGGCGTCACCGGCACGCTGGCGGCGCCGCGGGTCGAGGGCGCGGCGACGCTGTCCGGCGGCAGCCTCGTCGATCCGCTCAACGGCATCCGCCTCACCGACATCCAGGGCCGCGTGACGGGCCGCGGCGACGCGATCCAGATCGAGCGCCTCACCGCCGCGACCCGCAACGGCGGGCGCATCGCCATCGACGGCCGCGTCGCGGTCGAGCCGGCCTCGGGCTTCCCCGGCTCGCTGAAGATCACGGCGGACCGGGCCGAACTCGTGTCGAGCCCGCTGATGACGGCGGTGACGAGCCTCAACCTGGCGCTGTCCGGCCCGCTCGCCCGCACCCCGAAGGTCTCGGGCCGGGTCGATGTGGTCTCGATCGACGTGTCGGTGCCCGACCGGCTGCCCGCCACCGTCCAGCCGCTGCCCGGCATCCGCCACGTCAACACCACGCCCGAGATCCGCGAGCGGCTGGCCAAGCGCGGCGAGCGCAAGGCACAGATCGCCGCCGCGAGCCGCAAGAAGGCCGCCGCGCCGTTCGACGCCAGCCTCGACGTGCTGGTGAGCGCCCCGAACCGCATCTTCGTGCGCGGGCGCGGCATCGATGCCGAACTCGGCGGCGAATTACGCGTCACCGGCTCCTCGCGCGATCCCCGCGCCAACGGCGATTTCGAGATGCGGCGCGGGCGCCTCAGCCTCGTCGGCCAGCGGCTCGACTTCACCCGAGGCCGCATCGCTTTTGCCGGCGACCTTGCCCAGCCCGATCTCGACTTCATCGCCGAGACCAAGGCCGGCGACGTGACCGCCCGCGTCGCCGTCACCGGCCCGGCCTCGCAGCCGGTCTTCGCGCTGTCCTCCGATCCGAGCCTGCCGCAGGACGAGGTGCTGTCGCGCATCCTGTTCAAGAAGGCGGCGGGCGGGCTCTCGCCGTTCCAGGCGCTGCAACTCGCGCAAGCCGTGGCGCAACTCTCCGGCGGGGCCGGGGGGCCGGACGTGTTCGAGGCCGCCCGCAAGGGCCTCGGGCTCGACAGCCTCGACGTGTCCACCGGCGCCAGCGGCGGCCCGGCGGTGGGCGCCTCGCGCTACATCAACGACCGCATCAGCGTCGGCGTGAAGGCCGGCGCGAAGCCCGCCGACACGGCCGCCACGATCAACTACGACGTGACCCGCCGGATCAAGCTCAACGGCGAAGCCGGCAGCGACGGCCGCACCGCGGTCGGCGTGGGTGCCGAGTGGGAGTGGTAGGGGCGGGGTCGGGCGCTACGCGGTTGGGATGAAGAGCGGCACCGATGCGGTCGCGATGAGAGCACGCCGTCATTCCGGGGCGCCGAAGGCGAACCCGGAATCCACGACTGGCCGCGACGCTCCTCGCAGCCGCGCATCACGGGTGGATTCCGGGTTCCGCTGCGCGGCCCCGGAATGACGGTGAGGGATTTGGCGTGTCGGCGATGACGGAAGCCGTTGCGCCTCGGAGGGACGATCTGCTCAAAATTAAACGTCAGCCCGCCGCCTCCCGCGGCCGGGCCAGCGGGCGGGCCTCTGGGTTGGGCAGTTCCGCCGCCCGTTCGAGGGTCGCCACCGACAGGCGCCGGCCGCGCCCGCGAAGCGCATGGCTGCCGAGGCCGCGGGCCGTGATGCCCTTGGGCAGGCGCGGCAGGCGGGCCAGCAGGTCTTCGGAGATCAGGGTATCGACGCCGAGCGGGCGGCACAGTGACTCGACCCGGGCGACGACGTTCACCGCGTCGCCGAAATAGGCGATCTTGTGCCGGTCCACGCCGACTTCCGCCGTCACCACCGGGCCGCCGTGCAGGCCCGCGCGCAGGCGCGGCACGGTGCCGAAGCGGGCCTCCCAGGCGGCGGCGTCGGCCTCGATGCGGTCGCGCACGGCGAACAGGCAGGCGACGCAGCGGGCGTCCTTCAGGCCGCGCTCCATCGGCCACGTGATCATGGCGAGGTCACCGATGTAGTCGTCGACCGAGCCGTGGAAGCGGCGCACCGGCTCGGCCAAAGTGGCGAAGACCGCGCTGAGATATTCCTGCGCCCGCAGGTCGCCGTGGGTCTCGGCGAAGGCGGTCGAGCCGACCACGTCGAGGAACAGGAACACGCGCTCCTCCTCGACCGGGCGGTGATAGCGCCCGACGAGGAAGTTGATGAAGACCTCGCCGCCGATGAGGTCGCGCATGCGGATGACGAAGACGAGCAGCGCCGAGACCGCGAGCGCGTAGGCCAGCACGCGGGGCGTGGTCCGCACCGCCTCCAGCAGCGGATCGGTGGTGAGGCCGAGCAGCCAGACGACGAGGCCGCCGAGCGCGTTGCCGGCCACGATCATCGCCACGTAGGAGAGTTCGGCCGCCACCACGTAGAAGCCCGCGGGCAGTTGCCGGATGCGCGCCTGGAGCCCGGCGAGCAGCACGCCGCGGTCGAAGGCCAGCGCGGCGATGCCGACGCACAGGCCGTAGGTGAAGCCCGCCGCCGGGCTCGTGCCGCCCGCGAAGATGACGTTGTAGAGCATGCCCGCGCCGCCCGTGGCGAGCAGGATCAGGAACCAGAACCAGCGATGGTGCGGCAGCATCAGGCGCGGCTCCGGCGTCCGGCAGGGGGCACGCCCGGCCGGCACGCGCGGGCCTGAAGGCCGCGGCGGCTGCGGTCGGGCAGGGGGGAGGACACGGAGGCTCCTTCTCGACGACGGGCGGCGCGACCGCCCGTGCCATCCAAGGCTCATGCCCGCAACATGGCGCGAATGTGGCGGAGAAAAATTTCGGCCCGACTGATGTATTCAGGATCTATTTATTTTATATTACGTCAACCCATGACTTTTGGCACCATTTAGCCACCCTGCTTCTCATGATTATAATCGCGATAAATTAAATCATAAAATCAAAACGCAAGCGCATCAGTTAGCGAATTTGCAAGCCAAACCGCCATCTTGTTCAAAAAAATCAAACCATGAAGCTATAAAATCAGATATCCGAGAAATTTTCATCTGGATAATAAATCAACCAGTGCCTGTATTGGCCCTTTGATTTGCACCTTGCCCAGATGCTGAATTGTTTGCTTGATTATTTGACCTATCAAATCCAACAGTAGAGCCCGCAACCGTTGCACGGGCACCGAAGTAGAAACTGATTGCAGATGTCATCAGCGTCCCAATCAGAACGATCAACTGTTTTCCTATATCGTTTCGACTTTCTGCCGCAGAATCCCTGACGTAAATGGTAAATTTACCCTCAGAGTCCGGTTGCCATCCTGCAAAACTAGAACCAAGTTTCTGAATTTGGCTATCGCGCTCTTCTGCGGTCAAACGCGAAAGACTCCTTAAGTCGTTACTTCCTACAGAAGTCAAAACAAATACAGACAAGATAGAAAATATCACGATCAACGACAAAGCGATTACAGCCTGAATTGACCCTGGAGGGAGTCCTAGGGCTTGAGTTTTATCCTCAAGCTTGGCCTGAACAAACACATAAGAGATACCCGATAGACATAAAAGAAGAGACACAATTCCCAATATTGTGATAACTGGCAGTGAAGTCGATGGAGCAAGCCCTTGAAAGAGATATATGACACCACAAAATAGACCTGTAACAGAAAAAATTCCAATCAACAGAAGAACTACGCTTCTGTATCTTCCAGCCAGCTCAACAAAGCTGCCCACCTTCGATGTATGCTCTTGATCTTTGTTTTTATCTTCATCTTGAGACATGATTTTTTGCCAAAATAAGATTTTCTATGGATTGACGCCCTTAGCGGGCACGTTTGACTCTATTCGACCACAACCTTTAGCCAATTGCAAGCACGCCAGCAATCTAAAGACAACCCATCACATAGACGAGGTGCTTATTGACGAAATTTCCGCATTCACCAACATTGACAATAATATACTAAACTAGTTAATTGAATTGTTCACATAGAAATAAGTACTAAAGTTTTAAATTATTAGGTGCAATACACTCAAATTCCTATTCGCCAAGCCCGAACAGCTTCTCCAGGAAATTCCGATCGTCCTGGCTCGGCCCTTGATTTGCCCCTTGGCCGCGCCCGGTCGGCCGCGGCGGGGGCGGCACGGAGGCGGTGCGGTCGGGCTCGCCGATGAGCGCGCCGATCAGGCCGCCGGGCCCGTCGCGCTCGCCCGCATTCGCCACCTGGGGCCGGGGGCGCCAGCGGTTGATGCCGGGCAGGCCGACCGGCTTGTCGGCCTTGAGCGCCACGCTCATGTATGTCTTCCAGATCTCGGCGGGCAGGCTGCCGCCGGACGCCTTCTTGGTCGGCTCGCCGTCGTCGTTGCCGAGCCACACGCCGGTCACCAGCGTGCCCGAATAGCCGATGAACCACGCATCGCGGAAATCCTGGCTGGTGCCGGTTTTCCCTGCGAGTTCCCAGCCGGGGATGTCGGCCTTCTTCGCCGTGCCCATGGTGAAGACGTCGTGCATCATGGCGTTCATCATGCCGACGGCGTTCGGATCGATGACGCGGCCGAGCCCGCCCTCGCCGCGCTTGTACAGCACCTTGCCGCTCGCCGACTTGATGCCGGCGATGACGTAGGGGATGACCCCGGTGCCGCCGTTGGCGAAGGCGCAATAGGCGCCGACCATCTCCAGCGGCGTCACCTCGGAGGTGCCGAGCGCGATCGAGCCGTTGGCCTGGAGCGGCGACGAGATGCCGAGCCGCTGCGCCGTCTGCACCACCGCCTTCGGGCCGACCTCCTGGCCGAGCCGGACGGCGACCGTGTTGAGCGACTGCGCCAGCGCCTCGCGCAGGGTCACCGCGCCGCTGTAGCTGTGCGAGTAGTTCTCGGGCGCCCAGTTGCCGATGCGGATCGGCGCGTCGTCGCGCACCGTGTCGGGGGTCAGGCCCTTCTCGATGGCGGCGAGGTAGACGAACGGCTTGAACGAGGAGCCGGGCTGGCGCTTGGCGGTGGTGGCGCGGTTGAACTGGCTCTGCGCGTAGTCGCGCCCGCCGATCAGCGCGCGGATCGCCCCGTCCGGCCGCATCGAGACGAGCGCACCCTGGGCGACGTTGTAGCGGGCGCCCTTGGCGTTGAGTTCGTCGGTGAGCGCGCGCTCGCCCACGCTCTGGAGCCCGGCATCGACGGTGGTGGAGACGACGATGTCGTCCTCGAACTTCGGCAGGAAGTCGTCGAGCACGTCCATCACGAGGTCGGCGACGTAGTTCGGCGAGCCGCCGCCGCGGGTCGAGGCCGGGCGCGCCGGCTGCGCCAGCGCCACCTTCACGTCGGGCGCTTTCGCGAAGCCCAGCTCCTCCATGGCGGCGAGCACGTGGGCGGCGCGGGCCTGCGCGGCCTTGAGGTTGCGGTTGGGCGCGAGCCGCGAGGGCGCCTGGACGAGGCCGCCGAGCATGGCGGCTTCGGCCAGCGTCACGTTCTTGGCGGGCTTGCCGAAATAGCGCTGCGCGGCGGCCTCGACGCCGTAGGCGCCGGCGCCGAAATAGACCCGGTTGAGGTAGAGTTCGAGAATCTCGTCCTTGGTGTATTTGTGCTCCAGCCACAGCGCCAGGATCGCTTCCTGAATCTTGCGCGAGGCGGAGCGCTCGGGCGTCAGAAACAGGTTTTTCGCGAGCTGCTGCGTCAGCGTCGAGCCGCCCTGCGCCAGTCCGCGCCGGGTCAGGTTCTGGGTGATCGCGCGGGCGATGCCGACCGGATCGACGCCGAAATGGTCGTAGAAGCGCCGATCCTCGATCGCCACGAAGGACCGCGGCAGATAGGGCGGCAGCTCCTTGATCGAGACGACGCGCCCGCCGGTCTCGCCGCGGTTGGCGAGCAGCGAACCGTCGCTTGCCAGGATCGCGATGTTGGGCGGGCGCTTCGGCACGGCGAGCTGATCGATCGGCGGCAGTTGCGAGGCGTGGTAGGCGATGAGGCCGGCGAGCGCGATCACGCCCCAGATGCCGAGCACGACGACGCCGTGGACGATCCGCCCGAGCCAGGAGCGCCGCCGCCGCGGCGGCTTGCCCCCGCCGCCCGAAGACTTCCGCCGCGTGGTCGGGCGCGGGGCCGCCTTGGCTGAACCTTGACGCGTGCCGCCGCCGGTGCGGTCGCCGCGCGACAGGCGCACGTCGAGGCGCGCCGGATCGCTCCCTTCCGGGATGTCGAAGCTCGGTTCGCTGCGGGGTTTGCGTCCGCCTGTCTTCGCCATGCGATCCATGCGTGGGGCCGAGCGATCTTCACGAGATCGCGTCCCCGCTTCCGTTCCGGGTGGGCGGACCTCCGCCTTGCGGCGGAGCGATGCCGTCGTCGTTTCCGCAGCCTAAATGCGGCGGGTTTAAGGGTTGTTAACCGAGCCGGACCGGACGCCTCAGCGCCCGGTCGCCGGCAGGAGCCGGCGGCCGACCTCGCGCGGGGGCTCGAGATCGGCGAGCGCGTCGTGGTGCAGGAGGCGCACGCCGGTGGTGCCGGCGAGCTTGCGCGCGGCCGGCGTGAAGCCGGCATTCGAGACGACCGCGGCCATGTCGGCCGACCAGTGCAGGGCGGCGGCCGCCGCCTCCTGCACCGCGGCGTTGCCGACGGGCCGGCCGTAGCGCTTGCACTGGAGCACGAGGCGAAACCCGTCGCGCTCGGCGATCACGTCGCAGCCCTGGTCGCCGCTGGCCTGCGTCGGCCGCGCCCGCCAGCCGGCCTGTTGCAGCAGGTCGGCGCAGTACCGCTCGTAGGCGATGCCGTCCTCCGGGCTGTCGTCGGTCTCGGGCAGGGCGTGGCGGTGGGCGACCCGCTCGACGATGGCGGTCATCTCGTCGAACCGCGTCTCGGCGTAGTCGGAAAAGCCGCGCGCCTCGATCCGCGGCATCAGGGTGCGCTCGACGAAGTAGTCGCGCTCGCGCAGCCAGCCGTCCTCGATGGTGTTGCCGTAGGCGTCGATGAAGCGCTCCTGGCGCCGCCGCAGCGCCAGCGTCTCGGCATGCCGCCGGCTGACCCGGCGCACGAAGGCCCGGAACCGCCGCGGCCGGTCGAGGCGGTGAAGCAGGATCGCGAGGCCGACCGCCCCCGTGGCGGCAAAGGCGGGCGCGCCGTACCAGAAGCCGGCGGTGCCGCCGACGACGAGCGTCCAGAACAGGCGGACGGCAGTGGGCGACCGGCCGGACATCGGGGCTCCTGACGGGAGCCGGGCGCGGCCCGGCGGAAGCCGCGACTGTTCGAGGGCAAGGGTTGCCCGACCTCTAACGGATTGGGCCGGTGGGGGAGGGCGCTCCGGGATAGGCTGTGGACAAGCCGTCGACCGGGCCACGCCTCTCACGGACGCGGTCGGCTCCGATTGTACGCGCCGTCATTGCGAGGCGGAGCCGAAGCAATCGCGAGCGCGACGTCGCAAGACGAAGCCCGGCGGTTTCGGCCGTCCCGTCACAGGCCGCGCGCTCTATTCGGAGAATGCGGAGCACTGGATTGCTTCGGCTCCGCCTCGCAATGACGGCGTGGGCGGAAAACCGCGGCGTTCCACGGGTGGGCGGCTCAACCCTCGCTGGCGGCCGCCTTGGTCTTGCCCGGCCATTTGCGGCGCTGCTGGCCGAGGCCCATCGTCCGGGCGAGTTCGGAGCGGGTCTGGGCGTAGCTCGGCGCGACCATGGGATAGTCGTCGGGCAGGTTCCAGCGGGCGCGGTACTCGTCGGGGGAGAGGTTGTAGCGCGTGCGCAGGTGGCGCTTGAGCGACTTAAACCTCTTCCCGTCCTCCAGGCAGATCAGGTAATCCGGCTGGATCGAGCGCTTGACCGGCACCGCGGGCGTCAGCGCCGGGGTTTCCGGCTCGGCGGCGCGGCTCGCGAGCCCGGCGAGCGCCCCGTGGACCGCCACGATCAGGCCGGGAAGCTCTCCGGCCGCCAGGGAATTGTGCCCGACGAAGGCCGACACGATGTCGACGCTGAGCGAGACGTAGTCGTCGCCGGGGCCGTCTTCGAGAGACATTCGCAACAATTCCCCTGTTGAATACGCGAACGCCGCCAGCAGCCGACGTCATCAGGACGACGCGACCATGGGCGGAGACGAAGCCACTGTATGGTTGTTTGAAGATTAAACCTCAACTGAGCCATTCGCAAGCTTGATTCTACGCGCCCAACTGAATTCATCGATATCGGCCATTCGGCATAGTCCACTCGCGCAAAGACGGGCCCTTACGGGTCAACGGCTTAGGCTTTTCCCGTGGTTCGCGAAGGTTGTCCTGCGACCCTCGCGCGCAGCAACCGCGCCGCCTGTATTTTGGATAATTGCGGCCGTGCATGTCGCTATTTTGGGCAATTGGAACAGTGACGCATCAATGAGCCGACTTGTCGCGCGGCCCGTACGACTTGAACCGCTCCGCCGTCTCGGCGACCTCGGCGTCCGACAGGACGACCGGCGTGCCGATCTGCAACGCCAGGGCGTATTGGCGGCACAGGGCCTCGACCTCGACGGCGAGCCACAAAGCCTTGGCGAGGTTCGACCCCGTGGCGATCATGCCGTGGTTGGCGAGCAGACAGGCGCTGCGCCGGTCGAGGGCGCGGAGCGCGTGCTCGGAGAGGGCCTGCGTGCCGTAGGGCGCGTAGGGGGCGCAGCGGATGTTCGGCCCGCCCGCCATGGCGATCATGTAGTGCACCGCCGGGATCTCGCGCCCGCAGATCGCGAAGGCGGTGGCGTAGGGCGGATGCGCGTGCACCACGGCGCCGATCTCGGGCCGCGCGGCCAGGATGTCGCGGTGGAAGCGCCATTCGGAGGAGGGCGCGAGCGGGTGGTCGTAGCCCCCGTCCATGTCCATCTCCACGAGATCGTCCGGACTAAGCTGCTCGGCCGGGATGCCGGAGGGCGTGACGAGGAGCCCGTCCCCCCAGCGCACCGAGACGTTGCCCGAGGTGCCCTGGCTCAAGCCCGTGGTGAGCAGGCTGCGCATGGCCTCGACGATGGCCTGACGGGTCGCGAAGGGGGCCAAACGCGTCTCCTTTTGCACGCGATTAACGGTGGCGGGAACGGCCCGAGGTGGGAACCACGCCGTTCAGGTCCCGTTAGGTCAGCGATGGATAGCTTTGCCCCATAACAAATATTCAGGGGAGCGTATCGATGCAAAACGCATGGATGAGCCTGGCCGATCTGGCCGATGCCCGTGGGATTTCCGTGGCGGAAGCCCGTGCGCTGGCCGATCGTGAGCATTGGCCGAAAGTGTTCCGGCTCCACGAAACCTTCGTGCTGGCCCCGAGCTGCGGCGCCTGATCCTGCGGCCTTGCCGGTGCCAAGGCGCCGCCGGATGGTGTAACCCCACGCCGACCGTCCCGAGGGCTGGCGCGCGATGAGCACCTACCGATTCGATGCCCTGCTCTGCCCCCGCCGGATCGCCGTGGTGGGGGCGGGCGACCGCCCCGGCTCGGTCGGGCGCGCCATCATCGACGGCCTCAGGGCCGGCGGCTTCACCGGCGAGGTGGTGCCGGTCCATCCCCGCGAGGCCAGCGTCGACGGCCTGCCCTGCGTCCCCCGCATCGCCGACCTGTCGGCGCCCCCCGACCTCGTGATGATCGCGACGCCGCCTTTCGCGGTGCCGGACATCGTCGAGGAGGCGGGCCGCGTCGGCGCCGCGGCGGCGGTGGTGCTGTCGGCCCATCTCGGCCACGGCGAGGCCGCGCCGCTCGGTGCCGCCCGCGCCTCGGCCCGGCGCCACGGCCTGCGCCTGATCGGGCCCGACAGCGTCGGCCTGAGCGTGCCCGCGCACGGCCTCAACGCCACCCTGCTGGCCCGGCCCCCGGCGCCGGGCGACCTCGCGCTGGTCTCGCAATCCGGCACCGTCGCCTCGGCCATCGCCGAATGGGCGGGGCGGCGCGGCGTCGGCTTCTCGGCGGTGATGACGCTCGGCCGCTCGGCCGACGTGGACGTCGCCGACTGCCTCGACCACTTCGCCGAGGATTTTCGGACGCGCGCGATCATCCTGTCGCTTCATCACGTGGCGGATGCCCGTAAATTTCTGAGCGCCGCGCGCGCCGCCGCCCGCGCCAAACCGGTCGTGGTCCTGCGCACCGGCCGCCACGACGGCCTCGACCAAGCGCCCAAGACCCATACGGGGGCGCTGGCCAAGCCCGGCGCCGTCTACGAGGCCGCGTTCCGGCGGGCCGGCATCCTCACCGTGGACGGCCTCGACGCGATGTTCTCGGCCGTCGAGACGCTGGGGCGCCAGCGCCCGTTTCCCGGCAAGCGGCTGATGATCGTCTCGAACGGCCGCGGCATCGGCGCGCTCGCCGCCGACACCCTGGCGGATCGCGGCGGGGCGCTCTGCGCGCCCTCCGACGAGACCCTATCGAAGCTCGATCCGGTGCGGCACGGCTCGCACGCCAACCCGATGGATCTCGGCATCGACGCGGTGCCGCGCGACTTCGCCCGCGCCCTCGAACCGCTGCTGGCCGACCGCGGCAGCGACGCGCTGCTGGCGATCCACGTCCCCACCGCGCGGGCCGGGGCGCAGGAGGTCGCCAAGACCGTCACCGACACGGTGGCGATGGGCCGGGCCGCCGGGCGGCGCAAGCCGGTCTTCGCCGTCTCGATCGGCGAGGACGAGGCGATCCGCGTGATCTACGGGCGGGCCAAGATCCCGCTCTTCGCCACCGACGCCGACGCGGTCGAGGGCTTCCTGCATCTCGTGCGCTACCGCGAGGCGCAGGACGATTTGATGCGCACGCCCGATTCGCTGCCGCGCGAGTTCTCCCCCGACGTCGCCGCCGCCCGCGCCATCGTCGAGTCGGCGCTCGCCGACGGCAAGAGCTGGCTCGATCCGGCCTCGGTCGCCGCCCTGCTCGCCGCCTACCGCATCGATTCGGTGCCAAGCACGCTCGCCCCCGACCCGGACGGCGCGGCCGCCGCCGCGTGGCCGCTGATCGCCGCGGGCGACACGGTGGCGCTCAAGCTCGTCTCGCCGGACGTGGTGCACAAGTCCGAGGTCGGCGGCGTGCGCCTCGGCCTCACCTCCGAGGCCGACGTGCGCGAGGCTGCGACCGCGATGATCGCGCGGGTGCGGACGATGCAGCCGGAGGCCCGCATCGCGGGCTTTGCCGTCCAGCCGACGGTGCGTCGCGCCCGCGCCCGCGAGCTGATCGCGGGGCTCGCCGAGGACCCGGTCTTCGGCCCCGTGGTGGTGTTCGGCCGCGGCGGCACCGCGGTCGAGGTCATCGACGACCGGGCCCTGTCCCTGCCGCCGCTCGACCTCGCGCTGGCGCAAGAATTGATCGGCCGCACCCGCGTCTCCCGGCGGTTGGCTGCCTACCGCGACGTGCCCGCCGCCGACATCGACGCCATCGCCCTGACCCTGGTGAAGCTGGCGCAGCTCGCCGCCGACCTGCCCGCCGTGCGCGAACTCGACATCAACCCGCTGCTCGCCGACGCGGACGGCGTCGTCGCCCTCGATGCGCGGGTGCGGGTCGAGGCCGAGACCGGCGCCGGGAACCGCCGCGGCAACTGGCATCCGCGCTTCGCGATCCGGCCCTACCCGTCCGACTGGGAGCGGCGGATGGTGGCGGGCGACCGGCGCGTGCTGGTCCGCCCGGTGCGGCCCGAGGACGAGGGGATGTTCCACGCGTTCTTCGAGCAGGTGGACGCGGAGGACGTGCGCCTGCGCTTCTTTGCCCCCGTGCGCGAGTTCAGCCACGCCTTCCTGGCCCGGCTGACCCAGCTCGACTATTCCCGCGCCATCGCCTTCGTGGCGACGGAGGAGGGCGCCGACGAGTCCCGCCGCATGCTCGGCGCGGTGCGCCTGCACGCGAACGCCAACCACGACCGGGGCGAGTTCGCGATCCTCGTGCGCTCCGACATCAAGGGCACGGGCCTCGGCATCGCGCTGATGCGGATGATGATCGACTGGGCGCGGGCCGAAGGCATCGCCTGCGTCGAGGGCGACGTGCTGTCCGAGAATCAGGCCATGCGCGCGGTCTGCCGCCACCTCGACTTCGAGGAGCGCCCCGCCCCGGACGAGCCGGGCCTGATCAAGGTGAAGCTCCGCGTGGCCTGATCGTCAGTCCAGGTTTCGAAAGGACAAGTCCTTTCGCGGGTCCAGGGCAGAGCCCTGGCCTTGGAGGGAAGCCGGGGCTCTGCCCCGGCGCCTCGCCAAAGGACTCGTCCTTTGGGAACCTCGGATTGTCCGCAAGATCGGGCCGGGCCAAACGACGAGAGGCCGCCGACCCTCTCGGATCGGCGGCCCCTGTTTCACACTGAACTCAGACGCTCAGTGACCGGACTCGGTCGCGTCGCGGGTCGACTCGTAGAGGAACCACGTGCGCTCCTCGGACTGGTCGATCCACTCCTCCAAGAGGCTCGTGGTCGAGACGTCGTTGGCCTCGTCGGTGATGGCGTGCAGCTCGCGCATGTTGGCGGTCAGCGCCTTGTTGTCGTCCCGCAGCTCCTTGAGCATCTCGAGCGGGCCGACGTAGTCGGCGTTGTTGTCCTGAATGCGCTTCAGGCCCTCGGCCTGGCCGAGGGAGCGCAGCGTGGTGCCGCCGATCTTGCGGGCGCGCTCGCCCACCGCGTCGATGATCCCGAAGATCTGCTCCGACTGCTCGTCGAGCAGCAGGTGGTAGTCGCGGAAGTTCGGGCCGCTGACGTGCCAGTGGAAATTCTTGGTCTTGATGTAGAGCGCGAAGAGGTCCGACAGCAGCACCGTGAGGCCGTGCGAGATCTTCGTCACGTCCTCGGGGTTCAGATCGGTCGGGGTGTTGAGCCGGTCGCTGGCGACGCGCAGCTTAGCCTTGGCCATCGCAAAAGTCCTCGAAACTGTTCATGACAGGCGGCCGGCGAACCAGCGCCGGCGCTCATGGGGCAGTAAGAGAATTTCGCCGCGATTGTTCCGGCACGCATGGCTGCCCCCCTGTGGACAGGACGCCGCGCCGCAGGGATTTTCGGTGGTCCGTCAGGTCCGCCCGCCGACGAGGCCCGGCGGCATCAGGCCCGGCTCGGCGGCCGGGGCACGCTCCGCCGGCGGCGCGACCTTTCGGACCTGCGGCTTCGGCGCGACGACGACCGGGGCCGGCGGGGGGACGGGGGCCGGCTTGGCGGCTTCGGGTTTGGCCGGGACCGGGCGCGGGGCGGGCGCCGCGTCGGGCTTGCGCGGGGCCGGGTTCGCCCGCGGCGTGATGGCCCCCGTGGTCGCCACGTCCGGCACCGCGGCGGCGGGCGCCGGGATGTCGAGCCCGTAGATGTCGTCGCGGAAATGCACGCGCCCGTCCGAGGTCGCGTAGCCGGTGAGATACACGAAGGCGACCGGGGTCGGCTTCACCAGCTTGATGTCGCGGCGCTCGCCCTGGGCGATGCCGGTCTCGATCTCGATCGGCCCCCAGACCGAGCCCGGCCCGTTCGGCCCCTCGGTGCCCTGGAGCAGCCACGCGGCGAACTCCTTCACCTGCCCCACCCGCACGCAGCCATGCGAGTGGAACCGCACCGAGCCCGCGAACAGCGATTTCGACGGCGTGTCGTGCATGTAGATCGCGTGGCGGTTCGGCATGTCGATCCGAACTTGACCGAGCGAATTGTCGAGGCCGGAATCCTGGCGGAGGGTGTAGTTCGCCGCCTTCTCGGTCGACCAGTCGATGGCGGTCGGATCGACCTCGACCCCGCCGGGGCCGAGGATGCGGATGCGGTTCTTAGCGAGATACCCCGGATTCTTGCGCATCGTCGGGATGATCTCGTTCTTGATCACCGAGATCGGCAGGGTCCAGGTCGGGTTGAGGTTCACGTCGGTGATGCGGGTCTCGACGGTGGGGGTCTGCTTGTCGGTCTTGCCCACCACCGCGACGTAGCGGCGCGTCACCGCCCCGTTCTCCACCGCCTCGACGGTCGCCGAGGGGATGTTGACCGCGACGTAACGCTCGCCGAAGGCGAAGTTCGAACCCATCAGCCGCTGCGCCGAGGCGCGCAGCTGGCGCTGGCGCACGTCGGCCGGCACGTTAAGCGCATTCAGCGTCAGCCGCCCGAACACGCCGGCATCCGGCAGGCCGTGGCGGGCCTGGAACGCCCGCACGGCGGCGACCAGCGGCGGGTCGTAGCGGTCGGAAGGGGGGGCGTCCGGCGGCAGGTCGCCGGTCAGGGTCAGATGATGGCGCAGCGAGGGGATCGCCGGATGGCTGTCGCCGGGCTTCGGCGCGAAGTCGGCGGGCAGCGCCTTCCAGCCGCCGGCCTCGGCGTAGATCTGGTAGCGCTCGGCGGCGCGCATCGTGTCCATGAAGGTCTGCGCCGTGTAGGTCGGCAGCGGATCCTCCGAGACGCGGGCGTAGACGGTCGGCGGCAGCTCGCGCGACACCTTTTTCACGGGCGCGGCCTCGGCGGGGGCGGCCTCCGGCTTCTCGGCTGCGGGCTTCGGCTCCGGCTTCACCTCGGATTTGGGCTCGGCCTTCGGTTCGGGCTTGGCCTCCGCCTTGCCCTCGGCCCGCGGCTCGATCCGCAGGTTGATCTTCGAATCCACCGGCTCGGCCCGCAGCGGGGCGGCGAGCAGGAGGGCGAGCGCGGCTGCGGTGCCGCCGAGCAGCCGGGCGCGGGCCGAGCCGCGCGGGGCGCGAGAAACGCCGCGCGGAGCAAAAGGAACGTGCGGCATCGCGGATCTCGTCGGGGTCACGGCGCGATTGTCGGCCGCGTTGGTTACCATCTCCCTGCGGGCGCCCCTCCGCGACTGTGCCGCGACGCTCCGTCCCCCGTGGTGGTGCCGGCCTTCGGGATGTGCAAAACCGGGGTCGCCGGCCGCCCCGCGAGAGCCCCGTGAGCAAAGCCAGACCCTCGGAAAAGACCCTGCTGACGCCGGAGCGTCGGCCGGACGACGTCGATCAGTCGATCCGCCCCTTGAGCCTGTCCGAGTTCATCGGCCAGCGGGCGGCGCGCGCCAACATGCAGATCTTCATCGAGGCCGCCAAGAAGACGGGTCAGGCCCTCGACCACGTGCTGTTCGTCGGGCCGCCGGGCCTGGGCAAGACCACGCTCGCCCAGATCGTCGCGCGCGAACTCGGCGTGAACTTCCGCTCGACCTCGGGACCCGTCATCGCCAAGGCGGGCGATCTCGCCGCGCAGCTGACGAACTTGGAAGAGCGTGACGTGCTCTTCATCGACGAGATTCACCGCCTCAACCCGGCGGTGGAGGAAATCCTCTATCCGGCGATGGAGGATTACCAGCTCGACCTCATCATCGGCGAGGGTCCGGCCGCCCGCTCGGTCAAGATCGAGCTGCCGAAGTTCACGCTGGTGGGCGCCACCACCCGCGCCGGCCTGCTGACGACGCCGTTGCGCGACCGCTTCGGCATCCCGATCCGGCTCGAATTCTACGAGATCGACGAACTCGAACTGATCGTGCGCCGCGGCGCCCGCGTGCTCGGCCTCGGCATGTCGGAGGAGGGCGCCAACGAGATCGCCAAGCGGGCCCGCGGCACCCCGCGCATCGCCGGGCGGCTGCTGCGCCGGGTGCGCGACTTCGCCATCGTGGCGGACGCCCCCACCGTGACCCGCGAGATCGCCGACCGGGCGCTGCAACTGCTCGATGTCGATCCGGTCGGCCTCGACGTGATGGACCGCAAGTATCTCACGCTGATCGCCGCCTCGTTCGGCGGCGGGCCGGTCGGCATCGAGACCATCGCGGCCGCACTCTCCGAGCCGCGCGACGCCATCGAGGACATCATCGAGCCCTACCTGATCCAGAAGGGCTTCGTGCAGCGCACCCCGCGCGGCCGCGTGCTGACCCCGCACGCCTTCCGCCACATGGGTTTTGCGGAGCCGCGGCGCGATCCGGCGACGCAGTTCGGGTTGTTCGGCGGCTCCGACGACCCGGAGGCGTGAGGGCGACGCCGCTCCACCTCCATGCACGAAAAGCATGGCTCATTGGAAGCCAGGGCAAGGCAGAGAACGCCCTCGGCCCGAGGTCCCTCGCCGGAGCATCGCCTATCCTCGACGTAAGCACCTGAAGAAGAACGCGTTCGCTCCGCGAGCCCATGGCGCCGCACGAACGGCCACGCTCCCTTGATCCTGTGATCACAGGTTTGTGTGCATGCGGAACGCGCGGGTTTCGCACCGGTTGGGGGCCCGACTGCGCTCTTCGCGAGCGCCGGCAAACCAACAGCTGACAAGAATCTTCGAAGGAAGAATCCGCCATGAAGTCGACCGTTCTGGCTGCGCTGAGCCTGTCCGTCGCCGCCCTCGCCACGCCCGCTCTGGCGCAGGACGCCCTGCCGCTGCGCATCGGCGCCGACGCGCCTATCGGGACTGCGGCCACCTCGACCCCGGAATTCCGCGCCGAGGCCCTGCGCTCGGACGCCGCCAGCATCGAGGCGAGCCGCATCGCGCTGGAGCGCTCCCGCAACCCGCGCGTGCGCAACTACGCCAACCGGGTGCTGACCGAGCGTGAGGCCACCACCAAGGCGCTGCTGCCGCAGGGCACCTCGCTCTCGGCCACCGGCCGCGTCGTGCCGGACAACCAGGGCATCCAGACCCGCCTCGACAACCCGGTCGGCCTCGTGCTCGCCCCGGTGACGATTGCCGCCAACATCGGCACCGGCATCGTCGGCGGCGTGCTCGGCGGCGTCGGCCTCGTGGACAACAGCCCGGCCGAGCCCGGCCGCCGCGTGGCGCTGGGCCCGAACGGTCAGAACCGCCTGGAGCGCCTGCGCGCCGCCCGCACCGCCCGCGAGTTCGACCGGACGTACGTCGATCAGCAGGCCCGCTCGGACGCCCGGACGCTCGCCCTCTACCAGACCTACGCCCGCAACGGCGACAGCGCCGCCGGCCGCACCTTCGCCAACGAAGCGCTGCCCTACATCGCCGACGAGCACGCCCAGTCGGCCAGCCTCGCCGGCCGCATCGGCGGCTGATTTTTTTAGACACCTACAACAGCAAGGCCGCCCCTTGGGGCGGCCTTCGCATTTTGTGG
The DNA here is from genome assembly GCF_038442325.1 of Methylorubrum subtropicum. Taxonomy (NCBI): domain Bacteria; kingdom Pseudomonadati; phylum Pseudomonadota; class Alphaproteobacteria; order Hyphomicrobiales; family Methylobacteriaceae; genus Methylorubrum; species Methylorubrum subtropicum. The sequence continues at coordinate 79,347 of NZ_JBBXMW010000003.1, read as the reverse complement.
ACCCCAAGGAGACCGTGTCACCATGTATGCAGGATGCGATCGCTCCGAACGGCGTTGACGGGCAGTGCCTGTCCGCTCCGGACAGTGCTAGTCTCCTGCGGCAATCAGCGGATCGAGCCGGGTGATGCCCTCAGCCAACGCCTTTACCGTCACGGTGCCGGATGATCTCGCGGAGATGATCCGCGAGAAGGTCTCCGCCGGAGAATATGCCAGCGAGAGCGAGATCGTGAGCGAAGGCCTCGCCGCCCTCAAGGAGCGTGAAATCGCCGTCGAAGGCTGGCTGCGGACCCGCGTCGCGGCAGCCTATGATCGTGCCGCCTCGGACCCCGGCAGCTTGCTGACATCGGCGGAACTCCGCGCCCGCCTTCGGGCCTCGGCCGACCGCATCGCCGACGACACCTGATGCCTGCAACCGTTCGCTTCAGCATCGAGGCTGAAGAGGATTTGCAGGCATTGCTAACATACGTCTCTGCTCATGCTGGCGTGACGATCGCCAAATCCTTCATCGAGGACATCGTCGCCTATTGCGAAAGCTTCTCGACCTTTCCGCAGCGCGGTCGCATCCGCAACGACATCCGGCTAGGTCTCCGCATCGTCGGTTTCCGACGGCGGGTCAGCGTCGCCTTCGTTGCGGGACCGGATGAGGTCATCGTACTCGGCATCCTGTACGCGGGCCGCGATCCTGCCCGGGAACTGAAGATCGATGCCCCCGAACCGCCGAAGCCCTTAGCGTGAGCCCATGACTCTGACCGGCACCCTCGCCGACGGCACCCACCGCCTGCCCTTACGCGTCTACTACGAAGACACCGACTTCTCCGGCTTCGTCTATCACGCGAGCTACCTGCGCTTCATGGAGCGCGGCCGCACCGAACTCCTGCGCGGCCTCGCCGGCGACCAGTCGGAGATGCATCGAGACGGCGCCGGCATCGTCTTCGTCGTGCGCAGGATGGGGCTCGACTTCCTCAAGCCCGCCCGGATGGACGACCTCATCGACGTGGTGACGTGGTCGAGCGAGCTGCGCGGGGCCTCCATGCATCTCGCGCAGGAAGTGCGGCGCGGGGACGAGACCCTGGTGCGGGCCGAGGTCGTGGTCGCCTGCGTGCGCGAGGGCCGGGCGATCCGCCTGCCGGAAGGATTGCGGGCCGCGCTGTCGCGCACGCGACCCACCATCGCAACCGATCCTTAACCCTAAGGGGTGTTGAAACGTCCCTCGTGAGGGCGGCGGCGTGCCCCGAAAGGGCGCGATCCGACCCTTACTTTCGACAGATTCGCGAGTGATCTCAAAGCATCACTCCACGGATCGGTCGGGCAGTCCGGCGCGCACCTGCGCGGCCCCGACGACGCGAGGGATCGTTCGATGACGCCAGCCGACGCCATGCAGGCCGCCCCCGTCGTGGACATGAGCCTGTTCGGCCTGTTCTGGCAGGCCCACTTCGTCGTCAAGATCGTGATGGTCGGCCTGCTCGGCGCCTCGATCTGGTGCTGGTCGATCATCGTCGACAAGACGCTGCTGTTCCGCCGCGTCGAGGCCGAGATGGACGCCTTCGAGGAGGCGTTCTGGTCCGGCCGCTCGTTGGAGGAACTCTACCGCTCGTTCAACGACCGCCAGCCGACCGGCCTCGGCGCGCTGTTCGTCGCCGCCATGCGCGAGTGGAAGCGCTCGTTCGAGGGCTCGGGCCGGCAGATCCACTCGCTGTCGCAGCGCATCGACAAGGTGCTCGACGTCACCATCCAGCGCGAGGTCGAGCGGCTCGATTCCAAGCTCCTGTTCCTGGCCTCAATCGGCTCGGCCGGCCCCTATATCGGCCTGTTCGGCACGGTGTGGGGCATCATGACCGCCTTCACCTCGATCGCGGCCTCGAAGAACACCTCGCTCGCCGTCGTGGCGCCGGGCATCGCCGAGGCCCTGTTCGCCACCGCCATCGGCCTGTTCGCGGCGATCCCCGCGGTGCTCGCCTACAACAAGCTCCAGGCGTCGGTCGCCAAGTCGCAGTCGCGGCTGGAGGGTTTTGCCGACGAGTTCTCGGCGATCCTGTCCCGCCAGATCGACGAGCGCATGTCGCTCGCCGCCTGATCCCGCAAGCCGGAGCCGAAGCCAAGGAACCGATCTATGGCCATGACGCACGGCGCGAAGGGCGGCGGCAAGCGCCGCCGCCGCGGTCGCCGCGGGACGGGGGCGATCAACGAGATCAACATGACGCCGTTCATCGACGTCGTGCTGGTGCTGCTCATCGTGTTCATGGTGGCCGCGCCCATGATGACGGTCGGCGTACCGCTCGACCTGCCGCAATCGAAGGCGAGCCCGCTCAATTCCGACGTGAAGCCGATCACCCTGTCGATCCGCCGCTCCGGCGAGGTCTATCTCGGCGAGTCGGAGTTGCGTGACGACGACATCATCCCCCAGCTCATGCAGAACGCGAAGGCCGGCACCGAGGACCGCGTGTTCGTGCGCGGCGACAAGCGGGTCGATTACGGCCGCGTGGCGCAGGTGATGGCGATCGTGACCGGCGGCGGCTTCAAGAAGGTCGCCCTCGTCACCGAGCCGGACAATTAAGGGAGTTCGCGGACCCGTGGCTCTGCGCTGGCCGTTCAAGGATTACGATCGCCGGGAACCGGGCGTCTGGATCTCGGGCGCCGCGCATGTCGCGGTACTGGGCGCGGCCCTCTACACCGTCGCGGCGCCGCCCCTGCCCAACGCGCAGGAGGGCGTGCCGGTCGAGGTGCTGACCGAGGAGCAATTCTCGCAGATGACGCGCGGCCAGCGCGATGCCGAGAAGCCCGAAGATACGCCGAACCGCGCCGAGCGCGTGGCGGAAAAGATCGAGGAGCGCGAGCCCGAGAACGCGAAGACCGATGCGCCGACCGCCCCCACCCGCACCGCGGACATGAAGGTCGCCTCCGCCGACGCGATGCCGCTGCGCTCCGACACCGCCGACCCGGTGAAGGAAGAGGCCGAAGCCGCCGCCGCGAAGGCCGCCGCCGCCAAGGCAGAGGCCGCGAAAGCCGAAGCCGCGAAAGCGGCGGAGTCGAAGGCCAAGGCGGAGGCGAAAGCCAAGGCCGACGCCGCCGCCAAGGCGGAAGCGGCTAAGGCCGCCGCGAAGGCCGAGGCCGAGAAGCGCGAGGAATTGCAGAAGCTGATCGAGCGCGAGCAGGCGGAAGCCGAGGCTGCGGAGAAAGCGGAAGCGAAGGCCAAGGCCGAAGCCAAGGCGAAGGCCGACGCGCGGGCCAAAGCGGAAGCGAAGGCCAAGGCGGAGGCGGAAGCCAAGGCTGAAGCCGAGGCGAAGGCCCGCGAGGCCGAGCACCAGAAGCAGCTCGCGGACGCCAAGGCGAAGGCGGAGGCCGCGGCCAAAGCGGAGGCCGACGCGAAGGCGAAGGCGGAAGCGGCGGCGAAAGCCCGGGCCAAGGCGATGGCCGACGCGAAGGCGAAAGCCGATGCCGAGGCCAAGGCGCGCCAGCAGGCGGCGCTCGCGGAAAAATTCAACGCGGGCGACATCCGCCAGACCCTGGCCTCGCACGCCGCCTCGCAATCGACCGGCTCGACAGGCCGCGAGGTACAGCGCACGGCTTCGCTCGGGTCGGCGAGCGGCAACGCGCAAAAGCTGTCGCCGTCGCTGCGCGACGCGCTGGTCGGCATGCTGCAGCAGCAGATCGAGCGGTGCTACTCGGCGCCGCCCGGCGCGGCGCAAGGGGTGGTTCTGCCGATGCTCGACATCCGCCTGAACCCCGACGGCTCGCTCACCAACGAGCCGCGGATCATGCGCGGCGGCGCCAACGCCGTCGATCAGTCGATCGCACAGGCCGCGCTCCGCGCGGTGCGGCGCTGCGCGCCCTACAAGATCCCGGCCCAGTACGCGCCGTATTACAACGACTGGAAAGCCATCAACGCCGAGTTCGAGTTCTCGCCCGTCTGAGCCAGAACGCCCGGCGCCTCCCGTTTCCCAGCGAACCTCTTCGGACGACCTTTCATGCCTGGAAAAGCCTTCACCCGGCGCGCCCTCCTGCCGGCGCTCTCGGCCGCGCTCGGTGTCCTCGCCCTGGCGCTGCCCGCCGCCACGCCCGCGCATGCCCAGCTTCAGCTGCGCATCGGCAGCGGCGCGTTCCAGCCGATGCCGATCGCGGTGGCGGACTTCTCGGGGGACGCCAGCCTCGGCACGCTGGTGGGCAGCGTCATCACCAACAACCTGCGCCGCTCCGGCTACTTCACGCCGCTGGACAAGGCCCGCTTCCCCGAGACGCCGAGCTTCGACGCCGCGCCGAACTTCGAGGCCTGGAAGGGCACCGGCGTGCAGGCGCTCGTCACCGGCCGGGTCGGACGCGACGCGTCGGGCCGCCTCACCGTGGCGTTCCGGCTGTGGGACGTGGGTTCCGGCCAGCAGCTGACCGGCCAGCAATACGGCACCGACGTCGCCAACGCGCGCCGCACCGGGCACCTCGTATCGGATGCGGTCTACACCAAGATCACCGGGCTCGGGCCCTGGTTCGACAGCCGCGTGGCCTTCGTCGACGAATCCGGCCCGAAGGAGCACCGCCGCAAGCGGCTGATGGTGATGGATCAGGACGGCGCCAACGTCCGCGCGCTCACCGGCGGCGGGGATGTGGCCGTGGTGGCGCCGCGCTACTCGCCCGCCGGCCAGGACATCGCCTTCATGACTCAGGCGACCGGCCAGCAGCCCAAGGTGCAGATGATCGACCTCGAGACCGGCCAGCGCCAGACGGTGGGCAACTTCGCCTCCATGAGCGCGAGCCCGCGCTTCTCGCCGGACGGGCGCCGCCTCGTGATGAGCGTGCAGCAGGGCGGCAACGCCGACATCGTCACGGTCGATCTCGCCTCCAAGGCCCAGACCCCGGTCACGCAGGGGCTGGCCATCGACACCTCGCCGTCCTACTCGCCGGACGGCAGCCAGATCGTGTTCGAATCCGACCGCGGCGGCTCGCAGCAGATCTACGTGATGGGCGCCGACGGCTCGAACCCGCGCCGCGTCTCCTTCGGCGAGGGCTCGGCCTCGCAGCCGGCGTGGTCGCCGAAGGGCGACCTCATCGCCTTCACCCGCCAGCGAAAAGGGGGCTTCGCCATCTGCGTGATGCGCCCCGACGGCTCGGGCGAGCGGGTGCTGACCGAGGGCTTCCACAACGAGAGCCCGACCTTTGCCCCCAACGGCCAGTACGTGATGTTCTTCCGCGATCCCGGCGGCCAGGGCGGCGGCAAGCTCTACATGGTCGACATCACCGGCAAGGTGGAACAGCCGGTCCCGACCCCGAGCTTCGCCTCCGACCCGACGTGGTCGCCGCTGCTGGCGGGGCGCTGATTCGGCGCGCAGGAAGCGCATCGAAAGTCGAGGCGACACGGCACATCGAAGCATGGCCCCGAATGACTTTCTCGGGACCATGCACCGGGCCGGAACCGCGGCCGGACCGACTCAAGCGTATTATGCGGTAGTACCATTTCTTTTGCGACGATTGCACAAGACTAGGCAGTGTTCTTACTGCTTATACGTTGCCATTGTGCAACAATGACTGACGATCGCCCTGCGCGTTGCAGCAGCACGATTGCCGGCCTGGTCCGCACCATTTACAACTTGGGGTGCAACAATCCGAGACCCGGTCATGTCCACAACTCTCGTCAACGTCGGCGATACCCTCGATGCCAGGGCTTTCGGAGCCAACCTCCATGTCGACGCGGTCGTGCCCCTGCCGGGCGGCGGGTACATCATGGTCGTTCAGGAGCCTGCCGTCGGCTTCTCGTCCTGGCCCTTCAACAACGGCCCGAAGAATTATCTCGTCACGGTCGATGCGAACGGCGCTCCGGTCGGCCGGCCCGTCAAGATCGGCGAGATCAACAACAACGGGTCCGTCGTCAGCGATATCGAAATCAAGGCGGCGAAGGCCTTGGCGGACGGCTCGCTGCTGGTTTCGATCACCTCGGATTACGGCAGGACGGCCTCGCTCGGAACGGTCAGCAAGACCGGAGAGATCAAGACCTTCCACTCGGCGCCGCTGCTGAACGAGGATGGGGGCACGGCCTACCCGTCCTCGGACAACGTTGCCTTCGGCAAGGACAACACGATCGCGCTGGCCCGGATCGCCTCGGACACGGCCGGTCTCTATCGGACCGTCGATATCCTGAGCCCGAAGCAGAAGCTCGTCGCATCCATCGTCGTCGATCGGAACGTCAAGACGGATGAGAACGGCTCGACGGAGGTGACGGCGCTGGCCGACGGCCGTTTCCTCGTGACCTGGGTCGAGGAGGCGGCGAAGACGACCGTCGTCAAGGCGCAGGTCGTCACGAAGCTGGGCAAGCTCGACGGCTCGACCTTCGTGGCCGCGCGCGTCAACGACCTGGGCACGCCCGGCGTCACCGAGATCGAGTACGAGGTGGCGGCACTCGCCGGCGGCGGCTTCGCGGTCACGCTCGAGAGCAGCGAGTCGTACTACGATCAGGCCAATCCGAGCGCGAGCACGGCGGTTCGGGGCAACATCGAGGGCAAGGTCTGGATCCGGACCGAGAGCGGAGTCCTCAAGGCCGGGCCCAGTCACATCACCGTCGCGACGGCGGACGCGAAGGAGGACGGCACCTTCCTCAAGGGCTTGGCGGGTTTGTCGGACGGTCGCTACATCGAGATCATCAAGGAGCAGTTCACGACCGCGGCCGGGGGCGCGGAGAGCACTCTGAAGGGATACGTCTACGACAGTGCCGGGGACGCCACCGGCGAAGTCGTCGACTTCCTGTACAACTCGAGTGCGGCGGCGCGATTCACGGCCTTCGACTCCATCACGGCCCTGGCCGACGGCCGCTTCGTGCTGACGTTCCGGAACTCGCTCGCATTCCAGGGACCGGAACAGAACAAGCTTCAGATCTACGGCCTGTCCAGCACCGGGCTCGTCACGGTGAAGGGCGCCACCGCCAAGGACGACATCCTGAAGGGAAGCACCACGCAGAACCGCGCCGAATCGATCGGCGGCCTCGACGGGAACGACCAGGTCTTCGGCTACGGCGGCAACGATCGCCTGTTCGGCAACAGGGGCAACGACTTCCTCGACGGCGGCAAGGGCTCCGACCGGATGGAGGGCGGCTTCGGCAACGACGTCTACATCGTCGACCATTTCGGCGACATCGTCGTCGAGGCGCGCAATGCCGGGATCGACACCGTCCGGTCCTCGGTCAGCTACGGCCTCACCGCCAACGTCGAGAATCTCACCCTGACCGGCAAGGCGGCGATCGACGGCCACGGCAACGCCCTGAACAATGTGCTCACGGGCAACGAGGCGGCCAACGAGTTCATGGGGTTCGGCGGCGAAGACGTGATGCAGGGCGGGGCCGGAAACGACACCTATCACGTCAACAGCGCCGGCGACCGGGTGATCGAGAAGCACGGTGCCGGCAAGGACACGATCCTCACGACCGTCAGCTACAGCTTGAAGAACGATCAATCGATCGAGGTGCTGAAGTCGGATTACAACCAATACGATGGCGCCAAGACGATCACGCTGACCGGAAACGATCTCGCCAACACCATCGTGGGCCACAGCGGCGCGAACGTCCTCAACGGCAAGGGCGGCGCGGACATCCTGACGGGTGGCGACGATGGGGCCGTCGATGTCTTCGTGTTCGACACCGCGCTCGGCCGCGGCAACGTCGATCGGATCACCGACTTCCAGGGGGGATACTTCGCCTCCGACAAGATCCACCTCGACGATGCGATCTTCAAGGGTCTCGCGAAGGGTGGGCTGTCCGATTCGGCGTTCAAGAACACGACCCGCGGCACCGTCGATCGGGACGATCGGATTCTCTACAACGAGGACACCGGCGCGCTGTCCTACGACGCGGACGGCAGCGGCAAGATCAAGGCGGTGCAGTTCGCGGTCATCGGCGAGGTCGGGGCGACGACCCACCCGGAGCTGATGTCGTACAGCTTCTTCGTGATCTGACGGAGAGGGCCGCCGGGCCCACGAACGAAACCGCCGCGGCGAGAACCGCGGCGGAAGCGCTCCACAGGTGGGGCTGGTGCGTGTTCGAAGACGTGCCGTGTCGGCCGCTTCTGCGCCCCTAGGGAGCCGCTTCCGTCCGGTGCTCGTAAGGGGCCGCTCAGTCCGGGACCGAACTCAATCCCGGGCCTTCGTTGCGGCGTCCTGCTGCGGTGGAGTCATCCCTGTCTCCTCCAAGCTTTCGCCAAGCAACCGCGTGCCGACAGCGCCGTTTCCTGGCCGATGTGCTTCACGTCGCGAAGCACTTGATGAGGTTGCGACCGTATTGGCCCGGCGTCAAGACGGAATTCCGCGGTCAAGCTCTTAAGAATTCACCCTGCGCCGCTCGTTCTGGCGAAAACCGTGAGCCGGCAACGACTTGGGGGACGCGATTTTTTGCGGGCCGCTCGACGCCCGTCGGGCGCGCAGTTCTTCACGGGGGCCGATGCCGCGGGCGCCGGATTCGCCCGTTCACGCGGCTTTGCACAGGGGCCGGGAGCAGCGAAACAATCCAGCATCAATGGCGGCGCAGGCTCTCCGCCTGACCCCGCTCCTCATCCCCCGAAGGCGGGGCAGGCCGCGGGCCGGCGCGCTGCGAAATCCCCCCTCACAGCAGAGGCGCCGGCCCGTCGGCTTCTTCCTCATCCCATCCAATCCCCCTCATCCTGAGGTGCGCAGCCGAAGGCGGAGCCTCGAAGGAGGGCTCCTGTTCGCTCAGCGACTTCTGGAGCCCTCCTTCGAGGCCGCTTCGCGGCACCTCAGGATGAGGGGGAGGGTGGGATGGGCGGAGCGGAACGACGCTCAGATCGCCGAAAACCCCCGCTGCACCGCGGGCCGCGCCAGCAGCGCGTCGCGCCAGCGGCGGACGTTGGGGAGCGCGTCGAGCGCCACGCCCTGCTTCTCGTGGAACTTCACCCAGGTCAGGCAGGCGATGTCGGCGATGGAGTAGGCGTCCGCCACGTGGTCGCGCCCTTCGAGCCGCCGGTCGAGCACGCCGTAGAGGCGCCGGGATTCCTCGGTGTAGCGATCGACCGCGTAGGGAATCTTCTCCTGCGCGTAGATGCGGAAATGATGGGCCTGCCCCAGCATCGGCCCGAGGCCCCCGACCTGCCAGAACAGCCATTCATCGACCGCGACGCGGGCGCGCTCGTCGGCGGGGTAGAGACAGCCGGTCTTGCGCCCGAGATATTGCAGGATCGCGCCCGATTCGAACACCGAGATCGGCTGCCCGCCGGGCCCGTCGGGATCGACGATGGCCGGGATCTTGTTGTTGGGCGAGATCGCCAGGAAGTCGGGCGCCATCTGCTCGCCCTTGCCGATGTTGACCGGCACGATGCGGTAGGGGAGGCCGCACTCCTCCAGCATGATCGGGATCTTCCACCCGTTCGGGGTGCTCCAGGTGTGGACCTCGATCGGCTGGCCCGTCGTCACCGCCATGCTGGCATCCCGGATTGATCGCGCCCGCCCACGATCGCGGGCGCAGCGCAGGACGTAGCGCGGTTCGGGCAAGGGGCTCAAGAGTGCTGCCGCCCGCCGGCCACGCTTCACGCGAAAGGGATCGTCGTGCGCAAGCCTTGCGGGCGCTTGCGCTTTCGACCCGGATACGGCTGAGATGGATTCACGGGCGGCGCAGCGTGCCGGCCCGGCCTGGAGTTGCCCGATGCTCTCTCGCCTTCTCGCCGCCCTCGCGCTCGCGGCTCCGCTCCTGCTGACGCCGGCCCTGACCCAGGCCGCGCCGACGACGGCGCCGGCCGCCAAGGACGCGCCCAAGGAGGCAGCGAAGGAGACGAGCGTCGCCCAGTCGGCGGCGCGCGAGCGGCAGAAGAAGTGCGGCGCCGAGTGGCGCGCGCTGACCGCCGCCGAGAAGACCGCGCAGGGCCCCAAGTGGCCGCAATATTACAGCAAATGCGTCAAGCGCCTGAAGGAGAAGAAGGCCTGACGGGCACGCGCGGCGCCCCCGCGTGAACCGGGCGCGACCCGCGCGGGTTGGGAGCCGGTTCGATCCGACCGGAGAGCCCCTTCGATATGCAGCGTGAGCGCCGCATCCTCCAGCGCACGGTGGCGCTCGTCGCGCTCATGCCGGTGGCGGCCGGGCTCTACGGCGTGCTGACCGGCATCGACGGCATCGGGACGAACCCGACGGTCAACGTCTCGGCGGACAGCCATTTTCGCTACCTCTCCGGGCTCCAGACCGGGATCGGCCTCCTGTTCCTCACCTGCGTGCCGGGGATCGAGGGCAAGACCACCTTGTTCCGGTTCCTCACCCTCGTCGTCGTGCTCGGCGGGCTCGCCCGCCTGCTCGGCCTCGCGCTGACCGAGGTGCCCTCGCTCACGATGCTGGCCGCTCTGGTGCTCGAACTCGGCCTCGCGCCGCTGCTGTGCCTGTGGCAGGCGCGGGTGGCGAATCATGCCCGCGGCGCCGCGCTGATCCCCGAGCCGATCCCATGAGCCGGGCGGAGGCGAGCGCCCCAAGAAACCCCGGCGCGCGCCTCCTCGACGCCCTCGACCGCTGGGTTCCGAAGCCCGGGGCTTTCGCCTTCGCCCTCCGCATCTGGCTCGCCATGGTGCTGGCGCTCTACGCCGCGTTCTGGCTCCAGCTCGACAGCGCCTCCTCGGCCGCGGTCGGTGTGGCGATCCTGGCCCAGCCCAAGCGCGGGCAGGCGCTGTCGAAGGCGCTCTACCGCTTCCTCGGGACGCTGGTCGGCGGCAGCGTCGCCATCGTCCTGATGGCCCTGTTCGCGCAGGACCGGGTGCTGCTGCTCGTCGGCTTCACGGTCTGGCTGGGGCTCTGCGTGTTCGTCGCGCAGTTTCTGCAGGACACGCGGGCGTACGGGGCGATGCTGTCGGGCTACACGGTGGCGATCATCGCGGTCGCCCATATCGACGCGCCGCAGACCACCTTCGACGCCGCGGTCGGGCGCATCGCGGCCATCGCGGTGGCGATCGTGACGATCACCTTCATCAACGACGCGCTCGCCTCGCCGAGCACGTGGCAGAGCTTGCGACCGCGCCTCGCCGACGCCTTCGCATCGGCCAAGGGCTTTGCCCGCGAGGCGCTGACGCGGGGCGATCCCGGCCCGGAGCGGACGGCGGCACTCATCCAAAAGATCGCGCCGATGCGGGCGGATGCCGGCGCCATCGCGGGCGAGCTCGACGACGGCGTCAACCGCGCTGCGGGCGCCCGCAGCGCCATCGCGGCGCTCTACGTGCTGGCGGCGGCGAGCCGCGCGCTCGCCGCCGCCATGGAACGGCTGCCCGAGCCCGACCCGTTGGTGCGCGAGGCCCACGCGCTCGCCCTGCGCTCGGTCGCGGAGGATGGATCGGCCGAAGCGTTGGAGCGCGACGGCGCCCGCCTGCGCGACCTCGTGGACGAGGGCCTTCGGGACGGGACGCGCCCGGTCGACGAGGTGATGGCGCTGCAGCGCGCGCTCGATGTCGCCAACGCCGCGACCTTCGCCGAGGACGGCCTGCGCGCGCTCGGCGACGGGCACGCGCCGTTGCGCGACGCGGCCCTGCCGACGCATCGCGACTTCCAGGTGGCGCTCCGCGCGGCCCTGCGCGTCGCCATCGCCTTCGCGCTGACCGCGGGCTTCTTCATCCTGGCCGGCCTGCCGCAGACCTCGTTCGCCCTGGTGCAGGTGGCCTCGACCTGCGCGCTGTCCTCGGTGACGCCGGACCCGAAAAAGTTCGCGCGCGGGGTGCTGATCGGCATGCCGCTCGCCGCGCTCTCGGCCGGCATCATCCTGTTCGTGGTGCTGAACGGCAACCAGGGCTTTCCGCTGCTCGCCATCGCCATGGCGCCGGTGGTGTTCTTCGCCTGCTTCCTGTCGCTCAACCCGCCGACCTTCACGGTCGGCTTCATCACCCTGGTCTTCACCCCCGTGCTGCTCGCGCCGGAGAACCCGCAGAGCTACGACCCGCAGACTTTTTTGATGAACGCGCTGCTGGTGGTGATCGCCGCGATCATCCTGTTCCTGACGGTGCGGCTCGTCCTGCCGATCTCGGCCTCGCAGCACCGGGCCTTCGCCCTCGAAGAGGCCCGGCGCGACCTCGTCGAGGCGCTGGCCGGGGAGGGGGGCGACGCCACCACCCGCACCAGCCTGAACGCCGACCGGCTGTTTCAGTTCTCGGCCTGGAATTCCGGCAGCGGCGCGGTGCGGCGCGCGAGCCTGCATCACGCCTTCGCCGTCGCGCAGTTGGAGGCGGCGGCCGCCCGCGCCCACGCGCAGCTCCGGCAACTGCGCCATCGCGACGGCCTCACGACGCGGATCGGCCAGGCCCGCGAGGCCCTCGCCGCCGGCAGATCCGACGGCCTCGACCGGGCCGCCGCCGAGTTGGTCCGCGCCGCCGCGGGCGAAGGGCGCGAAGTGCGCCTGATGCTGGCGCGCGCGATCACCGATCTCGCGACCGCCTCGCGCGTTGTCCGGCGCCACGGCCGCTTCTTCCGGCGCCTCTCACTCCCAAGCTCCTGATGCGCCACGACATCACCCTCGGCGGGGTCCTGATCTCGCCCTTCGTCCTCGACGCCTTGGTCGCCTTCGCGATCCTCGTCGCGTTGCGTGTCTTGTTCCGCTGGATCCGCCTCGGCCGTTTCGTCGCCAATCCGCCGCTGGCGGAGGCCGGGATCTATGTCTGCGTCCTCGCTCTCGTCGTGGTGCTGCTGTGAAGACCGATGACGCCACCCGCCGCGACGCCGAGGACGAGGTCGCCGAGGACGAACCGCGCCATCCCCGCGAGGCCGCCCGCTCGGCCGAGACACCGCGGGCCGGGCGGCGCCTGCGGTTCGGCAAGGCGCTGAGGCTGGCCGCCACCGCCGCGATCCTGATCCTCGCCGCGCTCGCCGCCGGAATCGTCTGGCAGTTCTACGTCACCGCGCCCTGGACCCGCGACGGGCGGGTGCGGGTGCAGGTCGCCAACATCGCCCCCCAGGTCTCGGGCTCGATCGTCGCGCTGAAAGTGGAGGACAACCAGGAGGTCAAGGTCGGCGACGTGCTCTACGTCATCGATCCGTTCGACTTCGAGGTCGCGGTGACCTCGGCCGAGGCCGAGATGAAGAACCGCGAGGCCGACCTTCAGGTGAAGCAGGCGCAAGCGGCCCGCCGCGCGGCGCTTTCCACCGTCTCGACCTCGGTCGAGGAGAAGCAGCAATACGCCGGCACCGCCAAGATCGCGGAAGCCGCCCTCGACACCGCCAAGGCGCAGCTCGCCCAGGCGAAGAAGAATCTGGAGCGCACCGAGGTCCGCTCGACGGTGAACGGGCGCGTCACCAACCTGCTCCTGCGGGTGGGCGACTTCGCCTCCGCCGGCACCGCCAACATGCGGGTGATCGACACCGATTCCTTCTGGGTGGACGGCTACTTCGAGGAGACGAAGATGGCCCATATCCGGATCGGCGCCCCCGCCGAGATGGCGCTGATGGGTTATGCCGCCCCGCTCCACGGCACGGTCGAGAGCCTGACGCTCGGCATCTCCACCGCCAACGCCGCGCCGAGCACGCAGGGGCTGCCGAACGTCGATCCGGTCTATACCTGGGTGCGGCTGGCCCAGCGCGTGCCGGTGCGCATCAGGATCGGGCAGGTGCCGCCGGAGGTGACGCTGGTCGCCGGCATGACCGCCACCGTGGTGATCGAGGACGGCGCCGGCCACCGCCCGGCCTGGGCCGAGGCGCTGCGCCGCTGGGTGCTGGGCATGACCCACGGCAGCGACGGGGCGGCCCTGGCGCCGCGGTGATCCCGGCGCGCCGTCATTGCAAGGCGAAGCCGAAGCAATCCAGGGCTCCGCATGGCCCGAAGAGGCCGCTCAGCGTTTGTTCGGCGGACTCATCCCACCCGTTCCCCTCATCCTGAGGTGCCGCGCAGCGGCCTCGAAGGAGGGCTCCAGGGATCGCGCGGCTGGCTGGAGCCCTCCTTCGAGGCCTCCGCTTCGCTCCGGCACCTCAGGATGAGGGGGAGGGTGGGATGATCCGGCTATGAACCGGCTGGGCCGAAGCTTTCGCAAGGCCGCTTCGGCGCGGTATTACCCTCTCTGGATAAGGGCACGCTCTGGATTGCGTCAGTTCCGCCTCGCGATGACGGGGAGAGGGGGTATCCGGCCTGATCGTCCGGAAACGATGTGATCGTGCATCTTTTTCAGGCGAATTGCCTCGTTCGACTGCATTGACCGTCCGCATACGCGGAAATACGCATCCGCACCCCACCGAACGACTGATCTTATCCGAACCTTAACGCCGATCACGCTTCATCGACGGCCGGGGCGGTCGTCGCCCCGGCGAGGTCGGGCGGATGCGGGGCGAGGACACCGGGGCGGGTGCGGCGTTCGACGGCGTTGGCACGCTTTTGCGCCACGCGCTTCGCGCGAGCGGGCAGGCCGGGGACTTCACCCGTGAGATTCGCCGCCAGACGCTGGGGGTCGATGCCTCGCTCGCCGCCACCCGCGGCAGCGTCGGGCGCGACACCGCGACCGTCACCGCCGAGCGCCTGCGCGGCGAGCTGACCGGGGCGGTGGCCGAGGCCATGAACACGGTGACCGCCGAGATCGGCCGCATCGGCGCGCGCATCGACGCCAAGGCGAACGAGGCCGCCCGCGTCGCCACCGCCATCGACCGGATCGGCGCGACGATCCGCATGCTCTCGCTCAACGCCACCATCGAGGCCGCCCGCGCGGGCGAGCACGGGCGCGGCTTCGCCGTGGTCGCGGCGGAAGTGCGCGAACTCGCCGACCAGACCCGCGAGAGCGCTCGACAGGTGGCCGCGGCCATCGACTTCTCCGACGTGCGCGCCGAATTGCAGGCGCTGCGCACCTCCACCGACCGGGCGCTCGACGATCTCGGCCAAGCCGTGCGCGCCACCGCCGACCGGATCGAGGCGCTGCTCGGCGGCGTCGGAGGCGAACTCGCCGCGATCAGCGCCAGCAACGCCTCGATCGGCGAGGCGCTCGGCGCGATGCAGAGTTCGATCGAGCGCACCGAGACCAAGGCACGCCGGGCGCTGGACCTCTCACTGGAGGGCCTGGAGGCCGCCCGCGGCGGCCCGGCCCCGGACGTGGCCCGCCACGGCCTCGCCCACCACGCGCCCGGCTTCGACCGGCTCGACGCGGTGCGCGCCCGCGGGCGCCTGCGGGTCGCGATAGAACCAGCCTTCAAGGGCCTGTCGTTCCGCCAGCGCCAGGGCGGGCCGCTGGCCGGCCTCGACGTCGAGTACGTTCAGGCCTTCGCCCGCCATCTCGGCGTCGAGGCCGAGTTCGTCGAATGCCCCTGGGACCTCTGCACCGAACTCCTGGAAGCCGGTGCGGGCCCGACACAGGCGCCCGCCGACATCGTCTGGTCGGCGCTGCCCCCGAGCGAAGCGTTTTCCGGCGTCGCCTATTCGCGCGCCTACACCTACCTGCACTACGTGCTGGCGCGCCGGGCCGGCGACACCCGCATCCGGGGCCTGCCCGATCTCGAAGGCCGAACGCTCGGCGTCATCAACGATCCGAGCGCCTACGCCACCCTGACGAACGCCGGCATCCGCTGGGGCGACAATCTTTCTGCCAAGGGCCGCAAGGTCGCGACGCTGGGGAGCCTCGTGCCGATGACCGACCAGAGCCGCATCCACGACGCGCTGGCCGACGGCATCGTCGATGCCTTCGCGGTCGATGCTCCGATCATGCACTGGGCCTGCACCAGCCCGGACAGCCCCTGGCGCGGGCGCATCGAGATCCTGCCCGGCAACATCGCCCCGGCGCCATGGTTCTACGCCGCGGCGGTCGCCGACCACCCGTCCTCCTGCCGTCTGCTGATGGCGGTGGACGCCTTCCTCGACCGCTTCCTGGCAAGCCCGGAACGCGCCGCGATCGAGCGCCGCTGGCAGGGCGCGCCGGTCTCGGGGACGGGCAGCTACCGCGACGAGCCGGGCGGGCTGCGGGGCGCCGCCGAACTCGCCGCCGCCCACCGCGCCGAGACCGGCCGCGACCCGGCGCCGCTCGCGGGGGAGGGGACGCGGCACGCGGCGTAGCGGCGGTGCACGGCATCCGGTCGGTCGCCACGCCATGACGGGGAGAGGCGGGGCGTCGCCTGTCGACCGCGCTCTCAGCTCTTCAGCCGGTACCCGGTCCGAAAAATCCACGTCACCAGCCCGAGGCACAGCGCCAGGAACCCGAAGGTCACCGCGATGCTGACGCCGACCGCGACGTCGCCCTTGCCGAAGAAGGCCCAGCGGAAGCCGCTGACGAGGTAGACCACCGGGTTGGCGTGGCTCACCGCGTACCAGAACGGCGGCAGCATCTCGATGGAGTAGAAGCTGCCCCCGAGGAAGGTCAGCGGCGTGACGACGAGGAGGGGCACGAGTTGCAGCTTCTCGAACCCGTCCGCCCACAGGCCGATGACGAAGCCGAACAGGCTGAAGGTGATCGCCGTCAGCAACAGGAACGCCACCATCCAGAACGGATGCTCGATGTGCAGCGGCACGAACAGCGCCGCGGTGGCCAGGATCACGAGGCCGATGAAGATCGACTTGGTGGCCGCGGCGCCGACATAGCCGAGCACCACCTCGAACGGCGAGATCGGCGCCGAGAGCAGCTCGTAGACCGTGCCGGAGAAGCGCGGGAAGTAGATGCCGAAGGCGGCGTTCGACACGCTCTGCGTCAGCAGCGAGAGCATGATCAGCCCCGGCACGATGAAGGCGCCGTAGGGGATGCCGTCCACCGTCTGCATCCGCGCGCCGATCGCGGCGCCGAACACGACGAAGTAGAGCGAGGTCGCGATGACCGGGGCGACGATGCTCTGGAGCGCCGTGCGCCAGAAGCGGGCCATCTCGAAACGGTAGATCGCCAGGACCGCGGGCAGGTTCATGGCGTCGCTCCCGCGCTTCCGCGGACGAGATCGACAAAAATCTCCTCCAGCGAACTCTGCTTGGTGTCGAGGTCGGTGAAGCCGATGCCGGCGCCCGCCAGCGCGGTGAGCAGGCCGGTGATGCCGGTGCGCTCGCGCTTCGTGTCGTAGGTGTAGACGACCTCGCGGCCGTCCGGCCCGAGTTGCAGGTCGTAGCCCGCGAGGCTGTCGGGGAGCGCCGAGACCGGCTCGGCGAGGTGCAGGGTGAGCCGCTTCTTGCCGAGCTTGCGCATCAGCTCGACCTTGTCCTCCACGAGGATGATCTCGCCTTTGCGGATCACGCCGACCCGGTCGGCCATCTCCTCGGCTTCCTCGATGTAGTGCGTGGTCAGGATCACGGTGACGCCCTGGTCGCGCAGGCGGCGCACGAGGCGCCACATATCCTGGCGCAGCTCGACATCGACGCCCGCGGTCGGCTCGTCGAGGAACAGCACCTGCGGCTCGTGGGCGAGCGCCTTGGCGATCAGCACCCGCCGCTTCATGCCGCCGGAGAGCTGCATGATGCGGTTGTCGCGCTTCTCGTAGAGCGAGAGGTCCTTCAGGACACGCTCGATATGGGCGGGGTCCTTGCGCAACCCGAACAGGCCGCGGCTGAAGCTCACCGTGTCCCACACCTTCTCGAAGGCGTCGGTGGTGAGTTCCTGCGGCACCAGCCCGATCATCCGGCGCGCCGCGCGGTAATCGCTGCGATTGTCGTGGCCGCCGACCCGGATCGTGCCCGAACTCGGGGTGACGATGCCGCAGACCGTGTTGATCAGCGTCGACTTGCCGGCCCCGTTGGGGCCGAGCAGGGCGAAGATTTCGCCCTTGCTGATGGCGAGGTTCACGTCCTTGAGGGCGTGGAGGCCGGAGGCGTAGACCTTCGACAGGTTCTCGATCGAGACGATCGGCATCGCGGCCTGAAAATGCAGGAGGGGCGCGCCCTATAGCACGCCCCGCGCCGCCGTGAAGCGCCGTGTCCGAGCCGCCACACTGTGGCATTTGCGTGTGGAAAGACGCTTTGCCGGGGAACCCTTTTCCCCTCCGACCGCTTTTCCCAGCACTCTCCTGCGAAAACCTCCCCTGACCCGGCCTGCCCTCTCGCGAAGGCGGGCCGTTTTCTTGTCCGGGGGTTACGCCGCCATCGGCAGGTCGTCCTCGTCCTGCGCCGCCATGAACTGCGCCTTGGCGAGGTCGGCGAAGCGGTGGCCCTGCGCGACCAACTCGTCGAAGGTGCCGGACTCCACGATCTTGCCCTGCTCGAACACGAGGATGCGGTCGGCGTTGCGGATCGTGGCGAGGCGGTGGGCGATCACGAAGGTCGTGCGGCCCTCCATCACGGTCTCCAGCGCCTGCTGCAGCTTGCGCTCGGTGGCGGCGTCGAGCGCGCTCGTCGCCTCGTCGAGGATGAGCACCGGCGGGTTCTTCAAGAGAGCGCGGGCGATCGAGAGGCGCTGGCGCTCGCCGCCCGACAGCGAGCGACCGCGCTCGCCGATCACGGTGTCGAGGCCGTTGGACTGGCGGGCCATGAACTCGCCGGCCTGGGCGCGTTCCAGCGCGTCGAGCATCTCGGCATCCGTGGCGTCGGGGCGACCGACTTGAAGGTTCTCGCGGATCGAGCGGTTGAACAGCATCGGCTCCTGGAACACCACGCCGATGTTGTGGCGAAGCGACGAGAGCCCGATGTCGCGGATGTCGGTGCCGTCGATGCGGATGGCGCCCTGGTCCGGGTCGAAGGTTCGGTGCAGCAGGCCGAGCGTCGTCGACTTGCCCGAACCCGTGGTGCCGACGAGCGCCACGGTCTCGCCCGGCTTGGCCGAGAACGACACGCCGTCGAGCGCGCGGCGGCGACCGTCATAGGAGAAGCCGACATTCTCGAACTCGACCGCGCCCTCGGGGCGGGCCAGCGGCTTGGCATGCGCCCGGTCGCGCACGGTCGGCACGGTGTCGAGCACCTCGAAGAACTCGCGCATCTTCGGCGCCTGCATGAACACCCCGTTCACGAAGGTGACGACGTGGTCGAGCTTGGTCACCAGCATGGTGGCAAGGCTCATGAAGGCGACGATCTCGCCGACGGTGGCGGCACCCTTCTGGTGCAGGGCGATGCCGGTGATGAAGATCGCCGTCATGGTCAGCGTGCCGGACGCGCGGGTCGCGACGTTGGCGAGCGCCCACCACGACAGGACGGGGATCTGCACCTTGAGCAGGTCGTGAATGATGGTGCGCATCGCCTCCTTCTCGGCCCGCGCGCGGGTGAAGGACTGGATGACGGCGACGTTGCCGAGCGCGTCGGAAGCGTGCGCCGCGAGGCCCGACTGGTACTCCTCGACCTCGCCCTGGAGCGTCTCGGTGCGGCGCAGGACGTAGCTCGCCAGCGCGGTGAAGATCAGCACCAGCACGACGAGGATCGCACCGAGCCGCCAGTTCACGAACAGGGTCAACGGCAGCAGCACGCCGACGGAGAGCAGCGCGGCGAAGTGCTCGCGGAAGAAGTTGAGCCAGATCCAGGCCATGCCGTTGGTGCCTTCCAGCATCGCCTTCAGCACCCGCCCCGAATGGTTCGAGGAGTGGAAGGCGATCGGCAGCTCCAGCACGTGCTCGAAGAAATTCGCCATGGTGGCGAGCCGGTTGCGGTGGGCCAGCCGGTCGGAATGGAGGGCGATGGCCACGCCCGCGCCGATGGTGAACAGGCCGAACACCACCCAGGCCACGATCCACGGGGCGAGCGACGTGGCGGGCGCGTCCTTCGACAGGTGGGTGAGCCCGTCGATGATGCGGCCCATGATCAGCGGTTCGGCGAAGGCCGCCACCGCCAGCGCGACGTTGGCCGCGATCAGCCCGAGGGCCAGCCGCTTCTCCGCCCCGAGCAGGCCGAGCACCCGCGCGTAGAGACGAATCATCGACATCTGCGTTCCGCTCCCCGTCCCGTCCGGCCCCATCGTGGAGCACGGCTTTTGAGACCCGCCGGACGATTCTCCGGCCCCGACGCTCCGGCTCCGCTCAGGCGGTTTTCGTTCCGTCGGTGCGGGACTTATGCCCCGCCTCCCCTGAACGGCACATGACGCGGCAGGGGCGGGTTCGGCAACGGCCTTTACGGTTCCTTCAGCCTGATTTTTTAGACCTGTGACGAGTGCCCGCAGGCGGGCCAGGATCGGACCACGCGTCTCATGGATCTCGCAACCGGTGTCGGGCTGCTCGGCGGCGTCGGCGTAGTGTTCACGCTGATCATGATCGATGGCGGCAACTTCGCCGCCTATTTCGACAAGCACGCCGTGATCGTCATCTTCGGCGGCTCGGTCATGGCGACCATCATCCGCTTTCCCTTCTCGGTGATCGCCCACGGCGTGCCGATGGGCCTGCGCTACGCCTTCACCATGCGGGCGGTGAAGCCGCACGACCTCATCGAGGAGATCACCAAGATCGCCGAGGTGGTGCGCAAGTCCGGCCCCATCGCGCTCGAGAACATGGAGATCACCGATCCCTTCCTGGCGCAGGGCGCGCGCTACATCGCCGACGGCTACGACCGCGACTTCATCCGCGACACGATGGAGCGCGATCGCGACAACTTCCTCATGCATCTCGACGAGGGCTCGAAGATCTACCGCGCCTTCGGCGACTGCGCGCCGGCCTGGGGCATGATCGGCACCATCCTCGGCATGGTGACGATGTTCGCCAATATGTCCGACCCGTCGAAGCTCGGCCCCGCCATGGCGACCGCGCTGCTGGCCACCCTCTACGGCGCGCTGATCGCCAACCTCGTGGCGCTGCCGATCGCCGACAAGCTGCACGTGAAGGTCGAGGAGGAGGACGTGTCGCGCTCGCTCATCATCGACGGCATCCTGCTGATCCGCGACCAGAAGAGCGCCTCGCTCGTGCGCGAGATGCTGATCGCCTACCTGCCGGCCAACCACCGCGCCGACCTCGTCGCCGAAGCGGCGTGATTCATTGTGGCCCCGCTTGCGCGGGGCGCCCGGCGGACGGCCGCAGTCGCGCGGGCGAACCGCGATGATCCGGGACCATCGCCGTCCGATTGAGGAGGAAGGCCCGTGGCCAAGAAGAAGCGCGGCGGCGCGCATGGCGGTCACGGCTGGTTCGTGACCTTCGCCGACCTGATGGCGCTCCTGATGAGCTTCTTCGTCATGATCGCCGCCTACTCGACCCAGGACCAGAAGAAGCTGCAGGTGGTAGCGGGCTCGATGCGCGACGCCTTCGGCACCAACAAGGAATCGCGCTTCGCCGGCATCATCGAGCAGAACGGCCTGCCCACGGCGGACAAGGTGAAGAACCTGCGCGACGTGCCCCCCGAACGGGCGACCGACCGCACCACGCCGCCCCAGCTCGACAGCGGCCTCGACGACGGCATCCCCGACCGCGGCTACCCGGAGGCCTTCGGCCAGGCCGCCGCCTCCCTGCGGCAGGCGATGCAGGACATGCCGGAGGTGGCCGAACTCTCGAAGAACATCATCATCTCGCCGACCCGCCGCGGGCTCGACGTGGCGATCGTCGATCAGGACGGGCGCTCGATGTTCCCGGAAGGCTCGAGCCGGCCCTACGACCGCACCCGGCGCCTCTTGGAAAAGCTCGTGCCGACGATTGCGCGCCTGCCCAACCGCATCGTGGTGACGGGCTTCACCGCGACCCCCCGCCCGGGCCAGCGCGACACCGCCCCGCCCTGGGAGCTGTCGGCCAACCGCGCGCTGAGCGTCCGCGAAATCCTGGCCGCCGCCGGCCTGCCGGAAGAACGCTTCGCCTCGGTCAGCGGCAAGGCCGACACCGAGCCGATGTTTCCCGACAACCCGTATCTCGCCGCCAACCGCCGGGTGACGGTGACGCTGCTGTCCGAGCCGCCGCCCACGCCGAACGGCAAGGGCCTGCCGTAATTTTCTTGTGTTTTTATAGGAGCTTATCCACCCATTCCCTCATCCTGAGGTGCCCGCGCAGCGGGCCTCGAAGGAGGGTTCCAGGGATCGCGCGGCAGGCTAGAGCCCTCCTTCGAGGCTGCGCTTCGCGCAGCACCTCAGGATGAGGGGGATGGGTGGGAGAGAAGAACTCTACTTCGCCACCAGCAGCGCCCAGTACACCTTGTACTTCGAGCCCGGCGCATAAGCCGTGGCGATGCCCATGCGGGTCGCGTCGCGGTTCAGCATCACGGCGCGGTGCGGGGGGCTGTCGCGCCAGCCGGAAAAGGCTTCCGCGAGGTTGTGGTAGCCCGCCGAGAGGTTGGCGTCGGCGCCCTCGTAGCCGAGCCGCGTCACGGCGCTGCGCACGGTGCGGCTGCTGCTCGGGCGGTCGGCGGCGGCCATGGAAGCGGCCTCGGCCTCGGCCAGCCGCTGCAATTCGGGATCGAGCCGCAGCGGGGCCTCGCCGTTGTTGCCGCGATAGGCCGAGATCATGTCCCGCGCAGCATTCGCGTCGAGCGCGGTCGAGGCGGTGGTCAGCGGCAAGTACAGGCTGCCGAAGCCGGACTCGGGCGTCGTTTTCCCCGCGCAGCCCTGAAGCAGAGCGGCGAGGGCGAGGGCCGTGGCGGCGGCGGCGACGTGAGGCAGGCGTGCAGGCACGAATCCATTTCCCATGGGCAATGGACTCAGGTGGGCACGGCCGGGCTTATGCTCAAGAGGCCGGGCTCAATGGGTTACGGGTCAGGTGGTCTGCCCGAGCTTGCGCCGCCCCGCCTCCCGCTGGCCCTCGCCGCGCCGCGCGTCGTCGCGCGATCCGGCGGGCTCGGCGAGCGCCACGGTCTGCGACGCGCCGACCGCGTGGGCGATCTGGCCGAGCGCGTCGCGCACCGGCTCCAGCCCCTGCACGGTGATGAAGCTCGACGCCGGGCCCATGGCCGGGATGAACTCGGCCTCCGAGAGCGCCTTGAACACGGAGAAGTTCAGGTCGCTCTGGACCTTCTGGGTGAGGTTCACGTCGACCACCATGGCGATCAGCTCGAATTCGAGGAAGGGATCGCCGATCTTCTTGAACACCACCCGCGGCGGCGGCTGCTTGAGCACGTCCCCGTGGTTCGCCGCGCATTCCACCATCATCTCGGCGGCGCGCACCGGGTCCTGGTTGCGCAGGACGTTGACCCCGATGATGACCCGGCCGGTGCGGTCGCCGCGCACCCGGTTCTTGACGATGCCGGAGATCAGGTTCGAGTTCGGCACGATCACGGCCGAGCGGTCGAAGGTCTGGATCTCGGTCGAGCGCACCGAGATGCGCTTCACGATGCCCTCGGAATCGCCGATCAGCACCTGATCGCCGACGCGGATCGGGCGCTCCCACAGCAACAGCAGGCCCGAGACGAAGTTGTTGACGATCGATTGCAGGCCGAAACCGATACCGACCGAGAGCGCGCCGGCCACGATCGTCAGCTTCTCGAGGCTCAAGCCCAGATACGAGAAGGCGAGCGCCAGCGCGAGCAGGAAGCCGACATAGCCGGCCACCGTCGAGATCGAGTTGCGCAGGCCGGCATCGAGGTCGGTCGCGGGCAGGTAGGTGTTCTCCAGCCAGCGCTGGATGCCGCGGGTGATGAAGATGCCCACGCCCAGGATCGTGATGCCGAGCGCGATGGCCGACAGCGAGATCGTCACGTCGCCGATCTTGAAGCCGAAGAACGCCGTGCGGATCGAGGAGACCACGTCGGTGGAATCGAGCCCCCACGGGGCCAGGATCAGCAGCGCGACGATGGCGATCAGCAGCACGCGGGCCGCACCCGTGGCGAGCACGGCGATCTGGTCGAGGGAGCGGCGGCGCAAGCCGGTGTTGGCCTGGAGCGTCGTGGCGATGCGGGTCTCGCCGCTCAAGGTGCCGCCGATCAGCGTGTCGGCGCTCGTCATCATCAGCCACAACAGGACGATGAGCCCGCCCGCCCAGATCAGCTGATCGACAAGGAAGGACGAGAGCGCGACGTAGCCGACGAGCGGCGCCACCGCGATCACCGCCGCCGCGACCCAGCCGAGCAGGCGCAGGGGGCCGCCGATGTTGCTCGACGTTTCCGTCGCGACGTAGGGGCCGAAGCAATCCTCCTCCTTCCCCGCCGTGTCGGCGAAGCGGTGGAGGCCGATGGCGAGCAACGCCGCGGCAGCGACCGCGCCGAGGCCGCGGGTGGCGATCGAGATCGGGAGAGCCGCGTAAATCGCGGTGTTCAGCGCCTCCAGCGATTTCGAGACCGTGATGACGACGGCGATGGAGACCGCGAGCGCCGAGATGCGCCACGCGGCGGCATCCGACACCGGGGCCGGGCGCCATGCGGGCTTGCCGACGGCGAGCAGCGCGTCGGCGGTGGCCTGGACGAAGGCCACGAAGGCGAAGCCCCCGACGATGGCGCTCGCCACCGGCAGGAACCGCACCGGCAGGAGTTCGGTGGCGTCGAGCGCGTAGTAGATCGCGTAGCTGCCGGCGACTGCCGGCAGCGTGCCGAGCAGCAGCACCCGCCACGCCGCGAGCAGCTTGCGGCGGCGGGAAGGGTCGGTGACCGCGGTGTCGCGCCGCCCGAGCCGCGGGGCGATGTTGCGGCGGCCGAAATAGAGCGCGAAGGACAGGCCGAAGGCGAGCCCGAGCACCAGCAGGTTCCACAGCGTGCCGTTGCGCCGGAACAGCGTGACGGTGTCGTCGAAGCCGGAATCGAGCGAGTTGATGTCGCGCGGGATGTCGGCGGCGACCCGCATCCACAGGTCCGGGCTCAGCAGCGAGGACGAGCGCTCGAACAGGCCGCGGGTGAAGGCGGCGCGGCGGCGGTTGGCGATCTGATCGACGATCTGGTCGCTCTGGACCAGCAGCGACCGGGCGAGCCGCTGGGTGCCGTCGACGTCGTTGACCGCCGCCTCGCGCTCGGCCCGCTCGCGGGCCACGTCCTCGCCCTCCTCGCCCTCCTTGGGCTTCGGGCCGATCTGCTCCAGCCGCTCGCGGGCGGCGTCGAGGCGGGGGCTCAGCGCGTCGATGATGGTGCGCAGCCGGTCGGCGACGCCGTCGAGCCCGTCGCGGGCGCGGCTGAGATCGCCGGGGCCGACATTCGGGCCGGTGATCGCCTTCTCGCGGGTCTCGAGGTCGGTCTTGATCTCCTCCAGCCGGTCGCGGACCGTCTGCAACGCCTCCGACACCGGCGTTTTCGGCGCCGCCGGCTTCGCGGCGGGGGCCGGCGCGGGGGCCTGCGCGCCGGGAGCCGGGGCCGCCTGCGGCGCGGGCGCGGCCTTCTGCGCCGGCGCGGGCGCCTGCGCCGGGGACGCCGCCGGTTGTCCCTGGCCGATGGCCGCGTTCGGCAACAGGGCGCTGGCGCCGAGGGCGGCGATCAGCGTGGCGCTGCGGGCGAGGCGGCGGAGGCCGGGGAGGTATCGAGGCATCGTCGTCCTGTGCCGGAGGAATCGGGCTCTTCGGGAGGTTGCGGAGCGCGCCCGCGCGGGCCAGCCGGACAGCTAGGGCTCGCATGCTAGCCTGCCGAGGGGCCATGATCCGGACGCGGGGGGCCCTCCCGCAACGCGACGGACTGACGGGGAAGGCCGGCCCCTCCTGCGCCCGCAATGGGGCGAAACCGTGCGGAAGAGCAATTTCGGGCGTGCGACGGGGATAATCGCCGGCCGCGACCACACGGCCGGACCCATCGCCTTCACAAGGCTGTCACGCTGATATTAGACTAAGCCGCGATGGACTTGGCCATATCCTCACGCAGCGAGGAGGCGGCGCTGATCGTCCGCCCCGCCACGCTTGGGACCGCGCCGGCACGTTCCGCCGGACGGGAGAAGCGTCGCCGTCAGGATACCCCCTATCAGGATGCCGCTTGCCCGGTTCCGATCCGTTCGGAATCCGGGCTTCCGCCATGGCGGGTGCGGCATGGGCCTTCCGGACTTCCTCCGGCCGAGGCCGCGGCGCCACCGGGCGCCGCCGCGAGCAGCGAGTGGCGTCGATGATCGATCTGCAAACCCTGGTCCTCAACGCGGATTACCGGCCGCTCTCCTACAATCCGCTGTCCCTATGGTCCTGGAAGGACGCCTTCACGGCCCTGTTCCTCGACCGGGTCACGCTGGTGGCCAACTACGATATCGAGGCGCACAGCCCGAGCCGGTCCCTCAAGGTGCCGAGCGTGGTGGCCCTCAAGAGCTACGTGGCCTTGGCCCGCAGCCCCGCCTTCACCCGCTACAACATCTATCTGCGCGACACCTTCAGCTGCCAGTATTGCGGCCTGCGGCTGCCCTCCGGCGGGCTCACCTTCGACCACGTGGTGCCGCGCTCGCGCGGCGGCCTCTCGACCTGGGAGAACGTCGTCGCCGCCTGCTCGCCGTGCAACCTGCGCAAGGCGAACCGCACACCCGCGGAAGCCGAGATGCCGCTCCTCAACGAGCCGCACCGCCCGACCCGCCACGAACTCCACCGCCGCCAGCCGGAATTCGACCACCGGCAATACCACCACACCTGGCTCGACTATCTTTATTGGGACAGCGAGCTGGAGAATTGATTTTTTTTCCCAGACCCGCCCCTCCCACCCTCTTCCCTCATCCTGAGGTGCTGCGCGAAGCGCAGCCTCGAAGGAGGGCTCCAGCGTATCGCGCGATTCCTGGAGCCCTCCTTCGAGGCCGCTTCGCGGCACCTCAGGATGAGGGATTTGATGGGATGAGCGGCTTCCGAGCGCTCAGCGCAGCGGCTGCGGCGGCTCGTTGTAGATCGGCTGGTTCGTCGCCCGCGGCTGGTAGCCTTGGCTGGTGAAGCCGACGACCGGCGGCGGCGCCCGGAACACCGGGCCGGGCGGCGGCAGGCGGAAGCGGGGCCGCGGATCGCGATAGGGCACATCCGGCGGCAGCGGCTGCGCCACCGCGGTCTCAGCGAACAGGCCGGCCAAAGCGGCGAGGATCGGGAGCGTGTGCCGCATGGGATGGCCCTGCCGGTTCGCGCGCATCAGAACTTCACGGCGGCACCGCCGCGGACGGTGTTGACGTTGACCTTGTGCCCGTCGAAGTCGTCGAACAGGACGTACTGATACTCGCCGCGCAGGATGATGTTGGAGGTCAGCGCAAATTCCAGGCCGGCGCCGAGAGCTACGCCAGCCATAGCCTTACTCTTAGACTTGAATGGAAGTATTTTATAGTCCTCTGGAGTCGAGGCGTTCGGATTTCGAGGATTGAATCCGTTTTTTACATATCCGTGATTCGCAGGGATTCCGGCACTTGGATCGTTCTGATAAGCAGCTACTCCAGCTATATCGTAACCGTAGTTTTGTATATTTGCTTCATTTGAAATAGTTGCGCGACCGATCGCTACACCTCCAGTCACGAATGGTAAAAAGCTGCCCAACGCGTATCCCAGTCGCCCTCTGATAGTTCCATAATCCTCAAGCTCAGTCTTGGAGGTACCAAAAAGGCTAATCGTTTCAAACATACCGCCCTTTGTCGTCATGGATCGACTGATGGCGTTCTCCCTCAGCATGCTGGAGGATCCGATCCTCCCAAAATTTGTGTAGTCTGCCTCGATGCCTACAACAATATCGTCAAATTGCACGTTGTAGCCTGCCAAGGCGCCATAACTCGCACCATTGACGCGTCGTGAGGGCAGAGCTAGGTAATTCGAGGCATTGTATTCAGCCTCGATATCCCTGGCTCGAAGGTAGCTCGCATATTGGTTATTTAAGGTGTTTGTGAATCCCATCGCCGCCGACGAGTAGCCGCCGTGCCCGCCGATGTAGAACCCGCTCCAGTCGATCACCGGGGCCGGGGCATAGCCGTCGTCGGCGCCGCGCAGGTAGCCGTAATCGAGGTCGGCGGCGGTGACGGTCGTGGCCGATGCAAGAACAGCCAGGAGACCCAGGGTCGCGATACGCATCGTCATCGTCCTCAAGGCACCGGAGCCGAACGCTGCGCCGGGCTGACCGTATCGTCTTACTTCGGTAACCTTAATTTTCTGTTCCGGAGATTTTGGGGAGTGTGTGCCGGAGCGCGTCGAGACGCGCGGGACAGCGCGGACGAAACGGCGCCGTCAGGGCGCGACGATACCGGACGGCGCGGGACCACGGGCCGACGAAGCCGCCGCATCCGGCGGCACGCTCGTTTCCGGCTATGCGGCAGCCCCGGATCGCAAAAACCCTACTTGCACTCCTCCCGCGCCCGCTTCAGCGCCTCCGCGAACCCGCCCATGGCGTACTCGTCCTGGGTCGGGTTGCCGCGCTGCGAGGTGGTGCGGACGGTGGCGGTCTGGGTGCGGCTCATCTCGGCGACGATGCGCGGCTCGTCGGCCTGGTTCTGGATCCAGGCGTTCTCGTCCTTGACGACGAGGCCGTAGCGGGTCGCGCCGACGGTCAGGTAGGGGTCGCTCGGGGCGGCGGTCGCGCCGGCCTTGGCTTGCGCCGCCGCGGGCTTGGGCTTGAAGCCGAGCATCACCGCGATCTCGCTCGAGGGGCTGCCCTTGGCCAGCGAGACGAACAGGTAGCCGGTGTCGCGCGCGAGCGATTTCGGGCTGCGGCTCGTCGGCTGGGCGATGGCGTAGCAGAGCTTGTCCCGCCCCTGCCCGCCGTTGGTGAAGACGTTCCAGTCGCCGAACACCGCGAGCGGCACCGCCTGCTGCATCCCCGGCGGCAGGGCGCTCGGTTTTGGTGTGCTAGCCTTCGAGCGCCGGCCGCGGCGCCCGCGTCGCCCTTCCTCCGGCGCCGCCTCGGCCGCGGGGGCTTCCGCCTGCGCGTAGGCGCGCTCGGCCAGCGTCGGCAGGGCCGTCGCACCGGCGGCGATCAGCCAGGGCGCGAGCAGGGCGGGGAGGGCGGTCGGGAGGATCGGGAGGCGGGTCCGCTGCATCTCACGCTTTTTCCGGATCGAACGAACGGCTCCGCTCGCCTTCTCTCGCGGCAGCATGATGGCCGCGGGCGGGATGGGAAAGTCCCGCCGTGCCCGGATCAACGCAAAAACGGAGGCTTCGCGGCGTTCAGGCCGCCCGAATCTCGGCGGTGAGCGCCACGGAGGCGATGGCGGCGGGCGGCAGCTCGATCTCGGGCAGGACCAGTTCGACCACCGGAGCCGGCTCGACGGGCTTGGGCGCGGCGGGCTTCTTCACCGGGTCGTTGTAGGGGGTGTTGTAGGCCTTCACGATGGAGGCCCAGAACGCGTCGCGCTGGGCGTCCGAGAACCGGGCCAGACGGGCCTCGATCGCCTCGCGTGCCGCCTGCGCCAGGGCAGGGGTTTCCTCGACCGTGATCCAGCTCTCTACGTTCATCGACGGGACTCCGCGGGTTCGAGCGTCCGGATAGCCAGGTTCCCCTAGCCAAGCTCAGCTGGCCGTTCCATGAACGCCGCACTTTCCGTGCCCGTTCCCGCGGGGCCGTCCTACTTCTCCACAGGCGTCAGTTTCGCGAGCCAGCCCTGCGCCTGAGCCCGGACGTTGTCCGGCGCGGTGCCGCCGTAGCTGGTGCGGCTCGCCACCGAGTTCTCGACGCCGAGCACGGCGAAGACCGCATCCGTGATCTGCGGCTCGATCTCGCGCATCACGTCGAGCGGCAGTTCCTCCAGCCCGACGCCGCGCTCGGCGGCTGCGGCCACGACCCGGCCGGTGACGTGGTGGGCCTGACGGAACGGCATGCCGAGTTCGCGCACCAGCCAGTCGGCGAGATCGGTGGCGGTGGCGTAGCCGGAGCCCGCCGCGCGCTTCAGCGTCTCGGTGACGGGTTCGAGGTCGCGCACCATGCCGGTCATGGCGGCGAGACACAGGGAGAGCGATTGCAGGGCGTCGAAGGTGCCCTCCTTGTCCTCCTGCATGTCCTTGGAATAGGCGAGCGGCAGGCCCTTCATCACGATCAGCAGGCCCGTCAGCGCGCCGACGATGCGCCCGGCCTTGGCGCGGACCAGTTCCGCCGCGTCGGGGTTGCGCTTCTGCGGCATGATCGACGAGCCGGTGGTGAAGCGGTCGGACAGCTTCACGAAGCCGAACTGCGCCGAGGTCCAAACCACCAGCTCCTCGGCGAAGCGCGAGAGATGGACGGCGCAGATCGAGGCGGCGGCAAGCGATTCGAGCGCGAAGTCGCGGTCGGCGACCGAATCCAGCGAATTCGCCGTCGGCCGGTCGAAGCCGAGCGCGGCGGCGGTCGCGTGCCGGTCGATCGGGAAGGATGTGCCGGCGAGCGCGGCGGCGCCGAGCGGGCATTCGTTGAGCCGCGCGCGGGCATCGCGGAACCGGCCGCGGTCGCGCGCCAGCATCTCGACATAGGCGAGGCAGTGGTGGCCGAAGGTGACGGGCTGGGCCGATTGCAGGTGGGTGAAGCCCGGCATCACGGTCGCGGCGTACTTTTCCGCGCTCTCGGCCAGCACCCGCTGCAATTCGGCCACCTGCGCGTCGAGCGCGTCGAGGGTGTCGCGCACCCACAGCCGCATGTCGGTGGCGACCTGATCGTTGCGCGAGCGGGCGGTGTGCAGCCGTCCCGCGGCCGGGCCGACGATCTCGGTCAGGCGGCTCTCCACCGCCATGTGGATGTCTTCGAGTTCGCGCCGATACGCGAATTCGCCGCGCGCGATCTCGGCCTCGACGGACTTGAGCCCGTCGGAAATCGCGGCCACATCGTCGGCCGGCAGGATGCCTTGCTTGCCCAGCATCGCGACATGCGCCAGCGAGCCGCGGATGTCCTGGGGCGCGAGGCGCCGGTCGAACCCGATGGAGGCGTTGATCTCCTCCATGATCTCGGCGGGGCCGCTCGCGAAGCGCCCGCCCCACATCCGGTTGCTCATGGCCCGTTCCACCTTCTCGACTGCGCGCACGGGAGCCTGCCGGTGAAGGCGGCCCCGAAAATCCTGGTCGGCGGCGCGCTCGCCGCCGCGCTGCTCGGCGGCTTCGCCCTATACGGGACCGGCCGGAACCTCGGCAACCTCGTGGGGCTCGGGCCCAGCGGCCCCTGCGCGGAAGCCGCCCCCACCGCCGCCCGGCTCGCTCCGCTCGCCCGCGGCGCGGTCGCGGCCTTCGAGGCGTGGCCGACGCCGAAACCCGCCCCGGCGCTCGCCTTCCAGGGCCCGGACGGCGCCGCGACCGGTCTCTCGGCGCTCGACGGGAAGCTGCGGCTGGTGAACCTGTGGGCGACGTGGTGCGCCCCCTGCAAGGCCGAGATGCCGGCCCTCGACCGGCTGCAAGCCGAACTCGGCGGCGACCGGTTCCAGGTGGTGGCGATCAACGTCGAGACGCGCAACCTCGACAAGCCGCCCGCTTGGTTCAAGGCCAACGGCATCACCGGGCTGACCTATTACGGCGATCCCGAAGGCAAGGTGCTGCCCGCGCTCCAATCGGCCGCCGGCTCGACCGGTTTGCCGACGACGGCGCTCATCGACGCCAAGGGCTGCATGCTCGGCGTGATGAAGGGCCCGGCCGAGTGGTCGGGGGAGGAGGGGAAGCGCCTGATCCGGTCGGCGTTGGGCGAGGGGGCCTGATCCCACTTGCCTCCCCGAGCAAAGCCGGGCACCGAACCCCCATGAGCCCACCCGTCCGCACCCTGCCGCGCCCGCTCTCGGCGATCCGCACCGTCATGGCCAACGAGGCGGCGGGCGGCGTCGTGCTGATGGGGGCCGCCGCGGCGGCGCTGGTGGTGGCGAACTCGCCGCTGGCGGAGGGCTATCACCACGCCCTCCATGTGTATCTCGGACCCTTAAGCCTGCTGCACTGGATCAACGACGGCCTGATGGTCGTGTTCTTCCTGCTGGTCGGCCTGGAGATCAAGCGCGAGGCCCTCGACGGGCGGCTGCGCACCTGGCCCGACCGGGTGCTGCCGGGGCTCGCCGCCGCCGCCGGCATGGTCGCGCCCGCGCTGGTCTACCTCGCCTTCAATGCCGGCTCCGGCACCGCGCGGGGCTGGGCGATCCCGGCGGCCACCGACATCGCCTTCGCGCTCGGCGTCCTCGCCCTGCTCGGGCCCCGCGTGCCGATCTCGCTCAAGGTCTTCCTGTCGGCGGTCGCCATCGTCGACGATCTCGGCGCCGTCGTCGTCATCGCGCTGTTCTATACGGGGCAGCTCGACGCCGCGATGCTCGGCGCCGCGGCCGGCGTGCTGGCGCTGCTCCTGGCCCTCAACCGCCTCGGCGTGCGGGCGCTCGCCCCCTATCTGCTGGCCGGGCTGGCGCTTTGGTTCTTCGTGCTGCGCTCCGGCGTCCACGCCACCGTGGCGGGCGTGCTGCTCGCCCTGTTCGTGCCGATCCGCCCGAGCCCCGGCCGCCCCGAGGACGTGGAGTCGCCGCTGCACCGGCTGGAGCACGCTCTGAGCCCCTGGGTGTCGTTCGGGATCGTGCCGATCTTCGGCTTCGCCAATGCCGGCGTGACGCTTCTCGGCCTGCCGGCCCGGGCGCTGCTCGATCCGGTGACGCTCGGCGTCGGCCTCGGCCTGTTCCTCGGCAAGCAGGCCGGCATCTTCGCCGCCGTGCGCCTCGCGGTCGCCACCGGCCTCGCGGCGCGGCCCGCGGGCGCGAGTTGGGGGCAGGTCTACGGCGTGGCACTCCTGTGCGGCATCGGCTTCACCATGAGCCTGTTCATCGGTGGCCTCGCCTTCACCGACGGCCTGCACGAGACCGAGACCAAGCTCGGCGTGCTCGGCGGCTCGGTGCTTTCGGGGATTTTTGGCGCGGTGGCGCTTCTCGTGGCCGGGAAGAGGGCGCGGGTCGCCTGATTTTCTCGACAGCGGCGACCCCCATGCCCTACGCAGGTTGCAGCTGAAGGGAGGGCTTCGGGCATGGCCGAACCGAAACGGCACGACGATCCGCCGCCGCGCCATCTCGATCTGCACGAATTTCAATCGAACATGACGGCCATTCTGCAAGAGGCGCGCAACGGTCGCTCTTTCGTACTGGCATCGCAAGGTGAGGTCTTGGCGGAACTCCGCCCGCCGTCGCCAGCCTCGCGTCCGCTTCGGCGACCAGGCGCCCTGCGCGGGCGGATACGGATGGCGGACGATTTCGACACCCTTCCCCCGGAGGTGCTTGCGGCCATGGAGGGAAAGGAGGAGTGAGGCTCCTGCTCGACACCCATATGCTGTTGTGGTGGCTCGCCGACGACAGCCGTCTGAAGCCGAAGGCCCGGGCGCTGATCGAGAATCCGGAGAACACCGTCTTTGTCAGCGTCGTCTCCCTATGGGAGATCGCCGTTAAGGTCCGCATCGGCAAGCTCGAAGCGGACATCGTCGAGGTTGTCGATACCTTGGGCAACGGGGGCTTCACCGTTCTCAATATCGGCTCCCTGCACCTCGCAGCGCTCGTTACGTTGCAGCGATCGGCGGATCACAACGATCCCTTCGATCATCTGCTCGTCGCACAAGCGATCGTCGAGGGGGCCAGCCTTGTCACGAACGACGAGAAGCTTCGCCGCTATCCGATCACTCTCGTAGAGGCCTCGGGAAGAACGAGAGTGCGTTGAGGCGTTCACCGCCCTGCGTTGCGGCCTTATCCAGCGAGGCGTAGCCCCATTCCATGCCCTTCTACCTCGGCCTCGCCACGACCTTCCACGATCCGGCACTCGCCCTGGTCGGGCCGGATGGCACGGTGCTGTTTGCCGAAGCGGCCGAGCGGCATCTCCAATACAAGCGCGCGCCGAACTGCGAGCCCGATCCCGGCACCCGCATGGCCGGGCTGCTCAAGCGATACGTTCCGGAAGGGTCCGAGCTCGTCGTCGCCTCCTCCTGGGGCGAGGCGTTTTCGGAGTTTCTGAAGGGTCAGGCGGCCTCGGGCGCCTTCGACCTGACGGCGCTGGCGGCGCACCCCTCCAGCCTCAACCGCTCCTTCGTGCCGGAGCGGGCCGAGCGCGTGTTCATCGCCGACCTCCACGCCATGCAGGCCCGCGCCGGCTACGGCACGCTCTTGGCGCTCGACAACGAGACCCGCGGGCTCGGCGGGCGGCCGCGGGCGAGGATCACCGGGCAGCGGCGCTTCGCGCACCACCTGTCGCACGCGGCCTACGCCCTGTGGGGCAGCCCGTTCGCGGAGGCCACCGCGCTCGTCGTCGACGGCATGGGCGAGACCGGGGCGGCGGCGATCTATCGGCTGAGGAACGGGCGCATCGAGGAGGTGCGGCGCCACCGTGGGCGCGGCTCGGTCGGCTTCCTCTACGGGCTCGTCACGGATCTCGCCGGCTTCGACCAGATCAAGGGCGAGGAATGGAAGATCATGGGGCTAGCCCCCTACGGCCAATCCGATCCGGCGCTGATGGACCTGCTGCGCCGCCTCTACGCGGTTCAGGACGGGCGCCTGCGCTTCGCCGACGCCGAGACGGTGCAGGCGGTCGCCGCCGAGGTGCTGGCGCGGCGCCCCAAGGATATCGGCGAGCAGGGCTGGGCCGACCTCGCCCGCTGCGGCCAGGACATCTTCTGCGAGTTGATGGACGTGCTCGTCGCCGAGGCCTGGGCGCTGGCGCCTTGCGAAAACCTCGTGATCGCGGGCGGCTGCGGGCTCAACTCGTCGTACAACGGCCGCGTCCTCGGCCGCTCGGGCTTCAAGCGCCTCCACGTCCCGTCCGCGCCCGCCGACGACGGCAACGCCATCGGCGCCGCGTGGCTGGCCTTGGCGCAGGACAATCCCGACTGGACCGGCCCGGCGGCCGAGACCCGCCCGCTCACACCCTATCTCGGCTCGACCGTCTCGACCGAGCCGCTGGAGCGGATGGCGGCGTGGGAGCCCCGCGCCCGGCGCCTCGGCATCGAGGGCGTAACGCGGGAAGCGGCCAAAATCCTCGCCGAGGGCGGGCTCGTCGGCTGGGTGCAGGGGCGGGCGGAGTTCGGGCCCCGCGCGCTCGGCAACCGCTCGATCCTGGCCGATCCGCGGCCGGCGCAGGCCAAGGAGTGGCTCAACGCCAAGGTGAAGTACCGCGAGGCGTTCCGCCCGTTCGCGCCCTCGATCCTGGCCGAGGCCGGACCGGACTGGTTCGAGGATTATTCGGATAGCCCCTACATGGAGCGCACGCTGGTCTGGCGCGAAGAGGTGCGGGACCGCGTCCCCGCGGTGGTCCACGCCGACGGCACCGGCCGGCTCCAGAGCGTCACGCCTCAGCGCAACCCGCGTTACGCGGCGCTGATCGCGGCGTTCGCGGAACTGTCCGGTGTGCCGATCCTGCTCAACACCAGCTTCAACGTGATGGGCAAGCCGATCCTCCACACGGCGGAGGACGCGATTCTGATGTTCACCACGACGGGCCTCGACGCCATCGTGGTCGAGGACTGGATCCTGACGAAAAAGGCGCCCGCCTGACGCGGACGCCTCTCGACGCGAATGCGCAAAAAATTACTCGCAGACTTCGACGTTCTTGTAGGTGAACTCGATGTCGTTGAGCCACTGCTTGCGGCGCTCGTAGTGGCAGATCGGGCCGCGGCGCGGCGGCGGGGCGACGTAGACCGGGGCTTCCTCGACATAGACCGGGCGCGGGGCCGGGCCGGGGGGCGGGCCGCCGCCGCCGTTGAGGAGGGCGCCGAGCGCGAGACCGCCGACGACGCCCGCGGCGGCGCCGCCGATCAGGGCGCCGTTGCGGCCGTCGCGGGCCGAGGCCGGCGCGGTGGAGACGAGGGCGGCGGCAAGCATCGCCGCGCAAAAGCCCTTCCGGGCGAGGACGGAGACGGACACGGGGACAAGAACCTCCAGGAGACGCTCCCGTGAAATATCACCCGCGTGCTTAAGGATTGGCGAACGACGCTGGGGACCGCCGTTCACGCGAGCGTGTCGAGCGCCTTCACCACGGTCCGGGGCGGCAGGTCCGGGTACTCGTCGGGCTGCTCCGTGCGGTTGACCCACACGGCGTCGAACCCAAAGGCGGTCGCGCCCGCGATGTCCCAGCGGTTGGAGGAGAAGAACAGCACGCCCTCCCGCGTCGCGCCGAGCCGGTCGAGGACGAGTTGATACGCAGCGGGCGCCGTCTTGAAGGTGCGGACGGGATCGACCGAGAGCACCGCGTCGAGCCGCTCACCGAGTTCGGCGGAGGCGACCGCCCGCTCCAGCATCGCCGCGTCGCCGTTGGAGAACACGGCCGTTGTCACGCCCGCCGCGCGCAGGCGCGCCAGCACGCCGGGGACTTCCGGGTAGGCATCGAGATCGCGATAGGCGTCGAGCAGTTTTTCGCGCAACGCCCGGTCCACCTCGGGGTGCTTGGCGAGCGCGAAATCGAGGGCGCGCTCGGTCAGCGTCCAGAATTTCTGGTAGCGGCCCATCAGCCCGATGACCCAGCTGTATTCGAGCTGCTTCACCCGCCACAACTCCGAAAACGCCTGCGCCTTCGGGCCGATGGCCTCGGCGTGGCGGGCAACCGCCGAATGCACGTCGAACAGCGTGCCGTAGGCGTCGAACACGGCGTGGGTCTTGCCGGCGAGGAGATCGGAGCGTGTCATGCCCGCCATCTGTGGCGGACGGGCGATTCGGCCAGCTATCGGCGGCGCAGGCGCACGCCGAACAGGCGCAGGCCCAGCAGCAACGCGCCGCCATAGGCGAGTGCGCCGACGGTCCCGACGAGAGCCAGCACCGCGATCTCCCGGAAATGGGGGAAGGCGGGCACGATCCGCTCGGCCAGCGGCTGGCCGGTGACCGCGAGCACCGCGAGCCCGACGCTCGCGGCGGCCACCGCCGCCACAGTGACGAGGAGCGGGCGCCCCGGCGCGGTCCAGCCGCGCTTGAGCGCCAGCGCGTAGAGCAGACCGAGATTGATCCAGGCGCCGATGGCGGTGGCGAGCGCCAGCCCCGCGACGCCGTAGGGGCCGGTCAACACGAGCTTCAGCGCGACGTTGACCGCGATGGCCGTGAGCGAGGCGACAAGCGGCGTCTTCGTATCCTGCCGGGCGTAGAAGCTCGCGACCGCCGAGCGCACCAGCACGACGGCGGGCAGCGCCAGCCCGTAGGCGGCGAGGACGCCGGCTGCGCGGGCCGCGTCGTCCGCCGTGAAGGCGCCGCGCTGGAACAGGGCGGCCATGATCGGCCCCGGCAGCGTCAGGAAGGCGACCGCGAAGGGTGCCGAGAGCGCGAGCGAGAACCCGGCGGCCCGGTTCTGCGCCGCATGCGCGCCGGCGACGTCCCCGGAGGCGAGCCGCCGGCTCATCTCGGGCAGCAGCACCGTGCCGGCCGCGATGGCGATGACGCCGAAGGGCAGCTGGTAGAGCCGGTCCGCGTAGTACAGCGCCGAGACCGCGCCGACCGGCAGGAAGCTCGCGATGATGGTGTCGGCGAACGACGCGATCTGGAACCCCGCCGAGCCGATCACCGCCGGCCCCAGCACCTTGAAGAAGCGGGTCATGTCGGGGTCGCGCAGTGTCGGCTTGACCAGCCGCGGCGCGTAAGCCGCGCGGCGCGCGTCCCACCAGACGAGGGCGAATTGCAGCACGCCCGAGACCGACACGCCCCAAGCCGCGGAATAGGCCGCATTGGGGAACAGGAAGGCGAGCGCGAGGGCCGCCAGCATCGCGAGGTTCAGCAGCACCGGCGCGCCCGCGGCCGCCGCGAAGCGGCGATGCGCGTTGAGGATGCCGGAGAACAGCGTCACCAGCGTCATGAACAGCAGGTAGGGGAAGGTGATCCGAGTGAGATCGACAGCGAGCCCGAACCGCTCGGCATCCTCGGAGAAGCCCGGCGCCAGGGCGCGCACCACCCACGGCATCGCCGGGAGCGCGAGGGCCAGCAGCCCCACCTGCACCAGCAGCATCAGGGTGAAGACGCGGTCCGCGAATCTTCGGGCCGCGCCGGCCTCGCCCGCTTCTTCCAGCCGCGCATAGGCCGGCACGAAGGCGGTGTTGAACGCTCCCTCGCCGAAGATCGCACGGAAATGGTTCGGCAACCGGAAGGCGACGACGAAGGCGTCGGCGATGGGGCCGGCGCCCATCACGGCCGCCGTCACCACGTCGCGGGCGAACCCGGTGACCCGCGAGACCAGCGTCCAGCCGCCGACGGAGAGGATCGAGCGGATCATTTTTTTCTCTTTTCGGACCGATCCGTACGACCGCGGAAAACGAGGCCCCACCACCTGAACCCGGCTCTCCCATCCATCCCCCTCATCCTGAGGTGCCGCGCAGCGGCCTCGAAGGAGGGCTCCCGCCAGCCGCGCGATCCCTGGAGCCCTCCTTCGAGGGCGTCGCTTCGCGCCGCCACCTCAGGATGAGGGGGTGGGTGGGATGAAAGCCTGACCGACGAGTAAGGCCCCCCACCACCGCCGGGCAATGACCGCCGCGCCACGCCGCGCACGAAAAAGGCCGCCCCATCGGCGATGGGGCGGCCCGAAAACGCGTCTCAGGAAAAGCCGATCAGGCCTTCGCCTCGCCGTACAGCTTCTCGACGTATTCCCAGTTCACGAGGTTCTCGACGAACGCCTTGAGGTAGTCGGGCCGGCGGTTGCGGTAGTCGATGTAGTAGGAGTGCTCCCACACGTCGACGCCGAGGATCGGGGTGGCGCCGTGGACCAGCGGGTTCTCGCCGTTGGGGGTCTTCATGATGGCGAGCTTGCCGTCCTTGACCGCGAGCCACGCCCAGCCCGAGCCGAACTGGCCGACACCGGCCTGGATGAAGTCGGCCTTGAACTTCTCGTAGCCGCCGAGATCCTCGTCGATCTTGGAGGCCAGCGCCTGCGGGGGCTGGCCGCCGCCGTTGGGCTTCATCCAGTTCCAGAAATGGAGGTGGTTGAAGTGCTGGCCGGCGTTGTTGAACAGCGCCTGATTGGTGTTGTAGCTCGCCTTGACGATCTCCTCGACGCTCTTGCCGGCGAGATCGGTGCCTTCGAGCAGCTTGTTGCCGGTGTCGACGTAGGCCTTGTGGTGCTTGTCGTGGTGGAACTCGAGGGTCTCCTTCGACATATAGGGCCCCAGCGCGTCGTAGGCGTAGGGCAGCTCCGGCAGGGTGAACGTCATGCGGGTCTCCTTAAGTCATCCGGGCCTCGCGGGCACGGGTGGCGGTGGGGCGCCGAAGGGCGGGGTCGGCGCGCGGCCGGCGAGGCGACGGGCGGGTAGGTAAGTCGCTCTCCCGGCCGCGGCAACGGCCGCGGCGTGTGGGTGAATAGCGGCGAAGCCGCGGAAACGCCCGATTTCCCCGTGCAACGTCCGGCCGGACTTTGTCACCGATTTTGCAATGTGGGTTCCGGGGGTTATCCTGCCCTCTCGAAAGCCCGCGACAGTCAGTCGAGAGTACCATGGTCGTCGCGCTG
This sequence comes from Methylorubrum subtropicum, assembly GCF_038442325.1. Lineage (NCBI taxonomy): Bacteria > Pseudomonadati > Pseudomonadota > Alphaproteobacteria > Hyphomicrobiales > Methylobacteriaceae > Methylorubrum > Methylorubrum subtropicum. Next base: position 40,466 of record NZ_JBBXMW010000003.1, on the reverse strand, counting down.
CTCGCGCTCAGTCTCGTCATGATCCTCGGCGGCGTCGCCGCCGTGGTCCAGGGCTTCCCCTACGTGCGGCTGGAGAGCGGGCTCGCCATGGTGATCGGCGGCTCGACCGCGGCCTCCGCCGGGGTGATCCTGCTCGGCCTGTCCGCGGTGGTCGATCGCCTGCGCCGGGTGCAGCGTGCCATCATCCGCCTGCGGGTGGAGGGTTTCCAGCAGCAGGGTGCCGTGCCGGTGCCGCCACCGGTCGAGGCCGCGCCGTGGCTGTCCGCCCCGAGCGATCCGGTGATGCCGGCCCCGGCCGTGGAGCCCCCCTCGGCGGGGACGCTCGCGGGTGCGGCGGGGCTCGCCGGACTCAGCCTCGGCGCGGTCCGTCCGGGCGGGCGCGGCACCGAGCCGGTGTTCGAGGATTCCGATCTCGTCGCCGAGCGCCGGACCGAGGCCGAGCCGCTGCTGCCCGACCTCCTGCCGGAAGCGCCGCCCCGCCGCGAGCCGGACGATCACCTGTTCGCCGCCGAACCCGCCCCGCCGGAGCCGACGCTACCCGTCGCCAAGGGCATCGGCCTGCGCCCCGCCCTCGATGGGCCCGCCGAGCCGCCGCCCGCTCCCGCGCCGGAGCCTGCCCCCGAGCCGGCGCCTGCCGTCGCCGAAGCCGAGACCAAGGACGCTCCCGAGCCTGCACCGGAGCGCCACGCGGTCGGCAGCTACGCCTCGGGCGCCAACACCTACGTGATGTTCTCCGACGGCTCGATCGAAGCCGACACGCCGCGGGGCCGCTTCACCTTCGGCTCCCTCGACGAGTTGAAGAGCTTCGTGAATGCGGGCGGCGAGGAGACGCGGGGGGCGGCGTGAGTCCTGGCACGGTCCTGTCAATCCAATGAACCGCCGTCATTCCGGGGCCGCGCAGCGGAACCCGGAATCCACCCGTGATGCGGGATACCCGGCTGAAGCTGCACCATCGCGGCCAGTCGTGGATTCCGGGTTCGCCTACGGCGCCCCGGAATGACGGCGTGGGGTGTCGGCGGTCCTCACGCCAGCGGGTTCAGCGCCGGGTTCCGCTTCGGCATCGGCGCCGCGAGCGTGAGATGAAACCCCTCCGGCGCGTAATCCGTCGTGATCGTCGCCTGGACCTGGGTCGTCAGCACCCGCTGCAGCAGGCGCGAGCCGAAGCCCTGGCGGGTCGGGGGGGCGACCGTCGGGCCGCCGCTCTCGCGCCAGTCGAGATGCAGCGTCCCGTCCCGGACGTCCCAGGTGATCGCCACGCGTCCGCGGCCCGTCGAGAGGGCGCCGTACTTCGCCGCGTTGGTGGTCAGCTCGTGGATCGCCATTCCGATCGGCACCGCGATGTCGGAGGGCAGATCGACCGGCGGGCCGTCGAGCACGATGCGCAGGTCCGGCGAGGTCTCGGTCTCGCTCTCGGCGTAGGGCATCAGCTCGGAGGCGAGCAGGTCGCGCAGGCGCGCGGTCTGCCACGTCGCCTCGGTCAAGACGCTGTGGGTGTGGGCGAGCGACTTGATGCGGCCGACGAAGGCCTCGTGGAAGCTGTCGATGCTGGTGGCGGTGCGCGCCGTCGAGCCGACGATGGCCTGCACGGTGGCCAGCGTGTTCTTCACCCGGTGGTGCAGTTCGCGGATGAGCAGGCTGCGGCGCTCCTCCGATTGATGCCGGTCGGTCACGTCGGCGACCACACCGATCAGGCGGCGCGGCCACTCGCCGGGTTTGCGACGCTCGAACTTGCCCGCCATGTCGATGGTGCGCCACGTGCCGTCGTCGTGGCGGCGGATGCGGCCGGTGGCGTGCAGGATCGTGTCCTCGCGCAGCGCCCGCACGATGGCTTGGCGGAAGGCCGGGCGGTCCTCGGGGTGCAGGATCTCCTTGAGGAAGGTGGACTTGCCGATGCTGCCCTCCTCCGGCCGGCGGCCGAACAGGGCGAACATCCGCTCGTTCTCCCAGGTCGCCCGGTCGTCGAGGACGTGCCACTCGAAGATGCCGAGATTGGCCACCGTGGTCGCCACCCGCAGCCGCTCCTCGCGCTCGGCGAGCGCCGCGCGGGCCTCGACCCGCGTGGTGATGTCCTGCACCACCCCGACGATGCCGACCGGGGTGCCGTCGGCGGACAGAACCGCCTCGCCGCGGGCGCCGACCCAGATCTCGGCATCGTCCGCGGCGCGGCGGAAGCGGGTCTGGAATTCGTAAGGCCGGCCCTGAAGGATCGCCTCGGAGACCGTGGCGCCGATGCGCTCGGCGTCTTCGGGATCGATCCGCCCGCGCATCGCCGCCCAGGTGACGGAGCGGCCGGGCGCGTAGCCGAGAATCTGTGCCGCGCGGCGCGAAAACGCCATCTCGCCGCTGGTGAGGTCCCAGCGCCATTCGCCGAGGCCCGCGGCGGTCAGCGCGTCGCGGTTCTGCTCGGCCCGGACGAGTTCGTCGGCATCGACGGTCTCGGCCACCGCCACCGTCTCGCCGCCGGCCTCTTCCGAGAGGGACAGGCGCAGATCGATGCCGGTGCCGTCGGCCCGGCGCCAGCGGCGGATGCCGGGCTCGACGGTCTCGCCGCTCGCCAGCACGGAGGCCGCGGCCTGCCCGTCGAGGGCGCCGGGCGCGTGCCCGAGCCAGCCGCAGAGACGCGGGTTGGCAGCGCGCAGGGTGCGTCCGTCGGGCGAGAGGATGGCGAGGCCGACCGGCGCAGCGTCAAAGGCAGCCCGGTAGAGGCCGGGCGCGACATCCGGCGATCGAGAACCCTGGTCCGCCCGTTCGAGCAATCCATTCCCCGTTCAGCAGCCCGGGCTGCGCCCTTCAGCATGGCCGAGGGCGCGGCGACCGGCAAGGCCACGGCGGAGGCAAGCCCTAACTCGGCCGCCGGGTCAACAGCTTGGGCGCAGCCACCGCGAGCCAGCGGCCCGCCCGCAGCACCGCGCCGGCCTCACCCGGGCCGCCCCGCAGCAGCGCCCGCAGCAGCCGCACCGGCAGGTTGACGGCGAACGCCGCGGCCAGAACGCCGAGGAGGACGGCCGTTCCATGGTGCTTTTGCCCGTAGAGCGCCTGGGCGCGCAGGAAGTAGAACAGCCGCCGGTCCTTCACGCCCTCGGTCGTCCCCTGGCCGCGATGGCGGATGACGGCCCGTGCGGCATGGCACACGGCAAAGCCGGCCCGACCCGTCCGGGTGCAGAGGTCGGCATCCTCCCAGTAGACGAAGAAGCGCTCGTCGAAGCCGCCGAGTCGGGTGAAGAGCGGGCGGCGGATCATCAGGAAGGCGCCCATCACGGCGTCCACGGGGCGCGTGTCGGCGTGGTCCCAGTCGAGCCGGAAATGCGGGGGGATGCGACCCGGCAGGAGCCGGTCGAGGAACAGGGTGTGGGCGACGAGACTGAACGCGGTCGGCGTGCGCGCGCAGGTGCGGTGGGTGTGGCCCGCCTCGTCCACGAGACGCGCGCCGACGATGCCGGTGCGGCCTTGTGCCTCCAGCACCGCGCGGGCCTCGCCGATGCCGTCGCGGCTCACCTCGGTGTCGGGGTTGAGGAACAGGATCGCATCCGCCGAGCCCACGGCCGCGCCCTGGTTGCAGGCGCGGGCGAAGCCGAGGTTTTCGGCATTGCGCAGCACGGTGACGGAGAGGCCCGGCCGCTCCAGCCCCTCGGCCGAGCCGTCGGTGGAGGCGTTGTCCACCACGACGACGCGCAACGCCGCGGCGGCGTCGCAGGCGGCGAGGCTCGACAGGCAGGCGGCGAGTTGCGGGCCGGCGTTCCAGTTGACGATGACGACGTCGAGCGGGGTCACGGGGGAGCGTCCTCGGGACGCCCGAGACGCCCGCGCAGCCCATCGGCGACGGCCCTGACGAGGCGCGCGAGGAGGGCGGGGCGGTAGCCGTGATGGGCCCAGTAGAGCCCGATCTGCGCCGGCAGATAGGCCATCTGCTTGAGCTTCCACCGCCCCGGCACGTGCGGCAGGCGCCAGCCATAGGCGGTGTTGCGCAGGTAGACCGCCATGCGGAAGGGCGGCTGGTCCGGCATCGCGATCGGCAGGAACCGCGCGCGGATCGTGCCGCGGCCGACGCTGTGGGGAATCGCGGTGGCGGGGTCCATCCAGCAGGCGAACCCGCGGCCCCAGGCGCGAAAACACCATTCGAGATCGACCGCGTCGATGAAGAAGTCCTCGCGGAACGGGCCGATTCTTTTGAAGGCCGCGAGGTCGATGAGCGAGCCCGAGGTCGCCAGGAACTCCACCGGCAGCAGGGCGCCGTGGGGCGTCACGCCGGGGCGGAGCGGATAGCGCGGCGCCTTGTGGCCGGGGTTCGGCGCGGGCGCCGGGCCGACGAGCGCCGGCGGCGGAGTCGCGGCAGCGAGGCGGTCGAGGGCGAGGCCGAGTGCGTGGGCCGTCTCGGGGGTGGTGTCGGCGTCCTGATCGAGCAGGAACACGCGGGCGTATCCCGCGGCGGTGGCCGCCTCGCACAGCCGGTTGAGGGCGGCGCCGATGCCGTCGTTGCGACCTTCACCCAGACGCGTCACCCCCGCCGCATCGAGCCGCGCCGCGGCGCCGAGCGGAAGGCCGCCGTTGTCGTAGATGAAGACGGGCAGGCGCCCGGAAAAACGCTCGACGATCCGCGCCACCTGCGCGGGGGAGGGGCGGAAGAACACGACCGCGACGGCGGTGTCGTTGGTGGGGGCAGGGGGCGTCACGTCGGACCCGGAGCGGTGCGCGGACGGCCTAGGACAGGAGGCGGGGACGGAGCAAGCCGGAAGCATTTCGCCTCCCGTCATTCCGAGGCTCGCCAGAGGCGAGAACCCAGAATCCACGACTGGCCTCGACGGTTCGTTCAACCGCGGATCACGGGTGGATTGCACGCCTCCGGCGCGCCCCTCCGGGTCCAGGTTCCGCTGCGCGGCCCTGGAATGACGGTGGGGGGTGAGGAACTCCCCGCCTACTCCACCACCACCTTATAACTCTGCCCCGGCTTCAAGCTCGCCCCCCGCTCCAAGCCGTTCAGCACGAGGAAACGCTCGGCCGCCCGGTCAGGCACGATCATGCGTCGCGAAAAACTCTCCACCGTGTCGCCCGGCGCGGCGGTGGCGAGGCGGATGTGGGCGGGCTTGAGGCTGGCCGCCTCGTCCGGCTCGATCGGGCGCAGGCTCTCGATCCAGCGGCGGAAGGCCGGGTCGGGGTCGGTGGTGCCCTTGGCCGCCATGATCATGCGGTAGGTGGTCTCGCCGACGCGCAAGGCCGCGAGGCGGAAGGTCCAGTCCTTGCCCTTCGACAGGGCGGTGACCGCCGGGTGCCCGTTGACGATGCGGTTCTCGACGGACGCCGCGTCGATCGCGTCGTTCCATGTGGCGCGCAGCACGTCCTCCAGGCCGCGGTCGGCGCTGGCCTCGACCTGATCGAACAGCAGGCGGCGGCTGCCTTCCGGCGTGGTGCCGAGCACGGCGTTGCGGGTGTTCTCGATGGCGAAGGCGTCGGGCACCTCGAAGGCGATGCGCAGGCCCGGATGCAGGAAGCGGCGGGCGCGCACCAGCCCCTCGCCGGGGTTGTCGCCGTAGGCGAGCCCGTCGATGGCGGCGAGGTAGCGAGCGCGCTCGTCCACGCCGAGGCCGGGGGCGCCGATGCGCCGGGCCGCGCGGGTGACGAGCGCGATGCGCTCGGTGGTGGCCGGATGGGTCGCCAGCATGTCGGGCTCGCTCGCCGTGCCGGTGCCGGACTTGAGCGCCATGGTGCGGTTGAGCGCCTCGAGGAAGCGGCTCGCGCCGAACGGATCGTAGCCGGCCTGGGCCAGCACCCGCACGCCGCTGGTGTCGGCCTCGAATTCCTGCTCGCGGGAGAAGCGGGCGAGCGTGAACTTCGACTGGTTCTCCAGTTGCGCCCCCGTCACCGGATCGTTCAGCACGTCGGCCACGACCCGGCTGACGAGCTGCGAGCGGAGCGCCATCTCGCTGCGGGCGGTGGCGTGGCGGAGCGTCACGTGGGCGATCTCATGGGCCAGCACCGCCGCGACCTCGGAGGTGTCGGTGGCGAGCGCGAGCAGGCCGCGGGTGACGTAGAGCCGGCCGCTCGGCAGGGCGAAGGCGTTGACGACGGGCGAATCGAGCAGCGTGACCGCGTAGGCCTCGTCCGGCCGCTCGCTCGCCTTCACCAGCCGCTCGGTCACCTCGGTCAAGAGCTTGTGGGCGGCGGGCGCGCGGTACTCGCCGCCGAAGGAAGCGACGAGCTTGGCGTGGTCCGCCTCGTCGCCGCTGCGAGCGCGGCCGGTGGTCTTGGGCGCCTGCTCCGGCACCTTGATGACGGCCGGGGTGATGACGCTGCCGGTCTGGTCGCCGGCACAGGCCGAGAGCAGGGCCGCGAGCGCGAGCCCTCCGAGCAGGCGCGCACGCGACGCGAAAGCGCCCCGCCGCACCGATCCGATGTGCCGATCCCCCGTCATGCCGTTCAGCGCCGCAGCGCCCGCTCCCCCTCGACCACCTCGATCGCGTCCCGGCTGCCCAGGTCGATCACCGGGCCCCGCCCCATCTCGACCGTACCGCGGACGCGCACGAGGCGCCCCCTTAGCGTGGCCGCAGACAAACCATGTTCGGTGAGCCCCCGCCAAGTGCGTTTCTGCACGGTCACCGTGAGGCCCTGCATCCCGCGCGGGGCGAAGTCCAGATACGTGCGCGCACTGCGCTCGCCGACATGCAGGATGCGCCCCTCGGCGATCACGTAGCGCCCGGCCCGCGCGGTGAGCGCGGCGGCGTCCGTCGCCTGGATCGCGCCGTCCTTCCACAGGCCGAGCCCGGCCGCGCGCGGTGCCGCCTCCAGGGCCCGGAGCGAGGGCCGGCACAGGGCGTCGGCCTCGCCCGGATCGGCCTGGGCGAGACCCGCCGCGATCAGGCCGCCGGCGAGGTCCGCGGGCTCGGCGCTCTCAGTCACGGCATCGACCCGGCGGCGGCCCCAGCGGTCCTCAGCCCCGCGCTCGATCAGGGTGAGCGGCGCATCGCGGAACGGCAGCAGCCACGCACGGGCCGCGGCGTCGCCTTCCGGTTCCTCGGGCCAGCGCAAATCCGAAAAAACCGCCCGGCGCCCGGAGGCGAGGATGAGTTCGCCGCGCAATCCCAGTCCGGCGAGCCGATCCGCCCGCGCCGCGCCCGTGCGGCAGGATTCGTCCGCCTGGGCGGAGAGCGGCAGCGCCCCGCAGGCGGCGAGCAGCCACAGGGCGCCGCCGCGGCGGGGGGATCGGGACGCGATGGCGGGCGGCGGGGTCACGCGCGTCTCGCTCGGGCCTTGAGGGAATCGGTCGGGTGCCAGGATCGGGGCGGATCGTGCCGGGATCTGGGCCGAGACAGCGACTTCGGCGTTTTCGCCGACCATGCGGCAGGGGCGCCACACCCGGCGCGCACCGGCCCGGCCTCCCGAGTGCGGCCCTCCCGCCACACCCCTGCGAAATCCCGCCACGGTCCCGCTTTTCCCGCCCCGCTTGTCCCGCGCGCCTTGCCGCCATCGCATTTGGCCGCGACGGGAGCCGCAGGTTTGCCCGAGGACATAAGGGGTCTCGATGCCGCGCGGGTTGCTCTCGACCACAGCCTGTCTCGTGCTCGCCGCGAGCCTGGGCGCCTGCGGCACGTCGCGCTTCGACAGCCCGCGGCCGCGCCCGCAGGCCGCCCTGGAGCCCGCCACGCCGGCCCTGCCCGCGGGCCGGGTGACGAGCGAGCCGCTCGCCCCCCCGCCCGGCGCCAGCGCCGCCCCGGTCGATGGGCCGCCAAGCGTCGCCGCCGCGCCGTCCCCGGTCATCGAGCCCGAGCCGCTGCCGCCCGCGCCCGCGCCGGCCCCCGTGATCGCCACCGGCCGCTCCTCGGTGGTGGGTTCGTGGAACGCCACCGACGCGTCGGGCAGCTGCAAGGTCTCGCTGTCGAGCGCGCCCGCGCTCGACCTCTACAAGGCCTCGACCTCGGGCTGCGCCAACAAGGACCTCGCCAAGGTCTCGGCCTGGGACTTTCGCGATGGCGAGGTCTATCTCTACCAGCCCGGCGGCACCGTCACGGCCCGCCTGCGGCAGTCCGGCGGCAACCTCGACGGGGCGCTGTCGAAGTCGGGCGCGCAGCTCGCGCTGGCGCGGTAGGGTTTTCGGCCCCTTTTCGACCGGTCGATCCCACCCACACCCCTCATCCAGAGGTGCCGCGAAGCGGCCTCGAAGGAGGGCTCCGGAAGTCGCTGAGCGAACTGGAGCCCTCCTTCGAGGCTCCGCTGCGCTCCGCACCTCAGGATGAGGGTAGGGGTGGGAGGACCGCCGGGGAGAACCGGCGCTCAGGGGTTCACCCGCACGCCGAGCAGCACGGCGTGGCCCTCGTAGCTGGAATTCGGGCTGGAACTCGTCAGCGTCGACCAGAGGTAGCTGCCGCGGAAGGTCAGCCAGCGGTTGAAGCGGTAGTCGAGCCGGGCGAAGGCCGAGTAGCCGCGCTCGCGGATGCGCACGCCCTCGTAGTTGTTCGAGAGGTAGGTGGCGCCGACATTGATCGAGAGGTTGCGGAACAGGTCGTGCTGCACCTCCAGCGTCGCCACGTCGGTGAAGGCGCCGCTGGAGCCCGGCACCGCGGTCTCGATCACGCCGGTCTGCTGGTTGAAGCGCACGGTGGTCAGCGGCGAGACCGTCCAGATCAGCGCGGCGCTCACCAGCGGCGCGTCGATGGGGCGAAGCGAGCGATCGACGTAGGAGCGGTGCTGCATGCCGGCCGAGAGTTCGGCGGTGAGCGCGCGGTTCATCTCGATGGAGGCACCCGCCGAGAAGGCGATGCCGTCGGAATCGCGGCGCAGTCCGTACTGATCGACCGGCGTGTCGTAGATGCGGGTGTCGATCAGCGTCTCGACGAAAGGCGTGAACATCGGCGAGACTTCGTAGCCGGCCCGCAGCCGCACGCCGTACTGGTTGGCGTCGCGGTCGCTCTGGCGGATCACCGTGCCGTTCGACAGGCGCGCATCCTCGAACACCTGCCGGTCGAGCGAGCCGCGCAGCGACACCTGCAGCCGGTTGAAGTTCTCCTGCACCCCCACCGAGGCGCCGTAGCTGGCGAATAGCGGGCGGCTGGCGGTGGCGGCGTTGAGGTCGGGGCTGCCGGCGCGCTGGCTGTCGAGCAGGAAGCGCGTCTCGACATCGATCCGGGTGTCGCGGTTGGCGTCGATCCGCAGCCGCGAGACGCCGATGGCGTTCGGCCGGCTCGCCCCCGGATTGTCGGGATATTCAAGATAGCTGCCGCGCATCTCGCTCGTGAACTCGGCCTGGGACCAGTCGGAGCGGACCGCGAGTTCGCCCTCGCTGCGCAACACCAGCGAGGGCTGGGCCGAGCGGGCGATGGTCTGGTTGGGGTTGGTGTCGTAGCCGATGCTCTGGGTGAAGGCCGGCAGCAGCGTGAGCGCCCCGATCCGGATTCCCAGCGGCGCGTAGGCCGGATCGATCGGCTTCAGGCTCCCCTGCGCGATGGTGTTGAGCCCGAGGCCGAGCCCCAGCACGTTGGCCGGGTTGACGAGGCCGAGCCGCACGAAGGTGGCCGGCAGCGGCACGCCGGAGACCGGGTTCTGGATCACCGGCGACAGGCGCAGATCCGTGGTGGTCTGCTGCGTGCGCGCCTGGGTGATCTGCTTCGTCGCCGAGCCGAGCCGGCGCGGCGGCGCCGCCCGCTGGCGCAGCAGCGAGGGGCGGGCGCCGTTGACCGTGGCGCCGCCGGTGAGGCCGGGGGCGGTGCGGAAGCGCGGCAGGCGCGAGACGCCGTCGTCACCGGTCGAATCGGACGCGGCGGGGGCGTCCCCGGGAGAGACCGGGGCGCGGGGGCCGAACAGGTTGGTGCTCGCGCTGCCGGCACTCGACGAACCGGCGGTCGAGGAACCGAGGAGCGGGGAGGTCGGGCTGCCGGCGCGCAGCGGCGAGACGGTCTCGATGCCGGGGCGTCGGGGCGGGGTGCGGGTGGGCGCCTCGGCGCCGTTCGACGCGGCGGACGGATCGGTCGCGGACGGGTTGGCCGCCGGGTCGGCGTCCTGCGCGAAGGCCGAGCCGGCCAGCACCAGGGCGAGGGCGAGCGCCGGTGCGAGGGCGCCGGCCCCGGCGCGGTGCGCGCGCTCTCCCGTGATCGGCCGCTCGCGTGTCACCGGCTGCGCTCTTCCCTCGATGCCGCCGGCAAGCCCGCTCGTCCGGGCCCGCCATGGTTAACCGAGCTATACCGGACAGGGTTAACGGCCGGTTTCGGCAAGCCTCGCGGTGCCGTTGGCCGCAGCCCCCTTGCGACCACATTCGCGGCTAAGAACGCACGCGAACGATGCGAACACGGACCGGACCCCACATGGCCCTTGCCCAGCGGATCGAGGCGACGGACGACACCGATGCGGGCCTTGCTCCCGCCGTGGCCTCGGCCCTGCGCACCATCGAGACCGAGCGCGAGGGTCTCGCCTGCCTGATGGCGGCGATCGGCAACGGCATGGGTGCCGCGTTCGCAAAAGCGGTCGCGCGGATCGGCGCCGGGCGCGGCCGGGTGATCTGCACCGGCATGGGCAAGTCCGGCCACGTCGCCCGCAAGATCGCCGCGACCATGGCCTCCACCGGCACGCCGGCCCTCTACGTCCATCCGGCGGAGGCGAGCCACGGCGATCTCGGCATGGTGCAGCCCGAGGACGTGGTGCTGGCCCTGTCGTGGTCGGGCGAGACCACGGAACTCGCCGACATCATCGGCTACACCCGCCGCTACGGCGTCGCACTGGTGGCGATCACCTGCAACGCCGCCTCGACGCTCGGCCGCGAGGCCGACATCTGCCTGACTCTCCCCAAAGCGAAGGAAGCCTGCCCCAACGGGCTCGCCCCGACGACCTCGACGGCGATGCAGCTCGCCCTCGGCGACGCGCTGGCCGTGGCGCTCTTGGAGGCGCGCGGCTTCTCGGCCCGCGACTTCTCCGTGTTCCATCCCGGCGGCAAGCTCGGCGCCTCCCTGCGGCAGGTGCGCGAGGTGATGCACGGCGGCGAGCGCCTGCCGATCGTGGCGCTCGGCACCTTGATGCGGGCGGCGGTGGCAGAGATCGACGCCAAGGGGTTCGGCTCGGTGCTGGTGACGGACGCGGACGGGCGCCTTGCCGGCATCGTCACCGACGGCGACGTGCGCCGCGCGATCTTCACCAAGGACGGCCTTGATGGGCTGGCGGTCGATGCGGTGATGACCCGCAACCCCCGCACCATCACGCCCGAGACCCTGCTGGCCAAGGCGCTGCAGATTCAGGAGGCGATGAAGATCACCGCCCTCGTCGTGGTCGAGGACGGGCGCCCGGTCGGCCTCGTGCATTATCACGATCTGTTGCGCACCGGCGTCGCGTAACGCGTTCGCGCGTTCAGGTGAGCGTACTGCCGCTCATCCCATCATCCCACCCACCCCCTCATCCTGAGGTGCCGGAGCGCAGCGGAGGCCTCGAAGGAGGGCTCCAGGGATCGCGCGGCTGGCGGGAGCCCTCCTTCGAGGCTGCTTCGCAGCACCTCAGGATGAGGGGGAGGGGTGGGATAGGCGGCATAGCCCACTGGGTCGCGCTCAAGCCAAGTCCACCCCCGAATCCTCCCTCGAAGGTGCGCCGAAATGGCGCCGGCCAAGCTTGGGAACATTCGTTGGCTTGAGCGTTTGAGGCCAGCCGTTCGAGCATCAGAGTCAGTCCCGACGGCAGCACAGGACGCTCCGGCTACCGGCCCGATGCCGCAGGCCGGTCGCGTCCATCCGTGCGGGACGTGAGGCCGGACCACAGCCTTCCCCGCCGCGTGCGCGCAACGTGAGATAAAGGGGAAGGACCATGGAAACCTACACCGATGTCCTTTCGGGCAAATGCCCCTTCGGCGGGGACCGCATCGGCGGCACGTTCGCCTCACCCCCGACGCTGGAGCAGTGGTATCCCGACCGCCTGCGGGTCGAGACGCTGCACCAGAACGGACCGCAGGCCGACCCGCTCGGGCCCGACTTCGACTACAAGGCCGCGTTCGAGGCAATCGATTACGAAGCGCTCAAGGCCGACATCCGCTCGTTCCTGACGAGCTCGGTGTCGTGGTGGCCGTCCGATTACGGCAATTACGGCCCGCAGATGATCCGCATGGCCTGGCACTCCGCCGGCACCTACCGCATCGCCGACGGGCGCGGCGGCGCCGGTGAGGGCCTTCAGCGCTTCGCCCCGATCAGCAGCTGGTGGGACAACGGCAACACCGACAAGTCGCGCCGCCTGATCTGGCCGATCAAGCAGAAATACGGCAACGCCCTGTCCTGGGCCGACCTGATGGTGCTGACCGGCACCGTGGCCCTCGAGATCATGAACTTCCCGACCTACGGCTTCGCCGGCGGTCGGCGCGACGCCTGGGAGGCCGACAACGCCACCTATTGGGGCTCGGAGCTGTGGGACCCGCACAACGTCAAGTCTCCCGACGAGATGGTGAACCGCGACAAGCGCTGGCGCGGCAAGAACGGCGACCCGGACTACGACCTGGAGCAGCCGCTCGCCGCCTCGCATCAGGCGCTGATCTACGTGAACCCGGAAGGCCCCTACCAGAGCGGCGACCCGCAGGCCTCGGCGCACGACATCCGCGTCACCTTCACCCGCATGGCGATGAACGACGTCGAGACCGTGGCGCTGATCGCGGGCGGCCACGCCTTCGGCAAGAGCCACGGCATGGTCAAGGCCGACCGGATCGGCCCGCCGCCGGAGATCGCCCCGATGGAGGCGATGGGCCTCGGCTGGCACAACCCGGAAGGCAAGGGTTCCGCCGAGCAGACGATGACGAACGGCATCGAGGGCTCGTGGGTGCCGAACCCGACGACCTGGGACAACGACTACCTCACCAACCTGTTCAAGTACGACTGGAAGCAGACCAAGAGCCCGGCCGGCGCCCTGCAATGGGAGCCGACCGACCCGGACGCGCCGCGCACCCCCGACGCGCACGTGCCCGGCCAGACCCATCCGCTGATGATGATGACCAGCGACATCGCCCTCAAGGTCGATCCGGTCTATCGCGAGATCTGCCAGAAGTTCCTGGACGACTTCGACTACTTCACGCTGGAGTTCTCGAAGGCGTGGTACAAGCTCACCCACCGCGACATGGGTCCGAAGGAGCGCTATCTTGGCCCGGAGAAGAAGCTCGAGAACGAGCTGATCTGGCAGGACCCGATCCCGGCGCTCGACCATCCGGTGATCGACGCCTCCGACATCTCGGCCCTCAAAGCGGAGATTCTGGGCAGCGGCCACTCCGTGTCGGATCTGGCCTTCACGGCGTTCTCGTCCGCCTCGACCTACCGCAAGAGCGACAAGCGCGGCGGCGCCAACGGGGCCCGCATCGCGCTCGCCCCGCAGATCGGCTGGTCGGTCAATGGGCGCGCCGTGCCGGTGATCGAGAGCTTGCGCGGCATTATGTCGAGCTTCAACGGCAAGGCCGCGGGCGGCAAGCGGGTGTCGCTCGCCGACCTGATCGTGCTCGGCGGCTGCGCCGCGGTGGAGAAGGCGGCCCAAGATGCCGGCGTCGATGTCACCGTGCCGTTCGCCCCGGGGCGGATGGACACCACCGCGGAACTCACCGACGAGGCGAGCTTCGAGTGGCTGAAGCCCGTGGTCGACGGCTTCCGCAACTACATCGACGACAGCTTCGCCGAGATCACCGGCGGCAAGGTCGCGCCCGAGCAAGTCTTCCTCGACCGGGCGAACCTGCTCGCGCTCACCGCCCCGGAATGGGTGGCGCTGGCCGGCGGCACCCGTGCGCTCAACCTCAACCACGACGGCTCGAACCACGGCATCTTCACCGACCGCGTCGGCGTGCTCACCAACGACTTCTTCACCGTGCTCACCAGCATGGACTACGAGTGGAAGAAGGCGGACGCTTCGGCCATGACCTTCACCCTCGACGACCGCGAGAGCGGGCAGACGAAGTACACGGCCACTCGCTGCGACCTCGTTTTCGGCTCGAACTCGCAGCTGCGCGCGGTGACGGAAGTCTATGCCGGCACGGACGGCCACGAGCGCTTCGTGCGCGACTTCGTGAAGGTCTGGGACAAGGTGATGAACCTCGACCGGTTCGACCTGCGAGTCTGATCAAAAGCTGTGGTGCATGGAGCGGGCGGCCGGTTGGCCGCCCGTTTTCCGTTTGGGCCACCCGCCCCTCGACAATCCCCGTCATCCGTCCGAAGGAGGAGCGGGGCAGGGCGCGGGGAGTTTTTCGCGCATGAGCGAGCACGTCATCGTCGAGGACCGTGCGGACGGCGTGCGGCTGATCCGGATGAACCGTCCGGAGAAGAAGAACGCGCTGACCGGCGCCATGTACGACGCCCTGCGCGAAGCGCTCGCCGAGGCGGACAACTCGGAAAAAATCGGCGCGGTGGTGCTGGCCGGGCTGCCGGGCGCCTTCACCGCGGGCAACGATCTGGCCGATTTCGTCGCGGCGGCGAAGGGCGGCTCGTTCTTCGACATGCCGGCCCTGCACTTCATCCGGCAGCTCGCCCGCACCCGCACGCCGCTGGTCGCAGTGATCGACGGGCCCGCGGTCGGCGTCGGCACGACGCTGTGCCTGCATTGCGACCTCGTTTTCGTCGGGCCGCAGAGCCGCTTCCGCATGCCCTTCGTCGAACTCGGCCTCGTGCCGGAGGCCGCCGCGAGCTATCTGCTGCCGCGCCGGATCGGCACCGCGCGGGCCTCCGCCCTGCTGCTCCTGTCCGAGACTTTTGAGGCCGAGACCGCCGTGTCGCTCGGCCTCGCCAACGCGCTCCTGCCCTCCGATGAGGTCGAGGCCCATGCGCTGGCCCAAGCCGCCCGGCTCGCCGCCCTGCCGCGGGAGGCGGTGGCGGCGACGCGGGCGCTGATCCGCGGGGATCAGGCGGCGGTGGAGGCCGCCGTTGAGGCGGAGGCGAAAGCCTTCTCCGAGCGGCTGGCCTCGGACGAGGCGCAAGCCGCCTTCGCCCGCTTCCTGTCCGGTGCGCGCAAACCGTGACGCGTCCGCTTCAGGGAAAAGTCTGCCTCGTCGCCGGGGCCTCGCGCGGGGTCGGGCGCGGCATCGCCCGGGGCTTGGGCGAGGCGGGCGCCACGGTGATCGTCACCGCGCGCTCCTCCGAGACCGGGCGACGCACCGAGACGCGGCCCGAGACCATCGAGGACACCGCCCGCGCCGTCGATGCGGCGGGCGGCGAGGGGCACCATTACCTGTGCGACCACACCAGCGAGCGGCAGGTGGACGAACTCGTCCACTGGGCGCTGCGCCGGTTCGGCCGGATCGATGTGGCCGTGTCGAGCGTCTGGGGCGGCAACGAGGGCTATGACGGCGAGCGCTATCCCGACGGCGCGACCTGGGGCACGCCGTTCTGGCGCCGCTCGGCCGAGCCTTTCGCCGGCTTCCTGGGCACCGGCCCGTATCCCGCCCTGCTGCTCGCCCGCGCGGTCGCGCCCGCCATGGTCTCGGCCAGGAGCGGGCTGTTCGCCTTCGTCTCGTTCGGCACCGAGGACTATCTCGGCGACCTCTATTACGACCTCGCCAAGTCGGTGACGAACCGGCTGGCCTTCGCCTGCGCGGCGGAACTGAAGCCGCACGGCGTCTGCGCGCTCGGCCTCTCGCCGGGCTTCGTCGCGACCGAGCGGGTGCGCGACGCAGGCCAGACCGAGATGGCGACCGAAAGCCCGCTCTATGCCGGTCGGGCGCTCGCGGCGCTCGCCGCCGACCCGGACGTGCTGGCGCGGGCCGGCGCCATCCTCCATGCCGGGGATCTGGCGGAAGCCTACGGCTTCACCGACGAAGACGGGCGCCGGCCGGAGCGCTTCCGCATCGCGAGGGACGCATGAGCCTCCAGGGAAAGACGCTGTTCATCACCGGCGCCTCGCGCGGCATCGGCCTCGCCATCGGCCTGCGCGCGGCGCGCGACGGCGCCAACGTCGCGATCGCGGCGAAAACCGATACGCCGCATCCGAAGCTCGAAGGCACGATCCACACCGCGGCCGAGGCCATCGAGCGGGCCGGCGGCAAGGCCCTGCCGATGGTAGTCGATGTGAGGGACGAAGACGCGGTTCGGGATGCCCTCGACCAGACGGCCAAAAAATTCGGCGGGATCGACATCGTCGTGAATAACGCCAGCGCGATCTCGCTGACGAACACGGCCAACACCGAGATGAAGCGCTACGACCTGATGCATCAGATCAACGCGCGCGGCACCTTCATGGTCAGCAAGCACGCGATCCCGCATCTATCGAGGGCTCCCAACCCGCACATCCTGATGCTGTCGCCGCCGCTCGACATGGCGCAGAAGTGGTTCGCCCCGCATCTCGCCTACACCATGGCGAAGTTCGGCATGTCGCTGTGCGTGCTCGGGCTCTCGGGCGAACTCAGGGGGAAGGGCATCGCGGTCAACGCACTGTGGCCGCGCACCACCATCGCGACGGCGGCGATCCAGAACCTCCTCGGCGGCGACGCGCTGATGCAGGCGAGCCGCACGCCCGAGATCATGGCGGACGCCGCCCACGCGCTGTTCCTGAAGCCCTCCCGCGAGACGACCGGCCGCTTCCTCATCGACGACAGCTTCCTGGCCGAGCAGGGCGTCACGGACTTTTCAAAATACCGCGTCACAGCGGGCGTACCCCTTGCGCCCGACTTCTTCGTGCCGGATGCGAGCGAGCCGCCGCCCGGCGCCCTCGACTAGTCCCCGTCGACCAGCCCCTCGCCCGAGTTCGCCCTTGATCTTCATTCACCAGCCGGTCCCCGGCGGCGCGCAGACCCTGCTGGAGCGCCGCCCCCTCGAATTGCAGGACGCGATCCCCGAGGACACGGTCTGGCTCGACATGATCCGGCCGACCCGCGAGGAGGACGTGAAGGTCGAATCCTTCATGGGCATTCAGGTGCCGACGCGCGAGGAGATGAAGGACATCGAGCCGTCCGAACTCCTCTACGTCGAGGAGGGCGCCCGCTACATGACCGGCCGCGTGCTCTCGAAGGTGAGCGATTCCGAGGAGCCGGGCTTGGCCGGCATCACCTTCATCCTGCGCGACGCCCGCCTCGTGACGGTGCGCTACGAGGAGCCGCAGGCGTTCCGGATGTACGCCCAGCGCGCGGGCCGCACCACCGGCAACGGCCCCTCGCGCTCGACCACCGGGGAGACCATCCTGGCCGGCCTGATCGAGGCGGTGATCGACCGCGCAGCGGACGTGCTTCAGCTCCAAGGCGAGCGCATCGATCGATTGTCGCGAAAGATCTTCGAGGAGCGGGACGATCCCTCCGCCCGCAACACCGCCCTTCAGGACACGCTACGCGCGCTCGGGCGGCACGGCGACCTGATCTCGAAGCAGCGCGAGAGCCTCGTCTCGATGGAGCGCATCCTGCTCTCGCTCTCGGCCACCTACCGCACCGCCAAGGCCCCGCGCGAACTGCGCGAGGACGTGCGCTCGACGCTGCGCGACCTCCAGTCGCTGGAGGAGCACGCGACGTTCCTCTCGTCCAAGATCCAGTTCCTGCTCGACGCGACGCTGGGGCTGGTGAACCTCGAACAGAACAACATCATAAAACTGTTCTCGGTCATGGCGGTGGTGTTCATGCCGCCCACCCTGATCGCCTCGATCTACGGTATGAACTTCGAGATCATGCCGGAGCTGAAATGGCACTTCGGCTACCCGGTCGCGGTGTGCATGATGGTGGTGGCCGCGGTGCTGCCGTATGTGTTCTTCCGCTGGAAGAAGTGGTTGTAGGGTCAGGGTTTTTCAGCCGCGCGGTACCTGCTTCATTCCCTCTCCCCGCACGCGGGGAGAGGGCTTCGGCGACCCCGTCGTCGCCGAAGCGAGGCGGCAGCCGAAGGTGAGGGGCTTCGACGGAAGAGTCTCCTCCGGAACCGCCCCCTCACCGCCGCTCCGCTTCCTGTAGAGACGACAAGGTCCCTACAGGCCTCTCCCCGCGTGCGGGAAGAGGGGGGAGCAGAGGCAGCCGATCGACACATCGGAAGCCGCCGAGAACCCACCGCCGTGGCCCCCGCGCAATTGCCTCTCCTGTGGAAAACCGGCAGGGATGTTGCCTGCACCCGGCTCCCTTCTCCTCGACAGCTTCGATCCGAATCGAACCATGACGCTTCCGACGCGCCGTCCCGTCCTCACGCGGGCGCTGCTCGCCCCGGCCTGCGCCGCGGTCCTGCTGACCGCCCCGGGCCCGTCTCCCTTCGCAGCGCCTGCAACGGCGCAGGAGGCGGCCTCCGCCGTTCAGGACCTCGTCCTCGAGAACGTCACGCTCTCCTTCGGCGAGACCAGCGTCAGCGCGCCGCGGGTGGCGGTGAGCGGCACGCGGCTGTCGAAGGAGGAGCTGCTGGCGATCTTCCAGGGCGACGCCAAGGAGAACTGGGGCACCCGCCTCCAGCGGCTCGACGCGGGCAGCCTGACGATGCCGGAACTGCGGGTCGAGCGCCGCGGCGACAAGCGGCAGATCGTGACCTATCGCGACGTGACCGCCCGCAACGTCCATGGCGGCCGCATCAGCGAGCTGACGGCGGCGGGCGCGACGCTCTCGGTCGAGGGCGCGGCCGGTCAGCCGGCCAAGGCCAGCGGCAGATACGGCAAGATCCGGGCGGAGGAGGTCGATCTGACCGCGCTCGCCCGCCTCTACGCCGAGGCCGGCACCGCCCGCAGCGGATTCCAGCGGCTCTACGCCTCGCTCGCGGTCGAGGACATCGCCTTCATCGACGAGCGCGGCACCACCGTCTCGATCGCGCGGCTCACCGGCCGCGACCTCGCCGGACGCCAGACGCCGGCGACGTGGTCCGGCGCCGTCGAGTCGCTGGCCGGCGCCGACCTGTCGCAGCCCGATCCCGCCAAGCGCGCCCGCGCCGCCGGGCTCATCGCCGATCTCGCCGAATCGGTCTCGGTCGGCAGTTTGGAGGCGAGCGACATCGCCGTGAAGGAGATGAAGGGGCAGGACCCGCTCAACTTCGCCATCGGCAAGTTCGCTTACACCGGCAACGGCGCCGAGGCCGGCGTGAGCCTTGCCGACGTTTCGTTCGGCTCGGCCGAGGCCCGCGGCAGGATCGCGAAGCTCGGCCTCACCGGCTTCTCGCTAGAGCCGACCATCGCCACCCTGCGCCGGCTCGCCAAAAGCGTGCCGGACAAGCCCGCCGAGCCCAAGCCAGGCGAGAAGGCCGCGCCGGTGCCGCCGCCCGCCGACCCGGCGGCTCAGGAGGCGGAGCTGCGCCGCCTCACCCCGGTGATCGGCACCCTGACCCTGTCCGATCTCACCCTCGATGTCGCCGCCCAAGGCCAGGACCCGGCCGCGAAGGCCGCCCCAATGCATGTGGGCGTGCGCGGCGGCAGCATCACCTTCGCCCCCCCGAAGGACGGCGTGCCCACCGCGAGCCGCCTGTCGCTCTCGGGGCTGACGCTCCCGGCCTCCGCGGTCGAGAGCGTGCCGGGCCTCGGCTCGCTCGGCCTCTACGGCTACCGCAACCTCGACCTCGACGTGATCGCCGACACCGCCTGGAACGAGGGCACGAAGGAGCTGTCCTTCAACGAGCTGTCGCTGACCGGCAAGGACATGGGGAAGCTCCGCCTCAACGCGACGCTCGGCGGCATCGGCCCCGACGTGTTCGATCCCGATGCCGCGGTCTCAGGCTTCGCCATGCTCTCGGCCACCGCCAAGGCGCTGGACCTGACACTGGAGAACGGCGGCCTGTTCGACCGCTTCATCACCGCCCAGGCCAAGACCCTGAGCCTCAAGCCCGACGAGCTGCGCAAGGAATACGTCACCGCGAGCGTCATCGGCGTGCCGGTGATCCTCGGCAACTCGGCGGCCGCCAAGGCCATCGGCGCGGCGATGGGCAAGTTCGTCTCGAAGCCCGGCACGCTCTCGATCAGCGCCAAGGCCAAGAACGGCGACGGCCTCGGCATGGTCGATGTCAGCACCGCTCCGACCCCGGCGGCCGTGCTGGACAAGCTCGAGGTGAACGCCAAGGCGGAGTGAGCCGGAACGCACGGAGACGTGGGGCGGAAGAGGCGTCAATACGCGCTTTGTCCCGCCCGCGGCCTCCTGTGCTGCTTGTGTTCGCGCCATGCGATCCCTAGGTTCGCCCCAATTCGCAGGTTCAGGAGAGGCGCCGCCGCCATGGGGCCGCGGTGCGGGAGAGGTTGCCATGGGCAGCATGAGTGTCTGGCACTGGGTCATCGTGGCGGTCGTCGTCATGCTGCTGTTCGGCCGCGGCAAGGTGTCCGAGCTGATGGGCGACGTCGCCAAGGGCATCAAGGCGTTCAAGAAGGGCATGGCCGAGGACGAGACCGCGCCGGGCGCCAACAACGCCGTGCCGCCGCCGTCGGCCGGCGAGCCGGTGCGCACGCTGCCGCCGCAGCCGACCACCCATGCCGGGCCGCAGCAGACCCACGTGCCGGCCGGCGACCACAAGGCGCTCTGACGGTAACGCGCCGCGACGCCGCGCGATCGGCGTCGCACGGGATGGCGCGGACGGCACGACCGTCCTAATCAGGCGCGGACCCGCGGGACGGACGCTGCAATGCTGGATATGAGCTGGGGCGAGGTGATGCTGATCGGCGGCGTCGCCCTGATCGTCATCGGACCCAAGGACCTGCCGAAGGCGCTGCGCACGCTGGGGCAGGTGACCACCAAGGTCCGCCGCATGGCGGGCGAGTTCCAGCATCAGTTCAGCGAGGCGATCCGCGAGGCCGAGCTCGACGAGGTGCGCCGCGACGTCGAGGGCGTGAAGCGCACCGTCGATGCCGCCAAGCCGGGCTTCAACCCGGTCGATACCATCCGCAACGAGATCCGCAGCGCCGTCGAGGGCCGCACGCCCACGTCTGCGGCTCCCACGCCTGCCACCTCTGCCGCTCCGCCCAAGGAGACCGGCAGCTTCGACGTGCCGCGCCCGAGTGCCGAGCAGCAAACCGCTGCGGCTTCCTCCACGGCCAGCAAGACCGAGACGGGCCCGACTCCATGACCGCAGAGCGTGACGAGGCCGAGATCGAGGCCTCGCGGGCGCCCCTCCTGGAGCACCTGATCGAGCTGCGCTCGCGACTGATCAAGTCGCTGATCGCCTTCATCGTGATGTTCTTCGGGTGCTTCTTCTTTTCGAAGAACATCTACAACATCCTCGTCCACCCCTACGTGTCGGTGGTCGGCGCCCCGAACGCCGAGCTGATCGCGACGCACTTCCTCGAACAGGTCTTCACCAACATCAAGCTCAGCGTGTTCGGCGCAGGCTTCCTGGCGTTTCCGGTGATCGCCACGCAGGTCTACGCCTTCGTGGCGCCGGGGCTGTACCGCAACGAGCGGCAGGCGTTCCTGCCCTATCTCGTCGCCACGCCGATCTTCTTCATCCTCGGCGCGCTGGTCGTCTACTTCCTGGCGATGCCGCTGCTGATCCAGTTCTCGGTCTCGCTGCAGCAGATCGGGCAACCGGGCGAGGCGACGATCAAGCTGCTGCCGAAGGTCGACGAGTACCTCTCGCTGATCATGACGCTGATCTTCGCCTTCGGGCTGGCGTTCCAGATGCCGGTGATCCTGACGCTGCTCGGCCAAATCGGCGTCATCGACGCCGCCTTCCTGCGGGAGAAGCGGCGCTACGCCATCGTGCTGGTCTTCGTCGCCGCCGCGATCCTGACGCCGCCCGACGTGATCTCGCAGCTCTCGCTCGCGATCCCGATGCTGCTCCTCTACGAGGCCTCCGTGTTCTCGGTCGCCCGCATGGACAAGCTGCGCGCTGCGCGTCGCCGGGCGGACGGGATCGAAGACTGAGCGCAAAATAAGATCGCTTGCGCGTCACACTATCGTGCGCAAACTGGATGCCATGTCAGCTCGCCCCATAACCTCCTCCGAGGCCAACCCGGAGGAGACGACATGAGACGGACGATGTGGACGGCGCTCGCGGTCGCGGCGATGACGACGCTGGCCGGTAGCGCCTATGCGGCACCCGAGTTGCAGCGGGTGCGCGGCACGGTCGAGAAGAGCGACGGCGGCACGCTCACGATCAAGACCAACGAGGGCGGCACCGAGAGGGTCCAGATCGAGGGCGCGACCTTCGCCTGGGTAGTGAAGTCGAGCCTCGACCAGATCAAGGACGGCGTCTTCATCGGCACCGCCACCAAGGGCGACAACCCGCCGACCGCGCTGGAAGTCGTGCTGTTCCCCGAAGAGATGCGCGGCACGGCGGAGGGCCACTACGCCTGGGACGCGATCCCCGACCACACCGGCGGCGGCTCGGTGGTGAAGAGCTCGATGACCAACGGCACCGTCAAGGCCGGCGGGACCGGCGTGTCGGGCGGCGCCCCGAAGGTGAAGAGTTCGATGACCAACGCCACCGTCACCGGCAACACCGCCGGCGGCGCCCCGGGCGAGCGCACGCTCACGGTCACCTACGACAAGGACGGCTCGAAGACGATCGTGGTGCCGCCCAAGGCCCCGATCGTCGCCTTCGAGAAGTCCGACAAGGCGGTGCTGACGCCCGGCGGCAAGGTGTTCGTGGTCGCGGCCAAGGACGGCGACACGCTGAAGGCCAAGCTCGTGGCGGTCGGCAAGGACGGCCTCACCCCGCCGATGTGATTCTGTTCAATGTCTGCCCGCCCGATCTGCGCATCGGGCGGGCACCCTTGCCTCATACGGCCGGCTTCTCCGCCACCAAGAGCAGGGAGGCGCCCTCGTCGCCGACCGGCGGCACGGGCCTGATCTTCCACATCACCCAGCCGGCGAGGAAGCCGGCGAGCGCCGAGGCGTGCCAGGTCCAGGCATGCCGGTAGTGCCGGTCGCGGCACTTCACCGGCGAGCAGAGTGCCATCCAGTAGACCAAGCCGTCGACATCGGCCCAGGGCGCCGTCTCGACCCGCGCGTTGACGAGCCCGACCCGGTCTGCCGCCGCCAGCAGCGCCTCCTTGGTCCACCATGTCAGGTGGTGGGGCACGGCGTTGATGAGGTAGTTCGGGATGCGGGTATGCGCCGCCGGCACGTGCGGCACGCCGACGATGATCTTTGCGCCCGGCCTGACCGCGCGGACCATGTCGGTCAGCAGGCCGACCGGGTCCTCGACATGCTCCAGTACCTGGAACGCGCTCGCCACGTCGTAGGCGCCCGCATGCGCCTTAAGATGGTCCGTCAGCGTCTCGATCCGGGCCCAGTCCGAGCCGGGCTCGCCGGAGAAGTGCGGGTCGAGCCCGGTATAGCGGGCGTGGCGCACCTCGTGGCGGAAGGCGCCGAAGCCGCAGCCGACATCGAGCACCCGCGCGTCGTCCGCCACGTGCCGGGCGGCCAGCCGGAACTCGGCCCGCGGATGGCCCTCGCGGGGATAGTGGCGGGGGCTCAGCCGGCCGTAGAGGCTCGTATAGAAGCCGGCATCGCCCGCCAGCATCGGATCGAAGAAATAGAGCCCGGTCGGCGACTCCCACAGCCCGAACCGGCGCGTGCCCTTGAAGCTCGGACGCACATCGACCCGGAAGGTGTAGCGCCACAAGTCGGTCAGCAGCCGGGCACCGACCCACTGCACGAGACGGGTCGCGGGCTCACCGGTGACCGGGCAGGGCGGATGCGGGGTCGAAGGGGTGACGGGGGCCATGGCGCCCGGTTCTGCGGTGGAAGCGGGCGCGGCACAAGCTTCGGGCGGCGACGATGGCTCGACCGGTGATCCCTCGAAACACACCCCGTCATTCCGGGGCTCGCCGCAGGCGAGAACCCGGACCCGAAGGGGCGCGACGGAGGCGTGCCATCCACCCGTGATGCGCGGCTGTACGAGGCGTCGCGGCCAGTCTTGGATTCCGGGTTCCGCTGCGCGGCCCCGGAATGACGGTCGGCTCTAGCGAACGCCCCGCTTCAGCACCCGCCGCGCGCCGTACCCGGCCGCCGCCCACAGGAAGGCCGAGACCGTGCGGACGGGGAAGAAGGTCGGCATGTCGGCGGCGACCGGGGCGGGCCAGGGCAGGCCGATCCGGGTCACGATCCAGGCGAACAGCACCGAGATCGCCAGCGCGGCGATGGCCGCGATGAACACCTTGCCGAACTGGTCGGCCTTCCAGCCGAGGATGAAGGCGACCGCGATCAGCACCGGATCGAAGCCGGCCATGATCCAGACCGAAACGGGATAGACCGGGACGACGGGGGGAGCGGCGTTCATACCGGGCTCAAGCCCACCACGCGGCGGGGAGTTTCATCCGCCCGGCCGCGTCCTCGATGGTCTGCGCCGCGGCAAACAGCGTCTCCTCATCGAAGGGCCGGCCGATCAGCTGGAGGCCGAGGGGCAACCCTTGCGCGTCGAGCCCCGCCGGCACCGCGATGCCGGGCAGCCCGGCCATGTTCACCGTCACGGTGAACACATCGTTGAGGTACATCTGCACCGGGTCCGCGCTCGCCATCTCGCCGAGGCCGAAGGCGGCCGACGGGGTGGCCGGCGTGAGGATCGCATCGACGCCGGACGCGTAGGCCTGCTCGAAGTCGCGCTTGATCAGCGTGCGAATCTTCTGCGCCCGCACGTAGTAGGCGTCGTAATAGCCCGCCGAGAGCACGTAGGTGCCGATCATGATGCGGCGCTTCACCTCGCGGCCGAAGCCCGCCGCGCGGGTGTTCTCGTACATCCCGGCGATGTCCTTGCCGGGAACCCGCAGGCCGTAGCGCACGCCGTCGTAGCGGGCGAGGTTCGAGGAGGCCTCGGCCGGGGCCACGATGTAGTAGGCCGGCAGCGCGTATTGCGTGTGCGGCAGCGAGATTTCCTTAATGGTCGCGCCCGCGGCCCGCAGCCATTCCGCGCCCTGGTCCCACAGCCGCAGGATCTCGTCAGACATGCCCTCGACCCGGTATTCCTTCGGGATGCCGATGGTGAGGCCCTTCACGCCGCGGGAGATCGCGGCCTCGAAGTCCGGGACGGGCAGATCGACCGAAGTCGTGTCGCGCGGGTCGTGGCCGGCCATGGAGCCGAGCAGGATCGCGCAATCCTGCACCGTGCGGGCGATCGGGCCGGCCTGATCGAGCGAGGAAGCGTAGGCGATGATGCCCCAGCGCGAGCAGCGCCCGTAGGTCGGCTTGATGCCGACCGTGCCGGTGAAGGCGGCGGGCTGGCGGATCGAGCCGCCGGTGTCGGTGGCGGTCGCCCCCAGGCAGAGATGCGCCGCGACCGCCGCCGCCGAGCCGCCCGACGAGCCGCCGGGCACCAGCGCCGCGTCCGAACCGTTCCGGCGCCAGGGCGAGATCGTCTTGCCGTAGGCGCTGGTCTCGTTCGAGGAGCCCATGGCGAACTCGTCGAGGTTGAGCTTGCCCAGCATCACCGCGCCGTCGCGCCAGAGCTGGGTCGAGACGTTCGATTCGTAATGCGGCTCGAACCCTTCGAGGATCTTGGAGCCCGCGGTGGTGTGCACCCCTTGCGTCGCGAACAGGTCCTTGATGCCGAGCGGCAGCCCTTCGAGCGGCCGGGCCTCGCCCTTGGCGATTTTTTCGTCGGAGACGTCCGCCATCTTCAGGGCGCGGTCGGGCGTTCCCACGATGTAAGCGTTGAGCGCGCCCGCCTTCTCGATGGCGTCGAGATGCGCCTGCGCGATCTCGCGGGCGGAGAAATCTTTTTGCTTCAGCCCGTCGCGGGCCTCGGCCAGGGTGAGTTCGTTGAGTGCCGTCATGAGCGTTCCATCGAGTCGCCTCGCTCACCGAGACGGGCGCTCTCCTCCCCCTTGCGGGGAGGAGGGAGGAGGTGGGGGTGGCTCCGCCTGCCGCGGCGGAGTCCGGCGGAACCACCCCCACCCTCGGTCCCTCCCCGCAAGGGGGAGGGAAGAGGCGTGAGCGATTCCCATGCCGAATCGTCTACTCGACGACCTTCGGCACCAGAAAGTAATTGTCTTCGGTGTCGGGGGCGTTGGCGACGATGTCGCCCGCCCGGCCGCCGTCGTTGACGACGTCCTCGCGCTTCTTCATGCGCATCGGCGTTACCGAGGTCATCGGCTCGACGCCGGTGACATCGACCGCGCCGAGCTGCTCGACGAAGGCCAGGATGGCGTTGAGCTCGCCCTGGAGCGGGCCGACCTCCTCGTCCGTGACCGCGATGCGCGCCAGATGCGCGATGCGCCGTACCGTCTTCTCGTCGACCGACATGCCGCCCGTGAAACGTTCGAAAAGCCCCGGCGGAGGCCGCCCGGCATCGGTCGGGCTATAGCATCGGGTTTTACGGGCCGGCAACGGCGGGGGCGTGGGGGATGGACTTGCGAGCCGCGCACCGGGGATCGGGTTATCCTCCACCGTCATTCCGGGGCCGCGCAGCGGAACCCGGAATCCACGACTGGCCGCGACGCTTCGTGAGGCCGCGCATCACGGGTGGATTGCACGCCTCCGGCGCGCCCCTGCGGGTCCGGGTTCGCTGCGCGCCCCGGAATGACGATGGTGGGGGCGTCAGCCGCGTTCGTCACCACGCGCCTCTGGTTCTGGCCGCGACACTGGTTTACCGACAAGCCCGGCGCCCGGCGAAGGCTCGGGCGGACGCACGGGAATTCGTCGAACTCGGCCGATGACAGTCGCTCCGCTCCTCCTCTCGAACGCCCACCTGCTCGATCCGGCCACCGGCCGCGAGGGCCCCGGCGCCGTGCTGGTGCAGGGCGGGCGCATCCAGGATGTCGCCTGGGGCGCCGCCCCCGGCACGCCGGAAGGCTCACAAAAAATCGATTGCGGCGGGCACGTGCTGGCGCCCGGCCTGATCGACCTGCGCGCCTTCGTCGGCGAGCCCGGCGCGGAGCATCGCGAGACCCTGGCCTCGGCGAGCGCGGCGGCCGCCGCGGGCGGCGTGACCACGCTGGTCTGCATGCCGGACACCAACCCGGTGATCGACGGGCCGCCCATCGTGGATTTCGTGCTGCGCCGCGCCCGCGACACGGCGAGCGTCAACGTCCTGCCGGCCGCTGCCATCACCAAGGGTCTGGCGGGGCGCGAGATGACCGAGTTCGGCTTGCTGCAGGAGGCGGGCGCGGTCGCCTTCACCGACGGGCTCAAGGCGGTGACGAACGCCCAGGTGATGCGCCGCGCGCTCACCTACGCCCGCGATTTCGGCGCGCTCCTCATGCAGCATGTCGAGGAGCCCGATCTCGCCGCCGAAGGCGTGATGAACGAGGGCGAGATGGCCTCCCGCCTCGGGCTGATGGGCGTGCCCCGCGAGGCCGAGACGATCATGCTGGAGCGCGACATCCGCCTCGTGCGCCTCACCGGCGGGCGCTACCACGCGGCGATGATCTCCTGCGCCGACAGCGTCGAGATCGTGCGGCGGGCCAAAGACGCGGGCCTGCCCGTCACCTGCGGCGTCTCGGTCAACAACCTCGTGCTGAACGAGGGCGACATCGGCCACTACCGCACCTTCTGCAAGCTCTCGCCGCCGCTGCGCCGCGAGGACGACCGGCACGCGGTGATCGCCGCGCTCAACGAGGGGGTGATCGACGTGATCGTCTCCGACCACAACCCGCAGGACGTCGAGACCAAGCGCCTGCCCTTCGCCGAGGCCGCCGACGGTGCGCTCGGCATCGAAACCCTGCTCGGCGCGAGCCTGCGCCTGCTCCACACCGGCGACGTGTCGCTGCCCCGGCTGCTCGCCGCGCTCTCGTCCAACCCCGCCAACCTTTTGGGCCGCGAGGCCGGACGCCTCGCGCCAAGCGCGCCCGCCGACCTCGTGCTGATCGACCCCGACCTGCCCTACGTGCTGGACAAGCGGCAGCTGAAGTCGCGCTCGAAGAACTCGCCGTTCGACGAGGCGCGGCTCCAGGGCGCGGCGGTGCTAACGCTGGTCGGCGGCCGGATCGTCCACCGCTCCGAGCTTTTCGCGGTGGCGGCATGACCCCGCTCTTTGAGGCCGGCTGGCCGCTGCTCCTCGGCGCCCTCGCGTTCGGCTACGCGCTGGGCTCGATCCCGTTCGGGCTGATCCTCACCAAGGTCGCCGGCCTCGGCGACGTGCGCGCCATCGGATCGGGCAATATCGGGGCGACCAACGTGCTCCGCACCGGCCGCAAGGGGCTCGCCGCCGCGACCTTGCTCGGCGACGCGCTGAAAGGCACCGCCGCCGTGCTGATCGCCGGCTATTGGGGGGAGGGGCCCGCGCTCGCTGCCGGACTCGGGGCCTTTTTGGGCCACCTCTTCCCGGTCTGGCTCGGCTTCAAGGGCGGCAAGGGGGTCGCGACCTTCATCGGCATCCTCATTGCGCTTAGCCCGCTTACGCTTCTCGCCTTCGCGGCGATCTGGCTCGGGCTCGCCTTCGCGCTCAAATACTCGTCGCTGGCCGCGCTCGCGGCCTCGGCCGCCACCCCGCTCGTGCTGTGGGCGCTGGGACACGGACACGTTGCGGCGCTCTTCCTCGTGCTCGCGGCCCTGCTATGGTGGAAGCACGCCCCCAACATCCGCCGGCTCGCCGCCGGCACCGAGGGGCGGATCGGGCAGAAGGGCTGACGCCGACTCCCCGACGAGCGGGGGTGTTTCGATGCAGCTCACCGACGCGCAGCGCTTCGACTGGCTGCGCCTGATCCGCACCGAGCGCGTCGGTCCGCGCACCTTCCGCGGCCTGATCAACCGCTTCGGCAGCGCGGCCGCAGCGCTTGACGCCCTGCCGGACCTGACCAAGCGCACCGGCAAGCCCATCGTCCCAGCCACCAAGGCGCAGATCGAGCGCGAGCTGGCCGCAGCCGCCCGGCTCGGCGTGCGCTACCTCGCCATGGGCGAGGCGGAGTACCCCAAAAGCCTGCACGCCACCGACACCGCGCCGCCGCTGATCGCGCTCCGCGGCGCGGCGGGGGCGATCCTGAAACCCTCCGTCGCCATCGTCGGCTCGCGCAACGCCTCGACGGCCGGCCTCGCCTTCACCGAGCGGCTCGCGATGGGCCTTGGCGAGGCCGGGCTCGTCGTCGTCTCGGGCCTCGCCCGCGGCATCGACGCCCGCGCCCACCGCGCCGCGCTCAAAGGGGGCACCGTGGCGGTGATCGCGGGCGGACACGACAAGATCTATCCCGACAGCCACAAGGGCCTCGTCGATGAGATCCTGGAGGCGGGCGGCGCCATCGTCGCCGAGATGCCGATGGGCTGGGTGCCGCGCGGGCGCGACTTCCCCCGCCGCAACCGCATCATCTCGGGGCTGTCGCTGGGCACCGTCGTGGTCGAGGCCGCGCGCCGCTCCGGCTCGCTCATCACCGCGCGCTTCGCGCTGGAGCAGGGCCGCGAGGTTTTCGCCGTGCCGGGCTCGCCCCTCGATCCCCGCGCCGAGGGCACCAACGACCTGATCCGCCAGGGTGCGACGTTGGTGGCCGAGGTGGAGCACGTGCTCACCGTCATCGAGCCGCTGATCTCCGGCGGCGAGGGCAAGGCCGGCGGCGTCGCCGACCGCCCGGAGCCGGAGGACGCCGATTACTGGGACGAGATCGACCTCGACGGCACCGGCCCGCGCCCGGCGGTCGCCGTCCTGCACGAGGCGCCGGCCCCGTTCCACACCGCGCCGTCCGACGACGACGAGGCCGGCGAGCGCCTGCTCGCGGCGCTGAGCCCCGCCCCCGTCGGCACCGACGCGCTCGCCCGCGCCACCGGCCTGCCGGTGCGGGTGGTGCATTCGCTGCTGCTCGAACTCGAACTCGACGGCCGGATCGAGCGCCACGGCAGCGGCACGGTCTCGCTGCTGTCGCGGGCCTGAACCCACCCCCGTCATTCCGGGGCGCGAAGCGAACCCGGAATCCACGACTGGCCGCGACGGTGTGGGTAGCCGCGCATCACGGGTGGATTCCGGGTTCGCCTTCGGCGCCCCGGAATGACGGTGGAGCGCAGAAACCCGCGGCGTGCGAACGTATCGGCCTATGCCGTCCGGCCGAGTCTTACCCCCAATCCACATTGAGCCCAGTTAACCTTTGCGCAATTTATTTCATTTGCCCGCCCTCACGCCCCACCGTTAAATCGCCTCCGGAACAGGGGAACCGGCAGCCCTCCGGACGCGCCGGCCTCGATCCCCAAAACCGGGCGAACCCGCCCCGGACCGATCTCCCGCAGGCGGAAGGTCGGTCGCCGTAGCCCTCCGCCTGCCGGCCATCGGGTGCGAACCCGGATGTCCGCGGGGTGCAGGACGTCGCGAACGTGATGCGGATCTTCTTACGCCACCGCCCCTCCACCGGCCGGCGGCTGACCCGTGCGGCGGCCGTCGCGCTCGCGCTCAGCCTGTCCTCCACCGCCGTCCTGGCCTATGCCGGCCTCATGTCGGACCGGATCGATCTCGGCCTGTTCGACGAAACGCCCGAGCCGGTGCCGGGCAGCCTGCCGCGGGTCGCCCAGCGCATCGCCGCGGGCGAACCGCTGCGGATCGTCGCTTTCGGCTCGTCCTCGACGGAGGGCATCGGCGCCAGCACCCGCGCCGCCTCCTATCCGGCCCGGCTGGAGGCGCTGCTGCGCCGCGCCCTGCCGCAGCTCGCGGGCGACATCCTGGTCGAGAACCGCGGCATCGGCGGCGAGGCCGTGGACGAGATGCTGGCCCGCCTCGACCGCGACGTGATCAAGCCCGCGCCCGATCTCGTGATCTGGCAGACCGGCAGCAATGATCCCCTGCGCGGCATCTCGCTCACCCATTTCCGCACGGCGACGCAGGCCGCGGTCGCCCGCATCCGTGAGGCCGGCATCGACGTGGTGCTGATGGAGCCGCAATGGTGCCCGGCCCTCGACGCCACGCCCGGCGCGGACCGCTTCCGCGATGCAGTGCGCGACATCGGCGCCGAACTCGGCGTGCCGGTGATCCGCCGCTCCGACCTCATGCGCGGCTGGATCGCCCAGAGCCGGCTCACCCGCTCCGAACTGTTCGCCAAGGACGGCCTGCACATGGCCGACGGCGGCTACGCGCTGCTGGCCGAGGCCGCCGCCGCGGAAGTGGTCCGCGGCGCCGACGCGGCGGCGGCGGAGGACGCGGAGCCGGGCCCGACGGTGGCCGAGTGAGGCAGGCCGCGGGCCGGCTTCTCATCGGGCTGCTGTCGATCCTCGCAGCCGATCCCGCGAGCGCCCTCGACACGCGCCTCCTGCCGGAGCGACCGAGTTATTCCCGCAGCCGCGGCTGCACCGAGGCGGCGGTGGCGCTGCCCGCACGGCGGGCCACGCATCCCCTCGACGGGCGCATCAGCCCCGATCCAGCGCGCTCGCCGATGAGCCAGGGCGACAGCGCGATCTGCTTCGCCTACGCCACCGCCGACATGATCTCGCAGCGGGTCGGCGTCACGGTCTCGGCGCTGGATGTGGCCACCCGCTACTACTTCGCCGACCCCGCCGGCCTTTTTCACAGCCGCGACCGGGCCCTGCGGAAGTACCTGAACACCCACCCCGATCTCACAAAGGACATCGCCGAGAGCCGCAACGACACCGAGGCCTCGAAGGAGCGCAACCCGCTGCGAAAACCGTTCTTCGACAAGCTGGAGGACGGGCAGGAGGAAGCCGCGGCCCTCCTCTACAATCTCGGCGGCCTGTGCCCGGACCGCGACCTGCCCTCGTTCGACGGCTACGGCCAGCATCTGCGTACGCTCAGCGCGTTGCGCTGGCGCAGCCGGCTCGCGCCGAAGATGAGCTGGCGCAGCCTCGGTGGCACGGTGGAGCGGCTGCGCGACCCCGCCACCGACGCCTTCAACGCCGGCTGGATCGCCCATGTCGAGCGGCGCTGCCGCCGCCAGCCTCTGCCGGTGCCGCTGCTGCCGGTCTCGGAATCGATCGCCGACAACCAGCTCGACTTCATGGAGCGGGCGAAGGCCGGCGACCCGGACCTCGCAGCCGGCTCCGAGCGGCTGATGGCGATGATCGACTACGCGCTGGATCACGGCCGCCTGCCGGTGGTCGGCTATTCCTGGTACGTGCTGGAGGAGCGCGACCCCAAGGACCCCGACCTCGCCGCCGACCATTCGAGCCCGATCCTCGCCCGGCGCAAAGTCGGCGGGCGCTGCCGGTACCATCTGCAGGACAACACGGGCGAGTACTGCGCCCGGATGCGGCCGGGCATCCGCGAGCGGTGCGAGTTCGGCCGGGTCTGGCTCGACGAGGCGGAGCTGCGCGCCTCGCTCTACAGCGTGATCTATCTGCGATAAGCTGAGCCGGTGAGGGGAGGGACCATGGCGCTCGAGATCGGCCTTCTGGTGTTCCCGCGGGTGCAGCAGCTCGACCTGACCGGGCCCTACGAGGTGTTCGCCACGCTGCCCGACGCCCGCGTGCATCTCGTCGCGAGAGACCGCGCGCCGGTCACCAGCGCCACCGGCCTCGTGCTCACCCCGACGACGACGTTTTCGGACTGCCCCGCCCTCGACGTGCTGTGCGTGCCGGGCGGCGCGGGCGTGAACACCCTGATGGAGGACGACGAGACCCTCGACTTCGTCCGGCGTCAGGCCGCGGGCGCCCGCTACCTCACCTCGGTCTGCACCGGCGCGCTGGTGCTCGGCGCCGCGGGTCTGCTCGTGGGGCGGCGCGCCACGACGCATTGGGCCGCGCACGACCTGCTCGCCGCCTTCGGCGCGGTGCCGGTGGAGGCGCGCGTGGTGCGCGACGGCAACCTCGTCACCGGCGGCGGCGTGACCGCGGGCATCGACTTCGCCCTGACCCTGGCGGCCGAACTCACCGACCCGGCCACCGCCCAGGCGATCCAGCTCCAGCACGAATACGCCCCGGCCCCGCCCTTCGACGCCGGCCGGCCAGAGACCGCGGGCCCAGCCGTCACCGCCGCCGCGCGAAAAAGGCTCGCGGCGAGCCGGGCCGAGCGGGAGGCGATCGTGGCGCGGATCGTTGCGCGGCAGGCTCGATCGGATTGATCGCCGCATAGGCGGCGGCTCCCCCCTCTCCCCGCACGCGGGGAGAGGCCTTCATGGACCTTGTCGTCCATGAAGGAAGCGAAGCGGCGGTGAGGGGGCCTCGCCGGAAGTGACCCGTCCTGAAGAGCCCCCTCACCTTCGGCTGCCGCCTCGCCGCGCCGACAACGAGGTCGTCGCGGCCCTCTCCCCGCACAGCGGGGCGAGGGGATGCGCGTCTCATCGAATTGATCGAACGGAGCCGGGTGTGCAAACGGAAAACCCCGCCGCGGGAAGCCGCGGCGGGGCGATAAGGTCGTGGAAAGAGGCCCGAGCTTACTTCGGCGCGGCGCTGGCGGCCGGGGCGGCGGGAGCCGGGGTGCCGCCCTGCTGCTCCAGCTTCTTGCGCATGTCGTCGCTGCGCTTCTCCATCTCGGCCTGGAGCTTCTTCTGCTGGTCTTCCAGCACCTTCGGGTCGATGGCCGGGCCGTCGAAGGCCTTGCCGAAGCCGGCGAGCGGCACGGCGAACACGACCTCGCGCTGGGTCTGGTTCTGCACCGAGACGTTGAGCGTGCCGCCCTTCTTGAAGGCCGCGAGCAGCTCGTTGGAGACGGCCGGGGCCTCGGCGAAGCAGCCGTTGGGGAAGCAGACCGCGAACTTGCCGGCCGTGGTCTCCTTGCCGTCGACGCTGAAGCGGATGCCGGGCGCCAGCATCAGGCCGAGCGGCAGGAGGAAGCGGATGACCTTCACCTCCTGCTTGGCCGTCGTGTTCTTCATGTCGTAGAGCGCGACCGCCATCACCGGCTGGCCCGAATCCGACACGAAGTCGCGGGTGGTGTAGCAGACGTCGGTGCCCGACGCGTTGTCCTTGCCGCAGACCTTGGTCCAGTCGGCCTGGCTCGGCTCCGACTTCACGTTGATGATCTGCGGGCCGGTCTGCTGGGCCTGCTGCCCGGCGGGCGCCGCCGGCTGGGACTGGGCCGGAGCGGGCGTCGGCGCGGGCGCCGCCGGCTTCTTGGCGGGCGCCTGGGCGTAAGCGGTCGCGCCGAGGCCGGCCCCGAGGCCCGCCATGGCGAGGAAGGCGGCCACGCGCAGCGGGCGCGCGGAATGCTTGGCCATGGAAGACTTGGCAAGGAACATCGGCGTAGTGACCCCTTTGGCGGATGTCGCGTGGGACGCGGCGCCTCCTTTCAGGATGGGCACCGGTCTGACGAAAAATGCGGCCCGACCCGTCGTCCGAGGATGGGCCCCCGGCGCGCCAAGCGCGCCCGGACGAGCGGGCGGCCTGCTTTCCCCTCGAATGAGGCGAAGGCATGACGCCTGCGCCGTACACGCCCCCGCCGAATGGCTCAAGCGGGGGGCAGCTGCCCGCCTTCAGAACCGCGCCGCGACGCCGCCCATGATCGCGCGTGGCAGGCCCGGCGTGGCGTAGCGGTTCTGGAAGGCGCGGTCGTAGTAGGTCGCGTCGAGCAGGTTCTCGACGTTGAGATAGACCTTCACCTCGGGCGTGATCCAGTAATACGAGATCAGGTTGAGGGTCGTGTATTCGGGCAGCCGGAAGGTCGGGAACGCCGTCCCGGCGTTGCGGGCGCCGACATAGGTGAGCCCGCCGCCGAGCCCGAGCCCGCGCAGGTCGCCGCCCTGGAACTCGTAGACGCTCTGCACGGCGAGGCTGTTCGTCGGCACGTTGGCGAGCCGGGTACCGACCGGGATCGTTTGGTCCCGCGTCACTTCGGCATCGGCGTGGGTATAGGTGCCGAACACCCGCCAGCCCGGTGCGAGGTAGCCCGCGACGCTGAGGTCGAAGCCGCGGCTGCGGATTTCGCCGGCCGCGACAAAGGCGTTCACGTTGAGCGGGTCGGTGGTCGCCACGTTGGTGCGCCGAATGTCGAACACGGCCGCGTCCAGGCTCAGACGTCCATCGAGCAGGGCGATCTTGGCACCGGCCTCGAGGCCTTCACCGCCCTGGAAGGGAAGCGGCAGCCCCGTCGTGGTCGTACCGGTGTTGGGCCGGAACGACTGCGCGTAGTTGCCGTAGATCGAGACGGTGTCGGTAAGATCGTAGACGAGGCCGAAGCGGGGCGTGGCGACCGTCGCCTCCCGGTTCGCCGGATTGACGGTCCCGGGGCGGACCGGGAGGTAATTGGTCGAGACGAGGCCGAGATTCTCGACCCGTACGCCGGCCAGCGCGTGGAGGCGCGGCGTGAGGTCGATCTGGTCCTGGACGTAGCCGGCGATGCTCTGGGTGTCCTGGAGGAAATTGGTGACCGGGCTCGTGATCGCGGGCAGGGACTGGCCGTAGGCCGGCGCCAGCGGATCAAGGGGGAACCGGCTCGTCCTCTCATCGGCCAACAGACGGGGCGACCGGCTGAAGACCTCCCGGTAGCGGTAGCTGTCGTATTCGAGCCCCATCAGCAGCGTGTGGCGGAAGGGGCCGGTCTCGAACTTGCCGGCGAGGTTGAGTTGGAGGTCGAGGTCCGACCACGTCAGGTCGCGGTATTCGAGGGTGCGGTCCAGCAGGCGCGGATTGACCTGATTGACGCCGAAGACGCCGACGCCGAGACCGCGGATGTTGCCGCCGAGCACCTGCGCGCCGGCGGTGACGACCCAGTCCGGATCGATCCGGTGCTCGATGCGCAATTGGCCGAGCGCGTTGTCGTTGCGGACCGGCGCGAGGCCGGGTTCGCCGAGGAAGCGGCTGCGCGGCAGGGTCCGAATGCTGCCGTTGAAGGGCACGATACCCCGGTCGAGCGGCTGGGCGGTGCCGAGGAACTCGCCTTCCAGGGTGATCGTGGTGTCGGGCGTGGCCTTCCAGGCGATCACCGGCGCCAAGTAATAGCGGTCGCTGTAGACGAAATCGCGAAAGCTGCCGTTGTCCTCGAACGCGCCGGTGAGGCGGGCGAGCACCTGTCCGTCAGCGTCGAGGGGGCCGGTGGCGTCGAAGGTGGTGCGCTTGGCGTTGAAGCTGCCGAGCTGCTGGCCCACCCACAGGGCGCGCTCCGCTAGCGGCTGCTTGGTGACGATGTTGAAGGTGCCGCCGGGGTCGCCCCGTCCGTAGAGGAAGGCGGAGGGACCTTTGAGCACCTCGATGCGCTCGATCGAGGCGACGTCCGGCGAGTTCGGGAAGCCGCGGTTGATCGGGAAGCCGTTGCGGTAATACTCGCCGGTGGCGAGGCCGCGGATCGTGAATTCCGACAGGCCGAGCCCGCCGAAATTGTTGGCCCGGCCGACGCCCGCGAGGTCCAGCGCGGTGTCCACCCGCGTCGCCGCCGCGTCGGTCAGAACCTGGGCCGGCACCACGACAACGGTCTGGGGCACCTCGCGCAAGGGGGTCTGGGTGCGCGTGGCGCTGACGCCGTCCCGCGCGAGGTAGCCGTCGGCCTTGAGCCGAGGCACGCCGAACCCGGCGGCGGCGTTGCCCGCGCCGCGCCCTTCGCCCGCGACCGACAGCTCTTCCAGCACGACCTCCTGCGTCCCGGCCGCGGCCTGCTGCGCCATAGCGGCCCCGGGCGAGAGGCTCGATCCGGCGCCGGCCGCAACCGCAAGCAGAACGTTCGCCTTGAAGCCGAACCGTGTTTTCTTGTTTTTGTTGAACGTCATAGCTGCGGGGGGACTCGTACCGGCACGTTGATCGGCGGCGGTTACGATGCAGCAACATTTACGGTCAAGCTTACGTGAGCCATGGCGCGGACGGCTTCCTTCGAACCGTTCCAGACATGACCTGTGTAAGTTTCGAGGGATTCCAAAAGATCGTTTCGCGGCGCGGGATTGTGGCCGATGGGGCACAGGCACGCGCGCGCCGTCGCAACATCCGGCTGTAGCCGGCCCCTCCGAAGCCCATCGCCATGGCCCGGTCGTTCGGGGCCGATCCTCGCGGAGGCGGCGCCCGCGAGCCGCGGGCGCCGGGGGTGCTCATGTGCAATTACGGGAAGTTTGTCGGCACTTTCCAGCCGAACCCATTGAAATCATGGTGGTTGATTCGCAAAGCGCGCAACGGGTTTGTCGGCTGGAGAGTGCGATGTTTGTCGGCAGGAAAATCTGAAGCCGGATGATCGTATCTGCCGGCAAAGGACCTCGCGCGCTGGGACCTTCCCAGCGCTTCGAATCACAGAAGATGGTTTGACGGCATTTGCCGCGGGTATCCGTCGGACAGCCGGGATCGATCATGCGGATCGACCCTTTAATTCGGCGGCCGGCGTCATGTTGCCGTACCAGTCTGGATGGCATCGGGGAGACGGCCTCTGGACTGGGGCGGCCATTCAAGGATGATGAAGATCGACAGCTTGATAACACCAATATAGTTTTCTTTATATATTTTCCGCTCGTAAAACGGGTCCGTTTCGGTTGCCAGGGATGATCCGCCCCCTCCGACAGGAAGGTCATGTCGTAAAAGTCCCGGCCGAGTTCCAGGTTGGCCAACTCGAAGGCCGTCAGCGGGGGCGAGGTTCATCACCTGAAACCCGCGGAACGGGACGACACCGATGGATGGGCCGCAAGCGGAGAGCCGGCTCCTGGCGCGAAACGTTCGCGCGCCTGTGAGCTTGAATGGGAAAGAGGCGCGACGCTTCCCATCGATCCGACTGATATTGCGGTCGAGCGAGCGCGGCCCGAAGGCCTGGGCGACGCGACCGGTCACGTCTGCTTTCACAGGGCGGGTTTTCAATTCGATCAGGCTTCGAGGTCGCGGTCAGTGCCGCGTCGGATCGCGTCGCGGCCGATCGCGGCTCGCTCCGCGAGAGGGTGAGACCGCATCGGGATGCCGCCCCCTTTCCTGCTGGACGACGGTGCGGACGCTCTCGGGACTATTCAATTGGATAGTGGACAGTCCGACCACGGCAGTGATACGATTTGCAATCTTGGACGCGGGCCGCGATTTATCAAGAAAATAGATAATTCAGCATCAGCTGAACTAGATCTCGACCATCGATGAAAAAACAAACTTAGACATGGCCTCTTCCCAGAGATGCGTCCTATAGCACATAGAAGAGTCGATGCAATTCAGCGCAAATCATTGCGTGCTGTGACGATCCTGTCAGCCTTCGCCTGCGCGGGAAGTTCCTGGTACGACGATGACAGGGCATCGGGGGAAGACCATGGCCGGCAAATTTATCGGCACCTACTATTACGGTGACGACGACGACGAGACGGTCGCGGGCACGAGTCTGGCCGAGTTCATCTTCGGCCGGGGCGGCAGCGACACGCTCGACGGCGGCGGCGGGAGCGATCAGATCGGGGGCGGCACCGGGACCGACACGATCCACGGCGGCGACGGCAACGACACGATCCACGGCGGCGACGGCGCCTCAGCACGTGATGCGGAGGGCGACCGCCTCTACGGCGATGCCGGCGACGATTTCATCCGTACGGTCGCCGCCCGCACCGGGCCGGCGGGCGGCGTCGTCGACGGCGGGACCGATCGCGACACCGCGGAAATCTACGTCCCGTTTTCCGCCACGACCGACACGATCGCCGTCACCCTGACCGCCGCCGGCAGCAGCGTTCGGATCGGCGGCGTCGACGCTCTGCTCGTGAAGAACGTCGAGCGGCTGATCTTCGACGGCGCCGACGTCACCGGCGCGACCACCGTTACCGGCGGCGCGCTGGACGACGCGCTCTACGGCGGCAGCGGCGACGACGTCCTGACCGGCGGCGGCGGAGACGACACGCTCGACGGCGGCTCGGGCAAGGTCACGCTGATCGGCGGCGCCGGGTTCGACACCGGCGGCTTCGATCTCTGGAACGCGACGGAGAACCTCACGCTCATCGCCGGCGTCACCACCTCACTCGGCGCCTACGGCAGCCTGTCGAGCATCGAGGCGTTCGGCCGCGTCGGCGGGGGCAGCGGCAACGACACGATCTCGGTCGGCGATGCCCGCGCCGTCGTCCTCGCCACCGGCCTTGAGTCCAACCCCATCGACGGCGGCGACGGCAACGACACCCTCACGGGCGGCAAGAGCGACGACAATCTCTTCGGTGGGCGCGGTGCCGACACGATCGCGGGCGGCGACGGCAACGACGAGATCAACGCGGACCAGACCTCGTACGGCTACTCGTTCCACTTCGACCGCCGCCGCGACCTCCACGATGAGAGCGCAACCAATTCCTCGAACGACGTCGTGCACGGCGGCGGGGGCGACGACGCCCTCCGCGGCGGCTACGGCCGGGACGCCCTCTACGGCGATGCCGGAAACGACACCCTCGACGCCACGCAGGCCGGCCTCGACGACATCCTCGACGGCGGCGAGGGCATCGATACACTCCGTTTCCTCTATCGGAAGAACTTCGACGGAACCGTCGAGGCGAAGGTCGGTGCCACGACCACGATCGCGATCGACGGCACGATTCAGGTCAAGGCCGTCGCGATCGAGGCGTTGTCCCTGTCGACCTATTCGACCGTCAAGGCCACCGGGGGCGTCGGCGACGACTTCGTCGAGGCCAGCGGGGGCAACGACACCGTCGCCACGCTGGGCGGGCAAGACTACGTCGACATCGCCTCGGGCAGCGACACCGTCGACACGGGCGCGGGGAACGACACCGCCGATGCGGTCGTGGACGGGGCGGACAGCATCCGCACCGGGGACGGCGACGATGTCCTGCTGATCAGGGAGGCCTATTCGGGCTATCGGACCGATGGCGGCGTGTCGCTCTACGATGCCGGGGCCGGCGACGACACGATCCTGTACTTCGAGCAGTATTACGATGTCGGCGTCGGCTTCGACGGCAGCGCGATCCGCAAGGGCGGCGCCGTGATCGGCAAGATCGCCGGCTTCGAGCATTTCGAATATCGCGGTGAGAATCGCGGCTCGACCTTCGGCGGCACCGCGGTGGACGACGTGATCGTGATGGCCGGCGGCAACGACACCGCGAGCGGTGGGACCGGCAACGACACCATCCAGGGCGGCCAAGGCAGCGACACGCTCGACGGCGGCGCGGGTACCGGCGACACGCTCGACTATTCCGACTTTCACATGACCGGAGCCGGCTTCACCCTCGTCCTCAAAGGCGCGGCGGTTTCGACCACTGCCTTCACCTACGAGGACCTCTGGGGCAACGACGTCACCGATACGGACACGTTCAGGAACTTCGAGAACGTGACCGGCAGCGACGGCGACGACACCATCACCGGGGATGAACAGGCCAACGTCATCAAGGGCGGCCTCGGCAACGACATCCTCGACGGCGCCGGCGGCATGGACACGCTCGACTATTCCGACCCCTACGAGGACGGACCGGGCCGCACGATCGTGCTCAAGGGCGCGACGGCATCGACGGTCGTCACGAGCAACGGTCCGGTCACCGAAACGGACACGTTCAAGAATTTCGAGAACGTGATCGGCGGCTCGGGTCGCGACAGCATCACCGGCGACGCCGGAGCCAACGTCATCGACGGTGGCCTGGGTGCGGACACGCTGAGCGGCGGGGCCGGCGCCGACACTTACGTCGTCGACAATGCCGGCGATCTCGTCATCGAGGCCAAGGGTGCCGGCACCGACACCGTGCTGTCCGCAATCAGCTACGCGCTGGCGGCGGGTCAGGAGATCGAGGCGCTCCAACTGCTCGCATCCACCGATTCGGCGGCGCTGAACCTCACCGGCAACGCGTTCGGCCAGACGCTGACGGGCAACGACGGCAACAACGTCCTCAACGGCGGCGGCGGTGCCGACACGATGATCGGCGGGGCGGGCTCGGACACCTACGTCGTCGACAATGCGGGTGACCGCGTCGTCGAGGCGAAGGGCGGCGGCGCCGACCGCGTCGTCGCGGGCATCTCCTACGCGCTCGCGGCCGGCCAGGAAATC